>NZ_JAEUMO010000268.1 GCF_016793285.1 Phenylobacterium sp.
TGGCGCATGGGCCCGGCGATGCTCTCGAGGTCGTAGACGCCGCCGCGCGAGCCGCGCAGCAGCCGCTTGACCAGCACCTCGTCGGTGTCGGTCTCGAGCACGACCACCTGGCCCAGCATGTCGGGCGTCGGCGCGGTGCGCTGGTCCTCGAAGTAGATCAGCGCGCCGTCGTCGGCGAGGCCGCGCATGGAATGGCCGACGACCCGCAGCGCGCGCGCCTGCTCCGTGCCGCCGGGCGGGACGGGCGTGAGCTCGGCGGGCGCCTGCCCGAGGGCGTAGAGCACCGTGCCGTCCGGATTGGCGCCGACGTGGCCGATCACCGGGACCAGCCCCTCGGCCGCCGCGCCCTGCATCGGCCCGGCCGCGTCGTAGAGCCATTCCGCGCTGACCCCGAAGGCGGCGGCGTACTCCTTGGCGCGGCGGTAGGAGAAGGGCGCGTTGCCGTTCTCGTTCGACGCGTAGGTGTTGCGGCTCCAGCCGAAGGCGTCGGCCGCCGCGGCGGCGGTGTCGTAGCCGCGGTCCTGCCGGGCCTGCCGCAGCCGCTGGGCGCGTCCGTCGTCCATGACTGTGGGTAACATACAGAATGGACTTGCGCAAATCCTGTAGATTTCATACATTTCACCGCATGGAACATACAGACCGAGAGAGCTATTCCGTCCTCCGCCACGGCGGGGCGTCACAGGTCCGAGCGTGCGCAGAGATCGGCGTCAGTTCCGGACGTGGGTCGATGCCGGAGGCGGTTTTTCGCGTCGTCCGGCCGGGCAGGGGCGGCGTCGGGGGGCGGCCGCGGTTCGCGCGGCACGCCGCCCACGTCGAGGCGGTGCGCGCCGCGGGCGGCTATCCGGCGATGACGCCGCGATGAGCGGGCCGGGGACGGGCGGCCCGGACGGGGCCGCGGCGCTGGTCGCCGGCGCGCTCAGCCGCCGCAAGCCGGGCGAGCGGGCGCGGTTCCTGCGCGAACTGCTGGCCCACGCGGCCGCGGGCATCGTGGTGATCGAGGGCGAGGCCGAGGCGTCGGAGGCGGTCTACCGCCTGGCCGACGCGGTGGTGGCGCGCGCAGGACGCGAGGCGAGATGAGCCGGCGCAAGAACCTGAGCCCCGAGGCGGTCGCGCGCGAGCGGCTGGTGCGGGAGGCGCGGCAGCGCAAGGCGCGCGAGCACGCGCAGGCGGTGGCGGCCGGCGTGGCCGAGACGGTGGCGCTTTCGCGGGCCCGCGGCGCCGCCATCGCCGAGCCGACCGTCACCAGGAAGCGGGTGCGCCTGCAGCCCTACCGGCGCCAGACCGGGCTGGAGTGGCTGGAGGCCAAGGGCCGCATCGGCGCCCCGGCGCGGGCGGCCGGCGAGCACTATGGCTGGGCCTACCGGCGGGTGAAGCTGGAGAAGGCGATCCCCTCGACGCTCGGCCAGGAGGTGCGCGGCGCGTTCATGGCGCCGTCGCTGGCCGAGGTGATCGCGCGGGGCGAGGGGACCGAGATCGCGCGGATGAAGCTGGCCGAGCTGCGCGCGCGGCTGAAGCGCCAGCCCGACCTGATCGCCGCCTGCGACCTGATCTGCGGCGAGGAGAAGACCCCGCGCGAAGCCGCCGGCGGCGTGGACCGCGACGCGGCGAAGCTGGAGGGGCTGCTGAAGGTGGCGCTGGACTTCCTGGTGTAGAATGTTCGTAGTTTGTTCTTGACATCCGAACGCGAATTCGGTAGGTTTCAGTCACCGTCGATTAGTGCGCCCGGTGAAGTGATCCTTGCAATTGAGCTTCGCGGTCGCGATAGCTTCAGGTTGAATCGAGATCGGGGGGGGGGGGGGCGTGGCTCGCAAGCCGGTTTCCGGAGCGGATCCGGCGCTTGTT
>NZ_JAEUMO010000086.1 GCF_016793285.1 Phenylobacterium sp.
GTCGCCGACATCGGCCTGGGCGAGACGCCGTCGCAGCTCATCGAGAACGGGCCCGAGGCGTGGCTGCCGGGCTTCCCCTGGCCGACGGCGTCGTCGCACAAGCATGCCCGCGGCCGCCTGATCGTCATCTCCGGTGACGCCTGGAGCACGGGCGCCGCGCGTCTCGCTGCCCGCGCCGGACTGCGCATCGGCGCGGGCCTGGTGACGATCTACGCCGACGAGGACGCGCTCGCCGCCAACGCCGCCCACCTCGAGGCGGTGATGCTGAAGCCGTTCGCCACCGACCTGGAGCTGGAGCAGGCCGCCGACATCGCCGACGCCGCCGTGATCGGACCCGCCGCCGGGATCACCGAGACGACGCTGCTGAACGTGCTGGCGCTCGCGCGCACCGGCGCGGCCCTCGTCATCGACGCCGACGCTATCACCGTCTTTCGCGACGATCCGGAGGAGCTGTTCTCGGTGCTCGACCGCGACGACGTCCTGACGCCGCACGCCGGCGAGTTCGAGCGGCTGTTCCCGGGCCTGCTGAAGTCCTCGCCGGAGCGGATCGCCGCCGCGCGCAAGGCGGCCGAGAAGGCCGGGGCCGTCGTCCTGTTGAAGGGGCCCGACACCGTCATCGCCGCGCCGGACGGGCGCGCGGCCGTCAACGTCAACGGCTCGCCCTGGCTCGCCACCGCCGGCTCGGGCGACGTGCTGGCGGGGTTCATCGGGGGGCTGGTCAGCCAGGGCATGGAGAGCTTCGAGGCCGCCTGCGCCGCCGCCTGGATCCATGCTGAGGCGGCCGACCTGCACGGGCCCGGGCTGATCTCCGAGGACCTGCCGGGCCTGACGCCCGCGGTGCTGCGCCGGCTCTACGACGAGCGGTAGGGAAGGCGCCCCGCGCGCAGGCCCCGCCGCGCCCCGAAGGCCCAACTCGCGGGGCAGCAACACAGCGCAGTCGCCGGCGACACGGGGCGGAGCATCGGCCGGAGCCCTATGCGAACAGGTTCGTGGTCACGCCACGCGCCATTTCGCGAAGGATCTCGTCGGCGAGTTCGTCGAGCTTCGAGCCGTCGCGGTAGTCGCCGCCGGCGGCCAGGCGCGAGCGGCCGTCGGCCAGCAGCTTCGCGGCGGCGGCCTCGGTGTACGGTTTCTCGGGATCGTAGACCGCCACCGGGTGGCCGCCGTGGTCGGTCATCACCCGCATCACCGGGATGTCGGTCAGGCCGTCGCCGAAGAAGGCGATGCGGTCGAACGGGACGGGCCGGTCACGCGCGATCTGGACGGCGTTGATCGCGTCGTTGTCCCATTCGTTCAGGGTCCATTTGTTGATGCGGAAGAGGTACTGGGTCTTGCCCGTATAGTTGATGGCCAGCGCCGGCCCGACGGCCTCCTGCCGATCGTTGAAGAGGAAGGCCGAGGCGTAGATCCGCTCGAACTCGTGGGCGATCGGCGATCCCTCGATCAACTCACGGTTGCCGGACGAGATGATGAAATGCCTGAGGTCGAGGCCCAGGGCCTCGGCCCGCGCGTTCTGCCGGGCGAACCAGTCCTCGACCCCGGGGAACAGCCGCAGGTTCGCGCCGCGGCGGCGCCAACTGTCGAGGGTGAGTTCGAGGCCCTTCTCATGGGCCTTGGCCAGCATGAGGTGCATGTACGCCAGGATGCCGTCGCCCCGCTGTTCCTGTGCGAGCCGCGCGGTCTCGGCCCAGAAGTCGGCGTGCTTCATGCCCAGTTCGTCTGGGATGAAGGCGTGTTCCTGCATGTTGCCCGGCGCCAGCGTGCCGTCGAAGTCGTAGGCGAAGACGGCGAGAGGACGGCTCATCCGGCGACCAGTAGCGTGTTTGCGAAGCCCCGATAAGCGCCCGATAAGGGTCGCCCCGGTCCCCGCGACGGGAGGCGGGGGACCGGGGCGTACGGCGGTGGTTGTCGGGGAACAGGGCCGCCGCCGCGTTTTTGTCCGTGTGTGTGGGAGATGCGCGGACAGCGCAGTTACGTGGGCGGATGCGGCCCGGATGCAGCGGATGCATCCAGCAGTAGAATTTTTTCAGGAACGCGCGTTTTTCGGCGGTCGGGTCCGCTCGCGGACCGTGTCGGCGGCGAGGGCGACGCCGGCGATCATCAGCGGGATCAGGAAGAAGAAGAGGCGGTAGCCCAGGAACGCGGCCGCCAGCGCCGCGGGGCTCAGGCCTCTGGTCAGCGCGGAAATCGTGCCTTCGAACACGCCGACCCCGCCGGGCACATGCGAGATGAGCCCCACGATCACCGACGGCGCATAGGCGCCGACGAAGGTGAAGTAGCTGATCGCGCCCGCCGGGATCAGGATCCACAGGATCGCGGCGGCCACCGCGTTGTCGACCGTGCCGATGGCGAGCTGCGCCAGCGCGGTGCGCCACGAAGGCAGCTTCACCGAGTGGCCGAAGAACCGCAGGGGCCGGTGCAGCACGGCGCAGAGCACGATGTAGCCCGTCACGCCGGCCACGAGCATTCCGCCCATCGCGTCGGCGACGGGGTTGGCGATGCGGCTGACCTCCGCGATCTCGCGGCTGCCCGCCAGCAGCAGGCTCACCCCGGCCAGCGTCGAGATCCCCACCGCGAAGGTGAAGCTGTTGAAGAGGGTGGCCGCCGCCACTTCGCGCAGGGTGATCCCGTGCTTGGCGTAGAACCGCGCCCGAACGGCGCCGGCGACGAGCAGGTTGGCGCCCAGGCTGTGCGAGATGGCGCAGGCGATGAAGCCGCCCGCCAGCGCCGATCCGGCCCCGATCCTGGCGCCCGCCCAGCGCAGGCCCATCAGTTCGACGACCCCCATCAACAGGAAGCTCATGGCCGAGAAGCCGATGGCCAGCAGGGTCGAATCCCAGCCCCACGCCCGGATCGCGTTCAGCAGGTCCGCAGGGCTGAGCTCGTGGAACTCGCGCCACAGGATGAACGCGGCGACCGCCAGCAGCAGCACGGCGACGAAGTGCCAGACCGCGCCCGTCAGGAACCGACCGAACCGCGAGCCCTGCGTCTCCGGCAGGGCGGCGGCCAGTTCCTCCTCCACGTCCTGGGGAAGGCGGTCGGCCGGCGTGGCGGGGTCGAGGCTCGGCACAGCTTCGCTCGTCTTCGCGGGAATCGGGCGCGTCCCATCCTTGCGCTCTGGAACCGAAGGGCAAGGCGAAGGTTTCCCGAAGACCTCGAGAACCGGCAGATTCAAGGAGACGGCCATGGCGCGGGAAGACTGGCGTGACCTGGAGGCCGATCGGCTGCGTCGCCTGCGGGACCGGGACGACCGCGACCACGACGACTACGGCCAGGCCGACTACTCCAACCTCTACGGCTACGACCCGGTGAACCGGACCGGCTACCGTGCCCACGACGAGTCGCGCCGTTTCGACGACGAAGGCGGCCCGTACTACGACGGCGCCCGCCGCGACGCCTGGGACCACGAGCCGCGCCGCGCCCGCCGCGACGGGCCTTCGGACGGCGTCCTCTGGGCGGTGATCATGGAGCGGCTGGATCGGGACCGCCGGGTCGACCTGCGCGACGTCCGGGTCGAGGTGCGCGACCGCGAGGTCTTCCTCGACGGCACGGTGCGCCGCAAGGACGACAAGCGCCGGATCGAGGACATCGCCGACATCGACGGCGTGCGCAACGTGCAGAACAATCTGCGCCTGCGCGAACACCGCCGCTGGATGTTCCTCTAGGCTCTGGCCTCGGGCGGACGTTCGAAGCGTCTGCGGAACCGGGCCACCGCGATCGGGGCGAGCGCTGCGGCCAGCCCGCCCATGTCGGCGACCCAGTTGTCGATGAGGGGGCGCACGCGCGCGCCGGTGAGCAGATGGAAGCTTTCCATGGCCGTCGCGAAGACCACGACGCGCAGGGCGACAACGCTGATCCGGGTCCGTGCGGAGGCGGCGAGGCCGAGCAGGCTCAGGACATAGTAGGCTGCGAAGTGCTGCAGGTAGGTCGAACGCACGAAGTCGGGCACGTAGCGGGGAGGCAGGACGACCGCCAGGACGACGGCGGCCGCGGCGGCCAGGAAGCCCGCGCGCGCCAGCACCGCGAGGGGGCCGGTCGTCGGATAGGGGCCCTGGCCAAGGAGGCTGCGGTCGGGTTCCATTCGACCCGAACCTATGGCGCGAACCTCGGCGCGGGAACCCCCGCCACGGGCTTCGTCGTTTGGCAAGGATGAGCAAGCCCGTCGTCGTCTCGATTCCGCATGAACTGGGCCGCGTCGAGGCGCGACGGCGCATCGAGGAGGGTGTCGGCAACTGGGCCGCGTCGAGGCGCGACGGCGCATCGAGGAGGGTGTCGGCCGCCTGACCAGCCATATCGGGGCGGTGGGCGAGCTGAGGCAGCGCTGGGACGGGGACACGATGCGCTTCTCGCTGGACGCCATCGGTCAGACGGTCACCGGAAGCATCGGCGTGGACGAGCGCGACGTGCGCCTGGAGGTGAACCTGCCGGGCATCTTCGCGATGATCGCGGGCAAGGTGAAGGGCCGCCTGCGCGAGGAGGGCCAACTGCTGCTTTCCGGCCCGAAGAAGGGGTGACGCGCCGACGCGCCGGGCGCCGACGTGCTCCGCCATCGCACGCTGCCATGCCAGGGCAACCCGGACCCTCGCTCGGCGTTATGCTGCGGACCGTTTGAGGAGCGCCCAATGCACACCCGCAAGCATGACGAGGACCAGAAGAAGCGTGCCTTCACGCATGGCTCCGGCCAGGCCGCGTCCGACATGGCGTCGGACCCGCAGAAGGCGATCGAGGAGCATCGCC
>NZ_JAEUMO010000116.1 GCF_016793285.1 Phenylobacterium sp.
CATGACCGGCGGCATCATCGTCGCGCCGACCATGGCCTACATGGACCGCGCCTTCGTCGACGCCCGCGAGCACGGCTGGTCGAAGGAGCCCATCGTCGAGATGCTGATCCCGTCCACCCTGGACGACAGCCTCGCGCCGGCCGGCCGGCACGTCGCCAGCCTGTTCTGCCAGCACGTCGCGCCGGAGCTGCCCGGCGGCCGCTCGTGGGACGACCATCGCGAGGAGGTCGCCGATCTGATGGTCGCCACGGTCGACAGGCACGCGCCGGGGTTCGCCAAGTCGGTGCTGGGCCGCCAGGTGCTCTCGCCGCTCGACCTCGAACGCACCTTCGGCCTCGTGGCCGGCGACATCATGCACGGCCGCCTCAGCCTGGATCAGTTGTTCTCCGCCCGCCCGGTGCTGGGCGCGGGCGACTACCGCAGCCCGATCCTCGGCCTCTACCAGTGCGGCTCGGGCACGCACCCGGGTGGCGGCGTCACCGGCGCACCCGGCCACAACGCCGCCGCGGAGATCCTCCGCGACGCGCGGCGGCGACGGTTCTGACTGTCCGGGGCGGCGCCGGTACGAAACGCTTGCCTACAATATTTATTGTATGTACAATAATTCATGGATGTCGAGTTCGACGCCGCCAAGGACCAGGCCAATATCGCTAAGCATGGCGTAAGCTTGGCCCTTGCGTCCGCGCTCGACTTCGGGACGGCCCTGATCTTCGAGGATGATCGTTTCGCCTACGACGAGGTTCGCTGGGTCGCGATCGGGTTCATCGAGGATCGGTTGTTCAGTCTCGTCTTCGTTGACGTGGATGACGACATCATCCGCGCCATCTCCCTTCGTACAGCCAGCCGCCGAGAGGCTTTGTTTTATGCCCGAGAAACACGATAGGCCGCCGCCGCCGGCGGACTTCGACGAGAACCCCGAATGGACGGAGGAGTTCTTCCGACGCGCACGCCCTGCGGCGGAGGTCATGGGGCCGGCGTTCATGGAGAAGGTCCGGCGCAAGCCCGGACGCCCGGCGGTAGAGGCGCCCAAGGCGCCGGTGACTCTGCGCCTCGACGCGGAGATCCTCCAGCGCCTGCGCGCCAGCGGCCGCGGCTGGCAGACCCGGCTGGCGTCCAAGGTCGCCGAACTGGTCCGCGCCGGAGACCTTTAGCCCCCGGGCTGCGGATGGCTCGGCGGTCATCGCGCGGCGGCCTCGATCCAGTTCGAGAACTCGACGGCCAGGTGCCAGCGGTGCTGGGCGATCATGTGCCCAGGCATCGCGGCGGGAAACTCGACCGTCAGCCGCGCGACGAAGCCGCCGCCGTCATCCCGGAACTGGTGGCGCACGCCGCCGATGGCCAGCCCGTCACCCAAGCGCGCGACACCGGCCACTTGATGCGGGAAGGCGGGATCGGGCGGCGTGCGCAGGCTCGAGACGTCGCTGTAGTCGACCGTGAACTCGGAGGGCAGGGGCGAGCCGCCGGTGGTTTCGACAACGACCTGACGTCCCCTCGCGTCGCGGGAAATGATGTAGTGGTCCGGACAGGCGGCGATCATCGCGGTCTCGTCGTCGAGATCGTTGCGCGCCTGGAACCATCGGGCGAACGCTTCGGCCGAGCCTTCGGCGACGTGGATTTCGCAGACGCTGAACCGGCGCGCCTTACCGGACGTGGCGACGCTGATCCGGGCCACCTGCTCGGACAACCATAACCCAGCGCCGATCCGTCGCCGCAGCGCGTCGTGCCCGAGCGAGAGCTTGTGCTCCACCAGCTCGCGCCGCTGATCGTCCCGGTTCGCCGAAGATGATGGAAGGCCCAGCCGGCGGCGGACGGCCGCCATGCGCCGGTCTTCCCAGGCGTGGACCGCCTCCCGCCCGTAACTGCGGCCGTCGATCAGGGTTTGCAGCATCGTCCCGCCGTCTAAAGCACGTAGCGCGCGCGCCAGTGCGCCGCCACGAAGGCGCGGAGGTCGCGGTAGGCGACGACCTCCATGTCGCGCAGGGCGGCGATCTTCTCGCTCAGGCCGCCGGCGTCGAAGCGCGCGCGGGCCTGCAGCACGGCGGCCGAGTACCAGGCGTAGCGGCCGGCGTCGTCGGTCAGCAGCAGGCTGTCGTTGATGAGCCGCAGGCCGAGCGCGAGCGCCGTCCCGCTGGTCGCCAGGCCCAGCAGGATCCGGATCGCCGGGTCGGACGCCGGCAGGCCCCAGGCCATCAGCCCGCCCGCGAACGCCGCGGCCACCACGGCGACGACCGGCAGGATGTCGCTGCCCACGCGGATCGCTTCGGAGCGGCGCCGCGGCGCGCGCAGCGAGTCGCCGAGCTTGCCCTCCGTGTAGGCGAGCTGGATGCCGAACCGGTTGCGCCGCAGGAGCTCGAGCAGCAGGGCGAGCTCTTCGGAGGTCGGCGGCGGGGCGGGCGAGGCGGTCCACTCCCGGACGATCCAGGCCTCGTCGTCGGTGGGCTCGCCGGCCAGCCGGCCGAGCTGCGCCGGCATCACCTCGGGCGCCGGCAGCGCCGCCAGTGCGCGGGCGCGCGCCACCTTCCACTCCGCCAGCGCCTGGTCGTCGGACATCGCGCGCGCCACGAGGTCGAGGTTGTTGATGAGGGTCTGGAAGTAGAGGCCGCGCGCCTGCTCGGTCCAGTAGCGGTGGCCGAGCCAGCGGGCGCGCGAGTCGGCGCCCAGCCAGTGGAACAGCGCCAGCCCCGCGCCGCCCAGGCAGAGCGCGAGCGCGAGGCCGCCCATCGCCTGCTGCGCGACGCCCGCCCCCAGCGGCGCGAACCCGGCCAGGATCAGCCCGCCCACCGCGGCGGCCACCGAGACCATGCCGAAGCGGCGGTCGGCGCGCCCGTGGCGGTTGGCCGGCGCCTCGTGCTTGCCGAAGAGGGCCCGCAGTTCCGGCCAGTCCAGCACGCGCAGCGCCGTCGGATGGCGCGCGCGCAGGGCGTCGCGGGCGGGCTTCGTGAAGAGGATGTCGTCGTTCGCCCAGCCCGCCTGCGGGTCCTCGAACGCGTCCGGGGCGTTCGGCTCGACGTCGACGTCGGCGGGGGCGGGGGCGGGCGTGCTCATGCGGGACTCCGCGGCCTCCGGTCAGGCCGCTTCGTCGCCACTATAGGCCGAACCGCGTGCGGCGCGACCTCAGAGCGCCTCTTCGACCTGGCCCAGCCGGTCCTTGCCGAAGAACATCTCGTCGCCGACGAAGAAGGTGGGGATCCCGAAGACGCCGCGCGCGACCGCCGCCTCGGTGTTGGCGACCAGCTCGGCCTTCACCTCGGGATCCTGCGTGGCCGCGACGATCGCCGCGCCGTCGAGGCCGGCGGCGTCCAGCGTCGCCTTCACCACCTCGGGATCGTCCATCTTCAGCCCGCGCTCCCACATGGCCGAGAGCACGGTCTCCAGGTAGCGGTCGCCGACGCCCATCCGCTTCGCCGCCACCAGGCCGCGCATGATCAGGAGCGTGTTGACCGGGAAGTGCGGGTTCATCCGGAAGGCCGAGAGCCCGTGCTTCTTCACGTAGCGCTGGGTCTCCAGGCTCTCGTAGGCGAGCTTGCCCTTCACCTCGCCGAACGCCTCCATGGGCGAGCGGTTGTTGGTGGCCTTGAAGATGCCGCCCAGCAGGCAGGGGATCACGTTCACCGCGGCGCCCTTCCGCGCGGCCATGCCGGGCAGGACCTTCCACGAGAGGTAGCCGTTCGGGCTCCCGAAATCGAAGATGAAGTCGACCGTCGAAGCCATCACCAGCTCTCCTTCCAGGGGCGGACGTCCAGTTCGTGGGTCCAGGCCGAGCGGCCCTGCCGGTGCAGGGCGACGTAGCTCTGGGCGATCTCCTCGGGCCGCAGGATCGCGCCCTGCGCCAGCAGGTCCTCGGCGTTCGGCCGCATGCCGCGGATGAAGACGCCGTCGATGCCGCCGTCGATCACGACGTGGCCGACGTGGATGCCCTCGGGCCCCAGCTCGCGCGCCATGCTCTGCGCCACCGCGCGCAGCCCGTGCTTGGCCGCCGCGAAGGCCGCGAAGCCGTCGCGCCCGCGCACGCTGGCCGTCGCGCCGGTGAAGAGGATGGTGCCGCGGCCGCGCGGGACCATGTGCCTGGCCGCCTCGCGCCCGGCCAGGAAGCCCGCGAAACAGGCCATCTCCCAGACCTTGGTGAAGACCCGCGCCGTCGTCTCGCGGATGCCGAACCGCACGTTCGCGCCGATGTTGAAGACCACCGCCTCCAGCGGCCCCACTTCGCGCTCGATGGTCTCGAAGAGGGCGACCATCTGGTCCTCCTCGCGGGCGTCGACGCCATAGGCATGAGCCACGCCCCCGGCGGCCCGGATCTCGCCGGCGATGCGCTCCAGCTCGTCGAGGTTGCGCGGCCGGCGCGTCATGCAGACCGCCAGGCCCTCGGCGGCGAACGCCTTGGCGATGGCCGCCCCCAGACCGTCGCCGACCCCTACGACCAGACACACGCCGGTGGTCATTCCGCCACTCCGTTCGAATTCCGAATGAACTTCGTCTTGAATCCGAACCCAGTCAATGGGAGAATCCGCTCATGCGCTGGACCGACCTCGCCGAACAGGACTGCTCCGTCGCCCGCACCGTCGCGGTGATCGGCGACCGCTGGACGCTGATGATCCTGCGCGACCTGTTCCTGGGCGTGCGCCGGTTCGAGGATTTCGAGCGCCGGCTCGGTATCTCGCGCAGCATCATCGCCGAGCGGCTGAAGACCCTCGTCGACGAGGGCGTGCTCCGCCGCGAAGCCTACCAGGACCGCCCCGTCCGCCACGAGTACCGCCTGACCGACAAGGGCCTGGCCCTGCACCCCGTCGTCATGGCCATCGTCCGCTGGGGCGACGTCCACTGCGCCGGCGAGGCGGGCCCGCCGCTCATCCACCGCCACAAGGCCTGCGGCTGCGACTTCCACGTCGTCCAGACCTGTTCCGAGTGCGGCGAAGCGGTCGCCGCCCGCGACGTCGAAGTCCGCCCCGCCCGCTGATCGACCGCGGAGCGGATTCCCTTTTTCGAACCGCGGAATACGCGGAACAACGCAGAAATCGCGCCGGCGCCTTCCGCGCCTTTCCGCGGTTTCTTGAATCGGACGGCGCCGCTTCGCGGCCTGCGCCTGTCACCCACGATCAAGCGTCTGAGTCGCCGCGTCATGGCTGCGTGACCCCCTTCGCCGCACAACACCGCCATGCGCAAGCTCACGCTTCTCTTCTTCGCCCTGGCCCTCGCCGCCGGCGCCGGCAGCGCCGCGCGGGCCGCCGACGCCTACAAGGTCCCGCGGACGAAGTTCGGCCAGCCCGACTTCCAGGGCGTGTGGACCAACACCTCGCTCACCTGGCTGGTGCGGCCGCCCATCTTCAAGGGCCTGATCGCCACGCCCCAGGAGGAGGCGACGATGCTGGCGGGCTTCCGGCAGATGGCCGGCGACCTGCTGGCCGACCGGGTCGACCCCGACCTGCCGGCGCCGCCGCCGGTGAAGTCCGCCCCCCAGGCCGACATCCTGGAAATGGACCTGAAGCTCGCCCGCATCGACGGCCAGCCCCGCTCGTCCTGGATCGTCGAGCCCGCCGACGGCAAGCCGCCGCTCACCGCGGCCGGCCAGGCGGCCACGGCGGCTGCCGAAAAGTCCAAGGGCTACGCCGATCCCGAAGCGCGCCCCAACGAGGAGCGCTGCCTCACCTCCATCGGCCTGATCGAGGGCCCGCCGATGATGAACGGCGGCTTCAACAGCCACTACCAGATCGTCCAGACCCGCGACCACGTCGCCATCTACGTCGAGATGAACCACGACGTGCGCATCATCCGCCTGACCGACCACAGGCGCCCGTCGCCGGCGATCGCGCCCTGGATGGGCGACTCCATCGGCTGGTGGGAGGGCGACACCCTGGTGGTCGAGACGACGAACCTGAACCCCAAGGGCGCCTACGTCGGCGGCCTGACCGGCGGCTTCGCCTACTCAGCCCAGGCCAAGGTGATCGAGCGCTTCACCCGCAAGGCGAAGGACATGTTCCTCTACGAGTTCACCGTCGTCGACCCGGTCACGTTCTCCAGGCCCTGGCGCGGCGAGATGCCGTTCCGCACCGCGCCCGGCCCGATCTACGAGTATGCCTGCCACGAAGGGAACTACTCGCTCCCCAACATCCTCCAGGGCGCCCGCGTCCAGGAAGCCGAAGCCGCCAGGGCCGCCGCCGCGAAACCCGCCGCGCCCTGACCACCGAACCCAAGCCGACTCGAGCCTCCGCGCCAGCGGAGGCTCCTTTTTTGGAACCGCGGAAGACGCGGAATCACGCGGAAACAGCGCCGGCGCCTTCCGCGCCCTTCCGCGTCTTCCGCGGTGCCCCGAATCGGAACGCGCCGCCTTCGCGGCCTAGGGTCTCCAGCCCAGCGGCCGCGGCTGCAACCGGCCGGGCTGGGTGACGATGCGCCAGGCGTTCTCCGCCCACTCGCAGATCCACCGGCGGGTGTCGCGCGGGTCGATCATCTCCTCCATCTGGAAGCGGTTCAGCGGCCCCACCGGCCCGCGCACGCTCTCGATCCGCGCCTCGATCTCGGCGCGCAGCGCCGCCGGGTCCGCCGCCTCGGCGAGCTGGCGCTTGTAGGCGGCCTCGATGCCGCCCTCGGGCGGGATGCCGCCGACGTCGGCCGCCGGCCACACCACCCGCGCCGAGGCCGCCGCCTTGGGCGTCGCATAGTTGTTGCCGGCCACGCCGAAGCTGCGCCGCACGATCACGGTGAAGATCGGCACGCTCACCTGGCTGAAGGCGATCATCCACTCCCCGCCCTTGCGGATCGTGGCCGCCATCTCGTGCTCCACGCCCACCGCGAAGCCCGGGTTGTCCACCAGGTTCACGATCGGCAGGTGGAAGAGGTCGCAGAGGTCCGACAGCCTCTTCAGCTTGTCGCAGCCGTCCGCCGTCAGCGCCCCGCCGTTCTCGTGGCGGCTGTCCGACGCCATGATCCCCACCGGGATGCCGTCGAACCGCGCCAGCCCCGTGATCTGGTCGGCGCCCCACAGCGGCCCGATCTCGAAGAAGCTGCCCTTGTCGGCCATCAGCCGGATGGCGCGGCGCATGTCGAAGGTCGTGGTCCGCTTGCGCGGCACGATCGTGAACAGCTCCTCCTCGCGCCGGTCGGTGGGGTCGTCGCAGTCGGTCCGCGGCGGCGCGTCCCAGACGCTGGGCGGCAGGTAGCTCAGGAACCGCCGGGTCTGCTCGACCGCCTCGGCCTCGGTCTCGGCCAGGTTGTCGACCGCGCCGTTGCGGCAGTGGATGCGCCAGTCGCCCAGCTCCTCCTTGGTGATCTCGTAGCCCATGGCGTGCGCCACCACCGGCGGCCCGGCCACGAACAACTGGGCGATGTCGCGCACCATCACCGAGAAGTGGCCCAGCACGGCCTTCGCCGCCCCGATGCCCACCACGCTGCCCAGCAGCACGTTGACCACCGGCACGGCCGATAGCTGCGTCGCGTACATCTCCGAGCCCAGGTGCCCCGGCAGGAACGAGCCGCCGCCGCCCGACACCCGCGGCCGCCCGGCCTGGATCGCGCCCGTGCTCTCCTTGGCCGCGCTCTCGCCGGCCTCCTGCTTGGGCACCATCGAGGCCACGCTGCCGCCGCCCGAAGAGCCGTCCAGCAGTCGCACCGAGGGGCAGCGGAACTCCAGGGAAAGTTCGTCGAGATAGCGGCTCTTCTGCCCGATCGCCCCGTCCGAGTGGCCGCCGCGCGAGGTGAAGTCGTCGGCGCAGACGATGGTACGCCGCCCGTCGACGGCGCCCCAGCCGCCGACGTGGTTCGCGGGCGTGAAGTCGGCGATGCCGCCGTCCGCGTCATAGCTGGCGAAGCCCGCCAGGCTGCCCACCTCGCGGAACGTCCCGCCGTCCAGCAGCAGGTCGATGCGCTCGCGGCAGGTCAGCTTCTGGCGGTTCCTCTGCCGGATCACGCCGGGGTCGCGGGTCTCGGGCCCGAAGCGGTCGTGGGCGATCTGCTGCAGCGCCGCCACCTGGCCCATCGCCGGCGCCCAGGTATCCTCGCCGTAGGCCCGCGCCACGGACCCGCCCGTGTCCGCGCCGGGCCGGATCGCCAGCAGGATCTGCCCGGGCGCCACGGTCGATCCGGCTTCCACCGCCGCCATCCGCGCCACCACGCCGGCGCAGGGCGCGGTGACCGTGGTCTCCATCTTCATCGCGCTGATGACCAGCAGCGGATCGCCCGCCGACACCGCCGCGTCGGGCGTCGTCATCACCGCCACCACCGATCCGCCCATCGGCGCCTCGACCGCCTCCTCGCCTTCGCCCACGGGCAGGGCAGGGGGCGCGGCGACCGGCTCGGCGCGCCGCGTCCCGGCCCCGGTCGCCTTGGCCATCAGGCCCACGGCGTTGGACGCCTTCAGCATCGTGCTGGGCGAGGCCAGCACCGGCTTTTCGCTCAGCAGCGTCGTGCGCGCATCGCCCGCCGCCACCGACGGCTCGGCCAGGATCGCCTGAAGTTGTCCGAGATTGGTCGGCAGCCCGGCGATATGGAACTCCGCCAGCGCCCGGCCGCACCGCTGCACCGCCGAGGCCAGGGTCCCGGCCGAACTCGACCGCGCGATCACCTTGGCGAACATCGGGTCGAACTGCGGCGGCGGCGTCAGGCCCGGATAGCCGCAGCTATCCACCCGCACGCCCGGCCCGGCGGGCTCCTTGTAGCCGTCCAGCGCGCCGGTCCCGACCGCGGTCACCCGCGCCTGCACCGCATAGCCCCGCGAAGGCGGCGTCTCGGCGAGGCCCAGCTCGCCCAGCGTCGCGCCCGCCGCGATCCGGAACTGGGTCTCCACCAGGTCGACGCCGGTCACCTCCTCGGTGACGGTGTGCTCCACCTGGATGCGCGGGTTGCACTCGATGAAGAAGTGCGCGCCGGTCTCGGGCTCCACCAGGAACTCCACGGTGCCGGCGTTCGCATAGGCGCCGGCCTTCGCCAGCTTCAGCGCGTCGTCCAGGATCCGCTGCCGCAGGCCCGGCTCCAGCCCCGCCGCCGGCGCGATCTCCACCACCTTCTGGTTCCGCAGTTGCACCGAACAGTCGCGCTCCCACAGGTGGACGAGGGCGCCCTTCGCGTCGGCCAGCACCTGCACCTCGATGTGCCGCGGCCGCACCACCAGCTTTTCCAGGAACACCGACCCGTCGCCGAACGCCGCCGCCGCCTCGCTCCGGCAGCGCGCGAACGCCTCGGCCAGCTCGCCCGGCTCGGCCACGCGGCGCATCCCGCGCCCGCCGCCGCCGGCCGCGGCCTTCAGCATCACCGGATAGCCGATGGCGCCGGCGGCCTCCGCCGCCTCGTCGGGCGACCCCAGCGCGCCCGCGCTCCCCGCCACCGTCGGCACGCCCAGCGACGCGGCCAGCCCGCGCGCCTTCACCTTGTCGCCGAACAGCTCCAGCGCCTCGGGCGGCGGCCCCACGAACGTCAGGCCCTCGGCCAGGCAGCGCCGCGCGAACGCCGCGTTCTCCGACAGGAAGCCATAGCCCGGGTGGACGGCGTCGCACCCCGACGCCTGCGCCGCCCCGATCAGCGCCTCGATGTCGAGATAGGGCGCCACCGCATCGCCGCCCGGCCCGCCGATCGCGCGCGTCTCGGTGGTGACCTTGGTGTGCAGCCCCCGCGCGTCGGCCGCCGAATGCACCGAGACCGTCTCGATCCCCAGCGCCTGCGCCGCCCGCGCGATCCGGACCGCGATCTCGCCCCGGTTGGCGATCAACACCCGCTTGAACAAGAGCCGCCTCCTCGGGCCGCTCTCGACGGCGGCCTCATGGCGCACTTTCGAACAGTTGTTGGACGCCGCCAACTTCCTTTCCCGCACGCGGGAAAGGAAGGCTATGGCGCCGCTTGCGTGAACAAAAAGAGAACAATACTCTGTCCCCCATGGCCGCTCTCACGCTCAAGCGCAAGCTCGCGATCCTCTCCGACGCCGCCAAGTACGACGCCTCCTGCGCGTCGTCCGGTTCCCGGCGGCGCGACTCGATGGGCGGCCGCGGCGTGGGGTCCACCGATGGCGGCATGGGCATCTGCCACGCCTACGCGCCGGACGGGCGCTGCATCAGCCTGCTGAAGATCCTGCTGACCAACTTCTGCGTCTACGACTGCGCCTACTGCGTGAACCGGGTCAGCTCGAACACGCCCCGCGCCCGCTTCAGCGTGGACGAGGTGATCGACCTCACGCTGGGCTTCTACAGGCGCAACTACATCGAGGGCCTCTTCCTCTCGTCGGGCATCGTCAGGAGCGCCGACTACACGATGGAGGAGATCGTCCGCGTCGCGCGGACCCTGCGCGAGGTCCACGACTTCCGCGGTTACATCCACCTGAAGGTGATCCCCGAGGCGTCGCCCAGGCTGGTCGAGGAGGCCGGCCTCTACGCCGACCGCCTGTCGATCAACATCGAGCTGCCCAGGGACGAGAGCCTGGCCGCGCTGGCGCCCGAAAAGGACGCGGTCGGCATCCGGAAGGCGATGGGGGCGGTGCGCCTTTCCGAAGCCGCCTCGAAGGAGAAGGGCCGCAAGGCGCGGCCGCCGACGTTCGCGCCCGCCGGCCAGTCCACCCAGATGATCGTGGGCGCCGACAATGCGGCCGACGGCGCGATCCTGAAGCGGGCCGAGGGGCTCTACGGCGCCTACGGGCTGCGCCGCGTCTACTATTCGGGCTTCTCGCCGATCCCCGACGCCACGTCGCGCCTGCCCCTGCGCCGCCCGCCGCTGATCCGCGAGCACCGGCTCTACCAGGCCGACTGGCTGATGCGCTTCTACGGCTTCGAGCGCGCCGAGATCGCCGGCGAGGACGAGGACCTCGATCTCGCCATCGACCCCAAGCTTAGCTGGGCGCTGAAGAACCGCGGCGACTTCCCGGTCGACGTGAACACGGCCGAGCGCGAGCGGCTGCTGCGCGTACCGGGCCTGGGCGTGAAGGCGGTCGACCGCATCCTCGGGGTGCGCCGCTTCAAGCGCCTGGAGATGGCCGACATCGGCCGCCTCTCGCGCAACCTCGGCAAGCTGAAGCCCTTCCTGGTCGCGGCGGACTGGTCGCCCGGCGCGCTCGCCGACCGCGCCGACCTGCGCGCCGGGCTCGGGGCCCGGGACCAGCAGCAGCAGCTCGACCTCTTCTGATGCCCGTCGTCCGCCTCGACCACGAGACCGACTTCGACGGCTGGCGCGCGGCCGCGCGGTCGCTCCGCCAGCAGGGCGTGGAACCCCAGCATGTCGTCTGGACCGTGGACGGCGCCACCGACCTCTTCAGCCCCGCTCCGCCCCGTGCGGACGAGGGGAGCGCGCCGTCCGGCGTGTCGGAGCCGGCGCCCCCGCCCGCATCCCTCTCGCCGCCAGGGGAGGGGGGCTTTCGGGTGCCGAAGCCGTTCGTCGATCTCGCCGGCCAGGTGATCCGGCACCGCTCGGACGAGCGGTTCGACCTGCTCTATCGCCTGCTCTGGCGGCTGCAGGAGACGCCCGAGCTGATGCACCTCCTGTCGGACGCCGACATCTCGCGCGCCGGTCACTTCGCCCGCGACGTCAGCCGTGCGGTCCACAAGATGAAGGCCTTCGTGCGCTTCCGCCTCGTGCAGGACGCCGACGGCGAGGCCTATGTCGCCTGGTTCGAGCCGGCGCACCGGGTCACCGAGGCCACCGCGCCCTTCTTCATGAAGCGCTTCGCCAACATGCGCTTCTCGATCCTGACTCCCGACGTCTGCGTCCACTGGGACCTGAACACGCTGGCCGCCACGCCGGGCGCCGACCCGGCCGATGCGCCGCGCGAGGACGCGCTGGAGGACTACTGGAAGACCTACTACGCCTCGACCTTCAATCCGGCCCGCCTGAAGGTCGCCGTGATGCGCAAGGAGATGCCGAAGCGCTACTGGCGGAACCTCCCGGAGGCGGCCCTCATTCCCGACCTCATCGCCCAGGCCGAGGCCCGAACGAGCGACATGGTCCGCGCCGCCCCCACCGAACCCAGCCGCCGCGTCGTGAAGGCCGCCGTCCGCAACAGCCGCGATGCGCCCTGGGACGGCCAGGCGCCCACCTCGCTGGAGGAGATCGCCGCCGGCGTCGACCACTGCCGCCGCTGCGACCTGTGGCGGGACGCCACCCGCGGCGTGCCGGGCGAGGGGCCGCGGCGCGCGAAGCTCATGTTCGTCGGCGAGCAGCCGGGCGACCGGGAGGACCTGGCGGGCCTGCCGTTCGTGGGGCCGGCCGGGCAGGTGTTCGACCGGGCGCTGGCGGCGGCCGGCGTCCCGCGCGCCGAGACCTGGGTCACCAACGCGGTGAAGCACTTCAAGCACGAGCTCGCCGGCAAGCGCCGCATCCACAAGACCCCGAACGCCGGCGAGGTCGCCGCCTGCCGCTGGTGGCTCGACGCCGAGCGCCGCATCGTCCGCCCGCGCGTGATCGTGGCCCTGGGCGCGACCGCCGGCCTCGCGGTCTTCGGCAAGCCGACGCCCGTCGCGACGTCGCGCGGCGAGGCGTTCCAGCTCCCCGACCAGGCCCGGGGCGTCGTCACCTGGCACCCCGCGTTCCTGCTCCGCCTCCCCGACGAGAAGGCCAGGACGCAGGCCTACGACGCGTTCGTGGAGGACCTGAAGTTCGCCTGGAGGCTGGTGGCGTAGCCCACCGCGAACGTCATCCCGCCAACAAGTCGCGGGATGACAGGGCAAGGGAGGAACTCGACGCGTCTCGCGGTGTTCGCCACTCATGAGCGACCTTCGGCCCACCCATCTCGACCAGCGCGACCCCGGCAAGCCCGGCGTGCGCAGCATCCGCGAGGAGGTCGACCGCGAGATCGACGCCTACCAGGGGCTGGAGAGCGTGGTCCTGCTGGCCCCCGAGGACCAGTGGGACGAGTTCATCCGCGTCACCGGCGCCGCCGACCGCGACGGCGAAACCCGCTACCGCGGGGTGACCGTCCGCCGTGGCGCCGTCACCGCCGTCGTGGCGCAGGAGGGTTTCTAGAGTATCGTGCCGGGGAGGCCGGGAAGGCGAACGCTAGGTCCGCCGCGTCGCGGCCCAGGACGCATAGCCCGCGCCGAGCGCCGCCAGCAGGACGCCGTAGCCCAGGAACGCAGCCTGGTACGACGACCCCTGGGCGATCAGCCCGAAGTTCAGCATCAGGAGGCTGGTTCCGCACTGGTTGGCGAAGCCTTTCACCGAGGCCACGGTGGCGCGGGTCTCGGGCCGGAGCGCATGCTGGAAGCGGGCGTCGACGTTGGTGTCCACGAGCCACAGGATTGCGCCGTAGACCAGCAGGAACCCGACGGACCAGACGCGGTAGGTGAGGGCCGCGGCGACCACGGCCAGGCCGGCCGCCGTCAGCATGACGTACAGCGCCTTCATCGGCAGCGCGCGCAGCCGGTGCGCCTGCGCCGCTGCGACGGCGCCGACCCCCGACAGGGCGGCGATGAAGAGGGCGATGGCCGGCTTCGGGAGGCCCACGTCGCGCGCGAAGAGCTGCCAGTAGTCGGCGAGCGACGAGGCGACGGCCTGCATGCCGGCGATGAAGATGAGGAGGCCGGGCACGCCGGGCAGGCGCGCCGCCTCCGCCGCGCCGCGGCGCAGGTGGGCGAAGTAGCCGCCGCGGTGCGTCGCCGTCAGGCGCGGCGCCTTGGGCAGGGCGAGCGCGGCGCCCGCGGCGGCCACGCCGACCGCGATGCTGGCGCCGATCAGGACGTCATAGCCCAGCGGCGCGGCGGCGCCGGCGCCCAGCGCGCCCGCCAGGACGCCGGCGAACCGCGCGGCCTGGGTGCGGCCGAACACCCGCACGTACTCGACCTCGCGGCCGTGGGCCTTCAACTCGTCGAAGACCGCCGCCTCGAACGCGCCTGAGAGCGTTGCGCTCTTCATGCCCCACAGCATCAGGCCGACGAGGAAGCCCCAGAAGCCCGGGAAGGCCAGCCAGACGCCGAAGCCGACGCATCGCATCAGTTGCGCCACCGACATCAGCCATCGTCGCGAGAAGCGGTCGGCGAGCACGCCGCAGGGCACCTCCAGCACGACGCACATGCCCGACCACGCCGCCAGGACCACGCCGATCTGCGCCGGCGTCAGGCCGCGTTCGGCGAACATCACCGTGTAGAAGGGGCCGATGAGGACGAAGGCGTCGAGAAACCGCAGCGCGCCGGCGCTGAGGAGGAGGCGCCGCACCTAGGCGCAGAAGCCGGCTTCGGCGAAATCCAGCATGCGCTTCAGCAGGCCCTCGACGTCGCCCTCGCGGGTGAGGCCGCCCGAGAGGTGGTGCAGCCGGTCGAACTCGGCGAAGCGGTTGTTGTGGACCATGCCCAGCACGAAATGCAGGCGCCAGTAGACCTCTTCCTTCGGCAGCTCGGGCCGCGCCGCCATCAGGGCCGTGGCGAACCGCTCCAGGTGGGAGACGTCGGTCTTCAGCACCTCGCGCATCTCCGCCGTGCCCTCGGAGCGGGCGCGGATGATGAACTGCATCGAGATGCGGCGGTCGTTGTCGGGCGAGGCCCAGCGCATCGGCGGGGCGAAGTAGCACTCCAGGATGTCGCGCACCCGCGGCCGGCCGCCCTGCCGCGCCGTCGCCTCGTGCAGCATCCGCGCGCGCTCGCGGTTCAGCTCGCTGGTCCGCCGCCGGAAGATCTCGAACAGCAGGGCGTCCTTGGCGCCGAAGTGGTAGTTCACGCTGGCCAGGTTGACGCCGGCCTCGGCGGTGATGTCGCGCACCGACACGTTCTGGAAGCCGTGCAGGGCGAACAGCCGCTCGGCCGCGCTGAACACCGCGGCCTTGGTCGCGGCCTGGGCCTCCTCGGTGTCGGGCGGATCGTGGGTGAGGGGATCGGTCATGCGAATCCCTTGAAGCGTTACCGTAACCTAGGCCGAAGACGGCGACCGCGCGACAGGATCAGCGCGAAAGCTCCTTCATCGCCTTCTCCAGGCCGTCGATGGTGAGCGGGAACATGCGATCGCCCACCAGTTGCTTCATCAGGCCGATCGAGGGCGTGTAGTCCCAGTGGCGCTCGGCCGTCGGGTTCAGCCACACGACCGAGTCGTAGATCTGGCTCACGCGGTCCATCCAGATCGCGCCCGCCTCCTCGTTCCAGTGCTCCACCGAGCCGCCCGGATAGGTGATCTCGTAGGGGCTCATCGTGGCGTCGCCCACGAAGATGATCTTGTAGTCGTGCGGGAACTTGTGAAGGATGTCGTAGGTGTTCAGCTTCTCGGCGTGACGACGCCGGTTGTCCTTCCACACGCTCTCATAGAGGCAGTTGTGGAAGTAGTAGAACTCCATGTTCTTGAATTCTGTGCGCGCCGCGCTGAACAGCTCCTCGCAGATCTTGATGTGGCTGTCCATCGAGCCGCCGATGTCCAGGAACAGCAGCACGCTGATCTTGTTGCGGCGCTCGGGGCGCATGTTGATGTCGAGGTAGCCCTTCTCGGCCGTGCCCTTGATCGTCTTGTCCATGTCCAGCTCCTCCACGGAGCCGTCGCGGACCCATTTGCGCAGGCGGCGCAGGGCGACCTTGATGTTGCGCGTGCCGAGCTCGACCTGGTCGTCGAGGTTCTTGTACTCGCGCTTGTCCCAGACCTTGATGGCGCGGCCGTGCCGGCCCTTCTCCTGGCCGACGCGGATGCCTTCCGGGTGATAGCCGTTCGCGCCGAACGGGTTCGAGCCGTCGGGGCGACCGCCCCGCTGGCCGTTCTCGCCGTCCTTGCCCTCGTTCCCCTCCTTCGCCCGCTTGGCCAGCTCCTCCATCAGCTTGTCGAAGCCGCCCATGGCCTCGATCATCGCCTTCTCCTCGTCGGTGAGGAACTTGTCGGCGAGCTTCTTCAGCCACTCGGCCGGGATGTCGATGGCTTCGCCGTCGACCTTCTCCAGCCCCTTGAAGACGTGGCCGAAGACCTTGTCGAACTTGTCGAGGTTCTTCTCGTCCTTCACCAGGGCCGAGCGCGACAGATAGTAGAAGTCGTCGACCGTGCGGTCGATGACCTGCTTGTCCATCGCCTCCATGAGGACGAGGTATTCCTTGAGGGTCACCGGCACCTTGGCTTCGCGGAGCTCGGTGAAGAAGCGCATGAACATCGGGGAGGGCCCCTTGGCGTCGAACGATCGTTTGAACGCGGAGGATGGGGCGTCGGGTCGGCGATGTCCAGTGCGGGCAGGCCCGCGCGCCTGCCCGGCCTAGCCGCGCTCGCTGTCCAGCGTGGCCATCTGCATCGCGGGGTAGCGGTCGCCGGCCGCCGCGCCCTTGGGCGCCGCCGCCTCCAGCGCCGCCAGTTGCGCCGGCGTGAGCGCCGCCCCGACGCCCCCCAGCGCCTCGGCCAGCCGCTCGCGCCGCCGCGCGCCGACCAGGGGGACGATGTCGGGGCCCTGCGCCGCCACCCAGGCGATCGCCGCCTGCGCCGGCGTCAGGCCCGCCTCGGCCGCCGCGGCCCGCAGCGCCGCCACCAGCGCCAGGTTCTTCCGCAGGTTCTCGCCCTGGAAGCGCGGGCTGTGGCCGCGGAAGTCGCCGGCGGCGTCCAGCTTCGGCGCCGCCCCGCCGATCAGCCCGCGCGAGAGCACGCCGTAGGCGGTGATCCCGATGCCCAGCTCGCGCGTCGTCTGCAGCACGCCGTCCTCGATGCCCCGCGACAGCAGGCTGTACTCGATCTGCAGGTCGGCGATGGGATGGACCGCCGCGGCCCGCCGGATCGTCTCCGAGCCCACTTCCGACAGGCCGACGTGGCGCACCCAGCCCGCCTTGATGCAGTCGGCGATGGCGCCCACCGTCTCCTCGATCGGCACGGCGGGGTCCAGCCGCGCGGGGCGGTAGATGTCGATGTGGTCCACCCCCAGCCGCTGGAGCGTGTAGGCCAGCGCCGTCTTCACCGCCGCCGGCCGCCCGTCGAAGCCCAGGAACGAGCGGTCGGGCGCCCGCTGGCCGCCGAACTTCACGCTCAGCGTCAGCCGCTCGCGCGGCAGCGTGCGGAGCGCCTCGCCGATCAGCATCTCGTTGTGGCCCATGCCGTAGAAGTCGCCGGTGTCGATCAGGGTGATCCCGGCCTCCACGGCCGCGGCGATGGTGGCCAGGCTCTCGGCCCGGTCGGCCTCGCCGTAGAAGTCGCTCATCCCCATGCAGCCCAGGCCCAGGGCCGAGACCTCGGGGCCGGTCGTTCCGAGTTTGCGCGTCTGCATCGTCGCCTCCGTTCCCTGCGATGGCGCTGGGATAGCGCTGGCCGGCCATCCGGATAATCGGCATTGTCCTGAACGGACTGTGCGGGATATCGAACAATGGAACGTCTGGACCTCCCGGCCCTCGACAGCTTCGCCGCCGTCGCCCGCCACCGCAACTTCCGCCGCGCCGCGGTCGAGCGCGGCGTCTCGGCCTCGACGCTCAGCCAGGCCGTCCGCGACCTGGAGGCCCGCATGGGCGTGCGGCTCCTGAACCGCACCACCCGCTCGGTCGCGCCCACGGCGGCCGGCGCGGCGCTGCTCGACCGCCTCGGCCCCGCCCTCGCCGAGATCGGCGAGGCGGTCGCGGAGGCCCGCTCGGCGCAGTCCGAACCCGCCGGCCCGCTCAGGATCAACGCGCCCGAGCCGGCGGTGGAACTGGTGCTGTCGCCGCTCGTCGCGGGCTTCCTCGCCGCCCATCCCGCCGTGCGGCTGGAGATCGTCAGCGAGACGGGCCTCATCGACATCGTCGCCGAGGGCTACGACGCCGGCGTCCGCTGGGGCGAGAGCCTGGCGCAGGACATGGTGGCCGTCTCGCTCGGCCCGCCGCAGCGCTACGTCGTGGCCGGCTCGCCCGACCT
>NZ_JAEUMO010000140.1 GCF_016793285.1 Phenylobacterium sp.
GCCCGCGCCCGGCGTGCGTGTCGATCACGGTCAGGGGCCCGCCGCCCTTCGTCAGCTCGGCCAGCAGGCGCAGCAGCGCGGCGTGCTTCACCAGGTCGGCGAAGTTCCCGGCATGGAAGGCGTGGCGGTAGTTCAAGTCGAGGGCTCCGGAACCGGCTTCGCGCATACCACGTTGCGGCCCCGCTCGAAGAGGGGTTCGGGATGGCCGACGACAGGAGCGTGCCGGAGAGGCCGCAGGGCCTCTCCTACGTGAGCGACCAGGATCCCGGCATCCGGCGCAGGCCGGCCCGCCACGGCTTCGGCTACCGCGACGCGCAGGGGAAATCCGTCACCGACCCGAAGACCCTGGAGCGCATCCGCGCCATCGTCATCCCGCCCGCCTGGACCGACGTCTGGATCAGCCCCAAGGCCAACGGCCACATCCAGGCCACCGGCCGCGACCGGCGGGACCGCAAGCAGTACCGCTACCACCCGCGCTGGAGCGCGACCCGCGGCGAGGCCAAGTACGGCCGCCTCACGGCCTTCGGCCGCGCCCTGCCCAGGCTCCGCCGCCGCGTCGCGGCCGACCTCGCCCGCCGCGGCCTGCCCCGCGAAAAGGTGCTGGCCGCCGTCGTCCGCGTGATGGAGGCCACGCTCGTCCGCGTCGGCAACGAAGAGTACGCCCGCGCCAACCGGAGCTTCGGCCTGACCACGCTGCGCGACCGCCACGTGAAGATCGCCGGCGGCAGGGCGCGCTTCGAGTTCAGGGGCAAGAGCGGCAAGGCCCATGTCACCGGGTTCAACGACGCCCGCCTCGCCCGCGTGGTGAAGGCCTGCCAGGACGTGCCCGGCCAGCGCCTCTTCCAGTACCTCGACGACGACGGCCGGCGGCGCGCCGTCGAGAGCGCCGACGTCAACGCCTACATTCGCGAGGCCATGGGCGGGGACTTCTCGGCCAAGGACTTCCGCACCTGGGCCGGCACCGTCGCGGCCGCCCGCACCCTGGTCATGCCCGAATGCGCCGACGTCGCCGCCGCGAAGCGCAACCTCCACACCTGCGTGAAGGCCGTCGCCGGCCTCCTGGGCAACACCGCCGCCGTCGCCCGCAGCGCCTACATCCACCCGGCCGTGCTCAGGGCCTACGAGAAGGGCCGGCTGGACCTGAAGCCGACGTTGAGCCCTCGCGCCTTCGAGGTCGCTGTCCTGAGGTTCCTGGAAGCGAACGCCTAGCCCCGCCCGTTCGCCATCTGCTGCGAGCCGTAGCCCAGCATCAGCTTGCGCTGTTCGGCGCGGACGTCGCTCACCATCCGGCAGGTGTCGTCCAGCACCATCGTCGGCCGGGTCTGGCTGTCATACGGCGTCCACTTCGGCACGCCCGGCGCGCTGGGCGCCCCGTCGCGGGCGAAACTGGCCCAGAGCGCAGAGACCTTGTCGGCCAGCGCCTGCGCTTCTCGCGTCAGCGGTCCCACGATCCCCTCGCCGTGCTTCAGGCTGTCGAAGACGAAGGGGATCTCCTCGGCGTGGGGCACGAAGTAGCGCCCGTCCGCCACCGGCGTCGGCCGTTCGAAGCTGTAGTAGTAGGTCTTCGCGCCGCCCGCGTCGGCCCGCATCCCCGCCTGGATCGTCGAGTCCAGGAAGTAGCTGCGATCCGTCGCGGCCATGTAGAGCAGTTCGGCGTTCGAACGGCCGGGGAAGAAGCCTCTGTAGGCCTTCGCCAGCGCCTCGCCCTCCCCCTTCTGCCAGCGCTCCAGATGCTTCGGCAGGTCTGTGTCCGACAGCGTGTCCATCGCCGGATTCACGCCCAGGAAGCCCGACTGCTCGGTGCGGCACGTCCCGATCATCACCGGCACGTTCCGCGACATCGCCGGCGCGGCGGGATCGAACGGATGCGTCGGCAGGCTGGGCGTGCCGGCGACCGGCATCCATTGCTCGTCCGGCCCCATCGCCTTGGCCTGCGCCGCCTGCAGGGCCGGCAGCGGGACCTCCTGCAAGTGCGCCGCGTCGCTGGGCGCGATGTCGAGCGCCTTCAGCAGCCGCCGCGCCTTGGCGTCGCCGCTCTCGAGGCTGTCGACGCGGATCTGCGAGCCGCTCTGCACCACCGCGCGCTGGTAGAGCCCTGCGCCGGCGTCGTGCTCAGCACCATCGTCGTCTTGCGCCCACCGCCCGACTGGCCATGCACCATCACCCGCCGGGGATCGCCGCCGAACCGTTCGATGTTGTCGCGCACCCAGCGCAGCGCCGCGATGCAGTCCAGCGTGCCCACGTTGGAGCTGTCGGCGAACCGGGGATCGAGGCCGCCCAGATGGCAGTAGCCGAAGACGTTCAGGCGGTGGTTGATCGTCACGACCACCACATCCTGCTTCCGCGCCACGTTGGTCCCGTCGTACCACGGCGACGAACCCGAGCCGGTCGAGAAGCCGCCGCCGTGGATCCAGAACATCACCGGCCGCTTCGCCTGGTCGGTCGCCGGCGTCCAGACGTTCAGGATCAGACAGTCCTCGCTCTGCGCCTCGGGCGCGCCGCGATAGAGGCTGGGATAGGGCCCCACGGCCCGCCCCGGCGTCGCGCCGCTGCCCTGCGCCGTCGCCGGGCCGTAGACGAGGCAGTCCCTCACGCCGGTCCAGGACTTCGGCGGCTTCGGCGGCATGAAGCGGTTCGCGCCGGCCGTCGTGTCGCCATAGGGTATCGCCTTGAAGACCTTCACGCCGCCCGCCTCGTAGCCCCGCACCTTGCCGGCCGCGGTCTCGACCACCGGCCCGGCCGCCTGCGCGAACGCCGTCGGCGCGATGAGCGCGCCTGCGCCCGTTCCCAGCACCAGCCGCCGGCTCATCGCCTGGTCGATCGCCATCGCTTCCGCCCCATACCGTTGTTTCGATCAGACTAACCGCTGGCGCGCCAAACGCGAAGTGGACCGCCGCGACGCCGTCGAATGGCTCTGGCGACGCCCCGCACCCGCCCTTACCTCTGCCGCATGGACCTGCAGGCCTACTTCGACCGCATCGGCTACACGGGCGACGCCCGGCCCGACCTGGCGACGCTCAGGGCGGTGCATCGCGCGCACGCGCTCGGCGTCAGCTACGAGAGCTTCGACGTCCAGTTCGGAACCCCGCTGACCCCCGACCCGGCCGCCGCGTTCGACAAGATCGTCCGGCGCGGCCGCGGCGGCTGGTGCTACGAGATGAACGGCGTCCTCGGCGCGGCGCTGGACGCGATCGGCTTCGAGGTCACCCGGCTGGCGGGGGGCGTGCATCGGGCCACGCGGGGCGACGACGCGGTCGGCAACCATCTCGTGCTGATGGTCGACGTGAACGGCGAACCCTGGATCGCCGACGTGGGTTTCGGCGACGGCCCGCGGGAGCCCTTCCCCCTGCGCGAAGGCCCCGTGATCTCAGATGGTTACGCCTACAGGCTCGAGCAGCTAGACGCCGGGTGGTGGCGCTTCCACAACCACCCCCTGGGCGGCGCTCCGAGTTTCGACTTCACGACGCGGCCGGCCGATCCGGCGCTGCTGGCCCGGGTGTGCGGCGAACTCCAGACCTCGCCGCAATCGCCGTTCGTCATGGTCGCCATCGCGCAGCGGCACATGCCCGACGAGATCCGGATGCTGCGCGGGCGGCTCTTCCGCCGCGTGAAGGCCGACCGCAAGGACGAGCATCTGATCCCAGACCCCGACGCCTTCGTGGCACTGCTGGCGCGCGAGTTCGAGTTGGAGCTGCCGCAGGCCGCGGCCCTGTGGCCGACGATCTGCCGTCGCCATGAGGAGTTGTTCCCGGACGCGCCCGCGTAGGGGGCCGCTCAGCCCGCCGCGGCGTCGCGGCGCGCCGCCAGCGAACCGCCGATCAGGGACGCCAGCAGCCCCGCGCCCAGCGAGACGGCGAACACCGGCGTGAACAGTTGCGCCGGCGTCGCCATCGGCAGGCCCACGGCGATGTCGATGACGGCGTAGGCCGCCCAGATCGTCGCCGCGAACAGCAGCGCGTGCCGCCCGGGCCGCCGGCGGCCGAGAACCCAACTCGCCAGGCAAAGCAGCGCCGCGCCGCCGAGCGGCGCCGTCAGGGCCGCGATCTTCGGCGCGCCCGCCTGATAGTAGGCCGCCTCATGGCCCGGATCGACCAGCAGCGACCAGGCGAAGATCGCCGCCGTCGTGACCAGCATGTTCAGCGCCAGGACCAGGACCGCCGTCCCCAGCGCCTTGGGATAGTCGATCGGCTGCATCGCATCCTCCCCGGAGCCAGGCGATGCTAGCGCCTACCGACGATACGTGAAGCCCACGCGGAAGGTGCGCGGCGCGGCATAGCTCTCGACGCCGTCGGCCGTCTCGCCGACCTCCAGCTTGCCGCCGGCCAGGTTCTCGGCGGCCGCGAAGGCCTCGACGTTCGGCGCGAACCGCCAGGTCGCCCGCGCGTCGAGCTGCACGCCCGCGCCAAGCCGGCGGCTGTTAAGGTCGTCCTCGAAGCGCATGCTCTCGTAGCGCAGGTCCGCCGAGAGCCGCACGGCCTCCGCCACCCGCCAGTCGATCCCGCTCGTCACGGTCCACTTCGGCGTCTGCGCCGGGCGCAGGCCCGTCAGTTGCGGCGCACTCGTCCCGCCATGCACCTCGGCGTCGGTGTAGGCGAAGGCCGCGCGCCAGGTCGCCGCCTCGGCCACCGCACCGAACGCCTCGCCCTCGACGCCCCAGGCCTCGATCGCGCCGGCGTTCTGACGCTGCCGCAGAGTGCCGCCCGCCGGGATCACGCCGGCCACCGGATGCGTCGCCGGGCCCACCAGCAGGGTCACGTTGGTGATCGGGTCCTTCAGCCGGTTGTAGAACACCGTCCCGCGCCAGCGGACCGGCCCCTCGCCGTCCAGCCCCGCCTCGATGCCCGTCAGCGTCTCGGGCTTCAGGTCCGGGTTGGCCTCGGTGATGTCGTTGCCGACCCGGAACGGCCGGTGCAGCTCGTTCAACGTCGGCGGCCGGAAGCCTGCGTAGGCCGCGCCGCGGACGTAGATCCCGTCCGCCGCCTCGTAGCGCACGCCGAGGCGGCCCGTCGGGGTCGTATCCGAGCGGTTCGGCGTCGCCAGGTTCAGCGTCGTCGCGCCGGTCTGCGCGTCACGCTCCAGCCGCTGGGCGTCGTAGGCGCGGCTGCGGTCGAGGCGGACGCCGCCGGTCACCAGCCACGGGCCTTCGTCCAGCGCCGCCTCGGCGTAAGCCCCGACCACCGAGGTCTTGCCGCCCGCCTCGCGCAGCCGCGTGAAGGTCCCGTTGAGGAACCGGAACTTCTCCCGCTCGGTCCCGTCGGTGAGGCGCGCGTCGACGCCGACCTCCAGCGCCGCCGGCCCCTGCATCCACTGCCAGGCGGCGTTGACGCCGTAGCCGCGCGCCGGGGTCGAGTACTGGTCGTTGGCGGGCGTCGTCGTCGCGCGGTTGGCGGCCACCGCCACCGAACTGTTCTCCAGGTCCGACGTGCGCACCCAGCCCTGCAATCGCCACCCGCCGACGCCCTCGCTCGCCGGCTGCGCCAGGGTCAGCGTCGCGTTCGTGCCCGAGGCGTTGGAGCGCGCCCCGCGCAACCCCGCGTTCTGGCGCACCGTGAACGCGCCGAGCCGCAGCGCCGTCTCGATGCCGCCGAAGTCGTGCTGGAGCCTCAGCGCCACAGAGCCGTCGCCCAGCTTCAGCTTCTCGTCCGCCGCCCCGCGACGGGGTCCGCGCACGGCGTAGTAGCCGTCGGTGTGCGACGCCGCCGCCGTCAGCAGCCAGCCCGGCCCGCCGCCCGACGCCGCGGCCCGGAAGCTCTCGCGTTCGCCGGCCGAAAGCTCGGCCACCGCCACCCCCTCGCCCGCGCCGCGTTCCGACAGCGCGATGACCCCCGTCAGGGCGCCCGCGCCGTAAGGTCCCGAGCCGGCGCCGCGGATCACGTTGGCGCTCTCGATTCCCTCGCTCGGCAGCGCGCTCCAGATCACCCAGCCGCCGAACGGGTCGTTCTGCGGCGCGCCGTCCAGCGTCACCAGCGCCCGACCGGCGCCCGACGGCGCGATCGCGCGCAGCGACAGGCCCTGCGTCGTCGGATTGGCGGCGCCCGAGTTCGTGCGGCGGAACAGGGAGACGCCGGGCGCGGTCTTCAGGGCCTCGTCCAGGCGCGGCTCCGCACGGAGCGCCGCGGGCAGGATCTGCACCGCGCTGAACGCGGCGTCGCCCCCCAGCGGCGCCAGCCGCGGCGGGTGGACGATCACGATCTCGACGTCGGCCGGAGGGGGCGGCAGAGCGGGCATGATCTCTCGTAGGTGTGGTGCGGCCAGGGCAGGAGGGCTACTGACGCCCGAGGGAGAGCGCAATGGCTAAGGTCGCGATCGTCACCGGCGCAGGCACAGGGATAGGGCGGGCTGTGTCCCTGGCGCTACTCAATTGCGGATGGTCCGTCGCCCTGGCCGGCCGCCGCGAGGCGGAACTGGCCGGGACCGCGGCGCTGGGCGAAGGCGCGCCGTGCCTGGTCCACCCGACCGACGTCGCCGAGGAAGCCTCGGTCGATGCGCTCTTCGCGGCCACGAAGGATCGCTTCGGCCGCCTCGACCTGGTGTTCAACAACGCGGGCTCGGGCGCCCCGCCCACGCCCCTGGAGGACCACAGCCTCGAACACTGGAAGCGCGTCGTCGACGTCAACCTGACGGGCGCGTTCCTCTGCACCCGCGCCGCGTTCCGGCTGATGAAGGATCAGGACCCCCGCGGCGGGCGCATCATCAACAACGGCTCGATCTCGGCCCACGCCCCGCGTCCCCGCTCGATCGCCTACACCGCCACCAAGCACGCGATCACCGGCCTGACCCGCTCCACCGCGCTGGACGGCCGCGCCTACGACATCGCCTGCGGCCAGATCGACATCGGCAACGCCGCCACTCCGATGACCGCCCGCATGGCCGGCGGCGTACCCCAGGCCGACGGCACGCTGAAGCCGGAGCCCACCATGGACGTCCAGGCCGTCGCCGACGCCGTCGTCTACATGGCCGGCCTGCCGCTTTCCGCCAACGTGCAGTTCATGACCGTGATGGCCACGCAGATGCCGTTCATCGGCCGCGGCTGAAGCCGGGGAGGCGCGCCTACTGCGAGGCGCCGAACGGAACCGGCGCCGGCGTCTCGACCTCGGTGTCGGCGAAGCTCGGCGCCCGCTTCTGCATGTTGGCCATCACGGCCTCCACCTGGTTCGGCGAGCTGATCAGCGCCACCTGCTCGCGGCTCTCCTCGATCAGGATCTCGGACTTGCCGGCCTCGTCGGCCATGTTCAGCAGCCGCTTCGCCGCGCGGATCGCGTGCGGGTTCTTGGCGGCGACCTCCCTCGCATAGGCCAGCGCCTCGGCGTGCGGGTCGGCGCAGACGCGGGTCGCGAGGCCCATCTGCAACGCCTCCTCGCCCGAGAAGATCCGGCCCGAGTAGGTCAGGTCCCGGGCCACGTCGTCGCGCACCAGACCGCGCAGCAGCGCCATGCCGGCCATGTCGGGGATCAGGCCCCAGCGGATCTCGAACACCGACAGCTTCGCGTCCGGCGTGACGAAGCGCAGGTCGGCCGAGAGCTGCAACTGGTAGCCGCCGCCGTAGGCCACGCCATGCACCGCCGCGATCACCGGCACCGGGATCTCGCGCCAGACCATCACCGCGTGCTGCGCCCGGTTCGAGCCGCCGGCCGTGCGGTTGGCGGTGACGAGATCGCCGCCCGCGCTGCTCTGCCCCCCGGAGCGGGCGCCCGACGCCATCGCGCCGAAGTTCGACGTGTCCAGGCCCGCGCAGAACGACTTGCCGTCGCCCGAGAGCACCACGGCCCGCAGGCCCGGCTCGCGCTTCAGCCGCTCGCCGGCCTGGATCAGCCCCTCGAACATGGCGTTGTCCAGGGCGTTCATCTTGTCGGCGCGGTTGAGGCGCACGTCGGCGACGCCGCCTTCGATGGTGATGCTCACGCGGTCGTTCATCGTCTCGGTCCTCTCTTCAGCGCTTCGCCAGAACGTAGCCGGCGCGCGGGAAATGCACATGCGCGACGTCCAGCTCGCCGCATTCGCGGGCCAGGGTCACGCGGTCTCTGGAGAGCCCCACGAGCACGCCCTCGACGGGGTCGCGCCCGTAGTCGTCGGCCTGGACGACCACCCGGTCGCCCTTCCTCACGCCCGACGGGTCGTTCGGATCGCAGGCCACGTCGTCGCTGGGTTCCGACCTCGCCGCGACGGCCAGCGCCTCCGCCGGCGGCATCTCGCTGCGCCTGCCGTGGCCGATGCCGCGCACCCGCTCGGCCCAGGCCCTGGTGCGGTCGAAGCCCGCCAGCAGTTCGTCGGTCGTCCTGCGCGCCGCCCCGCCCGCCCACCAGACGTTCATCCAGGCTGCGACGTCGGCCAGCGACGGTGTCGCGCCGCCCAGGAAATCGCCGCCGCCCAGGCCGTCCTCCAGCCACGCCGCGAACGCCCGCCACTGCGCCCGCGCGAACGGGGCTGCGGCCTTCATCGCCGCCACGTCGAACGGCCGGCCCGACAGCTTCTCGCGGTCGTCGGCGAACGCCTTGGGGATGTTGTCCCCGATCTCGGCGAAGATCACCGCCACCGACGACTGGAACCACATGCGGTCCGCCCAGAGGTTCACCGCCCAGTCGGCGCCGCGCGCCACCGGCGGTTTCGGATGCCGCCGCTCGATCTCGGCCAGGATCACCTGGCTGTCGCAGTAGACGTCGGCCCCGATCTGCATCACGGGGATGCGGCGGTAGCCGCCGGTCAGCGGGATCAGCTCCGGCTTCGGCATGATCACCGGCTGGATCACCGAGCGCCACGCCAGGCCCTTGATGCCCAGCATCAGCCGCACCTTCTCCGAGAACGGCGAGGTGTCGTAGTGGTGCAGGATGATCTCGGCGGTCATCTACGGGTCCCCACGTCAGCCGAACTGCGGCGCGAAGCGGATGTTGTCGCGCGCCAGGCCCTTCACGACCACGTCGAGGCCGCCGGACTTGATCATCCACTCCAGGCGGTGATCGCGGTATTCGCGCTTGAAGAGGCCCTTCTCCACCAGCTCGGCGACGTTGGGCATGGTCGGGCCGTTCGCGTTCAGCGCGGCGATGTCGGCGACGCAGGCGGCCACCGACGGGCGCGCGTTGGCCCGCGCCAGCCAGGTTGCCAGCTTCGTGCCGGCGGCCGGCGGGTTGCCCTGGCCCACCGAGCCGTTGACGTAGGGGACCACCGACAGGTCGCCCCAGCCGAACGACGCGCCGTTGAACCACTCGCGGTCGCCGAGCTGCTTCTCCAGCCAGGCGTAGAAGGCCTGCGTCTGCGCCTTCGCCGCCGCGAGCAGCGCCTCGGCCTCCGCGCCCTTGGCGCGGCCGAACCAGCGGATCTCCGAGATGCCCCAGTTGATGGCCTCGAAGTGAGTGTCCATCACCTCTTCCAGCATCCGCACCCGCGCCCGCTCGGACGCCGACGCCGGCCGCATCGCCGGGTCGGGATAGGCGTCGTCCAGGTATTCCAGGATGATGGTGGAATCGAAGACGCGGACGTCGCCGTCCACCAGCGCCGGCACCTCGGCCCGCGGGCTCGCCGCCACGAAGTCGCCGCCCGCGCCGCCGGCCCCGAGCCCGCCCGGCATCGGCGTCTCGAATGGGAGGCCCTTTTCCCGCAGCGCGATCTTGACCTTCTGGGCGTAGGGCGAGAGCGGGTGGTCGTACAGCGTGATCGTCATGACGCCTGCGCCTCCGTCTTCTGCGCGGCCTTGGCGGCCTTGAACCCGTCGCGGGCCGCCAACCGGTCCCAGTAGGCGTGGATCGCCGGCGAGAACTTCACGTCGAGCTTTAGCTGCTTTGCGAGCAGCAGCGCGTAACCCACGGAAATGTCGGCCGCCGTGAACCGCCCGGCGCACAGCCAGTCGCCCTTCTGCAGCGCGCGGTCCACCTGCCGCAGCCGGCTCAGGAACCACTTGGCGTAGTCGTCGGCCACCACCTCGGCCCGCCCCGGCTCGAACTGCCGGTAGCGCAGCACCAGCGTCTGCGGGAACGTCAGCGTCGCCTCGCCGAAGTGCAGCCAGTTCAGCCACGCGCCATAGGCCGGATCGTCGGGCGGCACGGCCAGGTCGCTCGGCCCGTAGCGGGTCACGAGATACTGCGTGATGGCCGCGCTCTCGGTCATGAAGGTGTCGCCGTCCTTCATCGCCGGAATGGTCCCGAGCGGATTGATCTCCAGGTACGCCGGCTCGCGCACCCGCGGCGGGAACGGCAGCAGGTGCAGCCGGTAGGGCAGCCCCAGTTCCTCCAGCGTCCACAGCGGCCGGAACGAGCGCGCGTCGTCGCAGTGCCAGAGCTCGATCACCAGCGCCGTCCTTCTGCTCCTCCCACCCTACCCTCCTCCGTCGAGGAAGAGGGCTGTGAGTTCAAACGATCACTCCCGGAGGGCGGCATTTCAGACCCTCAGCCTTCCCGACGCGAGTACACCGGCCTGCGCTTCTCCAGGAACGCCGCGACGCCCTCGCCGAAGTCGCCGTCCGAGCTGGCCAGGATCTGGTTGCGGTCCTCCATCGCTATGGCGGCCTCCAGTCCCTGCGCGTCGATGGCGTGGTTCAGGCACTCCTTGGTGAGCCGCAGCCCCAGCGGGGTCGCGTGCAGCATGTCGTCGACGTAGCCCTGCGCCTCGGCCTCCAACTGATCCTTCTCGACGACCTTGTTGATCAGTCCCAGCTCATGGCCGCGCCTGGCGTCGATGAAGCGGCCGGTCAGCATGTACTCGGCGGCGATCGACGCCCCGACCATCCGCGGCAGGAAGTAGCTCACCCCGATGTCGCAGGCCGACAGCCCGATGCGGATGAAGGCGGCGTTCATGCGCACGTTCGGCGTCGCGATCCGGATGTCGCTGGCCAGCGCCAGCGCGAAGCCGCCGCCGGCCGCCGCGCCGTTCACGCAGGCGACGATCGGCTGCGGGCAGCGCCGCATCGCCATCACGATCTCGCTGATCTCGCGCTGGCTGGTCAGCCCCGCGCCGATCGAGCGGCGGCCGTCGCGGTTGCCGCTGCCGGTCGTCTCCTTCAGGTCCAGCCCGGCGCAGAAGGCGTTGCCCGCCCCCGTCAGCACCACCACGCGCACGTCCTTGCGCCAGTAGAGGTCGACGAAGAATTCCCGCAGGTCCTTCACCAGCCCGCGCGACAGCGCGTTCAGCCGCTCGGGCCGGTTCATGGTGGCCCAAATCACGTCGCCGTCCTGGCGCAGTTCGAGGTCGGCCATGATCAGAGTCCCTTCAGCCAGTCGACGAGCAGGGTGTTCACCTCGGCGGGCCGCTCCTGCTGGGTCCAGTGGCCGCAGCCGCTCAGCACGTGGACGCCGCGCAGGTCGGTGACCTGCGTCCTCATCAGCGCGCCGGGGTCGGGGATGCGGCCGAAGCCGTTGAACGCCGGGTCGCGGTCGCCGCCGATCAGCAGTGTCGGCATATCCAGTTTCCGGCCCTGGAACTGCTGCAGCCAGGCGAAGTCGCGCTCATGGTTGCGGTAGCGGCTGATCGGGCCGCGGAAGCCCGACCGCTCGAACTCGCCCACGTAGTAGTCGAGATCCGCCGCCGTCAGCCAGGCGGGGAACTGGCCCGGATCCTTCATTCCCTCCAGCAGGCTCGCGCCGTGCTTCTTCATCGGCCACGAGCCGTCGGGCGCCTCGCCGGCGATGCCGAAGTAGAACTTGCGCAGGAAGTCGCGGACATCCTTCTCCGCCTCCGCCTCGGGCGGGCCGACCTCCTGGAACCAGGCCTGGTAGAAGAACAGGCCCTTGTCGGTGAAGAGCTCCTTGAAGATGTCCGTGAAGGGCCTGGTCGGGACCCCGGTGAACGGCACCGACAGTCCCGCCACGGCGCGGATCGCGTCGGGCCGCGACAGCGCGGTGTTCCAGACGATCGGCGCGCCCCAGTCATGGCCGAACAGGATGGCCGGCGCATCGGGCTGCAGCGCCCTGGCGACCCCCGCCACGTCGGCCGTCAGGCTCTCCATGTCGTAGGCTTCGATCGGATGCGGCTTGTCCGAGCCGCCATAGCCGCGCACGTCGATGGCCGCGGCCGTGAACCCCGCCTGGGCGACCGGCCCCATCTGGTGGCGCCAGGAGTACCAGCTCTCCGGAAAGCCGTGGACCATCAGGACCAGCGGCCCCTCGCCCTCCACGGCGACGCGGATCCTGGCCTGGCCGCTGTCGATGGTGCGGAATTCCGCCATGCGCGCCTCCCGAACGCTTGTCCGGCGCCATGCTTCGTCCGCCCGGCTGGGGCTGGCAAGACTGACCGTGCGGCAGGCTCGCGGCCGGTGCGGGGCTCAGCGCGCGGCGGCGCTCGTCAGGGCGGCCAGCTCCGTGGCGGTCAGGCGCCGGACCTGCTCGATCCTGCACGTCTTGGAGCCGGCCGCGGTCTTGAGCACCAGCGTCGCCGGCGCGCCACCCGCACACACCTCCTGTCCGATGGCGGACCGGACGCTCAGCTTCTCGGCCGCCTTCAGCGCGCCGCAGCCTTCGGACATCTCGAGACGGAAGATCCCGCTGCCCCGGCTCTGGACGTACACGACCCGGTCGCCGACGCGGTTCGCGCCGGTGACGGCGCGGCCGTTGAAGCACATCTGCCGGCGCGTCTCGAAGCCCGGCAGATTCGTCGTCGCGATGTCGTTGTACGAGAGGAAGTTCGAAGGCGTGCCCATCGACGACGGCGGCGCTGGGGCCGGGGCGCCGTCCTGCGAGAACGCGGGCGCGGAAACGGCGAGGACCAGGGCGGCGGCGAAGAACGAAGCAGCTCTCATTCCCAATTCCCGGAGAACAGGTTCTGCGAAAGCCTACAGCCAGGGCCGTTGCGGGGGAAGTCGGCGGCCGCAGTGACCGGGCGTCACCGTTGACCTTGTCCGGCGCCGGGCGAAGCATGCGCCGCGGGAGGACCATCAATGCCCAGCCTCATGGAAACCGCGGCCGGTTTCGAGCACACGCTGGTGACGCTCGAAGACCACGTCGCGACGATCGCGCTGAACCGGCCGCACCGGCGCAACGCGCTGAACTTCCCCGCCTACGACGAGCTGGAGAAGAGCCTGCGCCTCGCCGCCGCCGACCCGGAGGTCCGCTGCGTGATCCTGACCGGCGCCGACCCTGCCTTCTGCTCCGGCGACGACGTCGGCGAGATCATGGCCGGCCCGAAACCGGTCTCCCGCGCCCCGATGCCGGTGACCTTCACCGCCACGCCCGCGGCCATGGCGGCGCTCGAGTGCGACAAGCCGATCATCGCCGCCGTCAACGGCGCCGCCGTCGGCTGGGGCATGGAGCTGGCGCTCTTCGCCGATATCCGCGTCGCCTCGGAGAAGGCGAGGTTCGGCGAGCTGTTCGTGAAACGCGGCCTCGTCTGCGACGTGGGCGGCTTCTACCGCCTGCCCGCCATCGTCGGCCCCGCCAAGGCGGCCGAACTGCTCTTCACCGGCGACATCTTCGACGCCGCCGAGGCGCTCCGCATCGGCCTCGTCACCCAGGTCACGCCGCACGACGGCCTGCTGCCCGCCGCCCGCGCCCTGGCCGGCAGGATCGCCGCCAACCCGCCGCTGGCCGTGCGCCACCTGAAGGCGGGCCTCACCAAGTACGCCTACGGCGACCCGCGCGAGATCGGGGCCTGGGCCATCGAGAAGATCCGCCTGCTCATGCAGACGGAGGATCACAAGGAAGGCGTCGCCAGCTTCATGGAGAAGCGCGAGCCGGTGTTTCAGGGGCGGTAGACATGAGTGAAAGCAGAACCGACGTGAGGACCGTCCGGGGCCTCGTGGCCCTCGTCACCGGCGCCGGCAGCGGCATGGGCGAGGCCACTGCGCAGGTGTTCGCCGCCGACGGCGCGCACGTCGCCGTCACCGACGTCACCCTGGATCGCGCCCAGCCCGTCGCCGACGCGCTCACGGCCAGGGGCCTCTCCGCCCACGCCTGGGCCCTCGACGTCTCCGACCCCGAGTCCATCCGCAGGGTGATCGCCGAGGTCGTCGAGCGCTTCGGGGGGCTGGACAGCGTCGTGAACAACGCCGGCATCTCGGCCTTCTCGCCGATCGACTCGGCCGACTACGACGCCGTCTGGGACCGCGCCGTCTCGGTGCTGCTGACCGCCCACCAGCGGATCATCCGCGCCGCCCTGCCCCACCTGCGCAGGTCGAGGGCCCCGCGCATCGTCAACATCGCGTCCACCGAGGCGCTGGGCGCAACCAGCCGCGACAGCCCCTACTCGGCCGCCAAGGCCGGCGTCACCGGCCTCACCCGCGCGCTGGCCGTCGAGCTCGGCCCGGAAGGCATCACGGTCAACTGCGTCTGCCCCGGCCCGATCATGACCGGCATGACCCAGAACATCCCCGAGGCCGACAAGCAGACCTTCGCCAGGCGCCGCACCGCCATGCGCCGCTACGGCCGCCCCGAGGAAGTCGCCCACGTGACGCTCAGCCTGTGCCTGCCGGCCTCGTCCTACATCACCGGCGTCACCATTCCCGTTGACGGCGGCCTGATGGCGCGCAACGCCTGACGCATGGCGGCGCGCGCATTCCTGATCCTGGTCCTCGTCGCGGCGACCGCCGCAGAGGCCCAGACCTATCGCGCCCCGCGCACCGCCTACGGCCAGCCCGACCTGCAGGGGCAGTGGGACAACGACTCCATGACGATCCTGCAGCGGCCCAAGGGCTTCGCCGCGCTCGTCGCCACGCCCTACGAGGCCGCCGCCTACGAGGCCAGGCGCTTCGGCCGCTACGACAAGGTCATCGCCCCGGTCGACCCGAACGCGCCGGCGCCGGAACTCGACAACGTCCAGGATGACGACCGCTTCGAGAAGCCCAACGGGCTGGCGCGCGTCCTCGGCGAGATCCGCTCGTCGCAGATCGTCGATCCCGCCGACGGCCGCCTGCCCTTCACGCCGCAGAGCCGCGCGGCCGCGGAAAAGGCGCTGAAGGACGAGGAGGTCTACGACGATCCCGAGGCCCGTCCGTTCGACGAGCGCTGCCTGCTGGGCGGCGGTGGCGGCGTCGCCGCCCCGATCACCAACCGCGACCACCTGCTGATCGTCCAGACCCGCGACGCGGTCGTGCTCTCGGGCGAGCAGAACCACGAGGTTCGGATCATCCGGCTGAACACGCCGCACCTGCCCGCCGTCATCCGTCCGTGGATGGGCGACAGCGTCGGGCGCTGGGAGGGCGACACCCTGGTCGTCGAGACGGCCAACCTCAGCCCCAACGACCGCTGGCGCTGGAACGCGGGCGACTGGATCCCCCTGTCCTCCGGCGCCCGCATCGTCGAGCGCTTCGCCCGCACCGCGCCCGCCGAGCTGATCTACAGCTTCGTCGTCGAGGATCCCGCCAACTACACCCAGGCCTGGCGCGGCGAGCACCCCTACCGCGCCAGCACCGCGCGGACGTTCGAGTTCGCCTGCCACGAAGGCAACTACGCGCTCGCCAACATCCTGGCCGGCGGGCGCGCCAAGGACCGCGAAGCCTCCGCCGCCAAAGCCGCGCCTTAGGGCCGCCGCGACGCGGGCGCCCAGGCCTGGAGCTCCCCGCGACTCACCCCCGCGAATGCGGGGAATGAGCGGGTGTGGCGGTCAGTCCTTCTTCCCCAGGCCCAACCGCTCGCGCAGGCCCTTCTTCGGCTTCTCGGCCTTGGGCGCGATGGGCAGAAGCGTGGGCTCGGGCGCAGTCTTTTCCTCGGCCGCCAGGGCGGTCGGCGGCGGCGGGGCCTCTGCGGCGGCGACGGTCTGGACGCCGGCGTCGCGGTCGCAGCGCTGGTCGCGCTCCTTCGTTTCGAACACGGTCACGGTGGCCACCGGCTGGAGCCCCGGCTTAGAGGTCGACAGGAAGGCCGCGACGGCCCGACGGCCCGGGAGGTTGCAGAACGTCTCGCGTGACGCCCAGCGGCCGGGCTCCCAGCGGGTCTTCGCGGGGCTGAATATCTCGGCCCGACGCTTCAGCGCCACCATGACGGCGTCGCGGATCAGCACCGGCTCGCCGGCCGTCACCCTGACCGTGCAGCTCACCGGGTCCTTGCCGCGCCGGATGGTCACGTCGTCGCCGTCGATGTCCTCGACCGGCGCGTTGTCGATGATCGCCGAGAGGCAGGCCGCCGTCGCCGAACGCGCCTCCTGTGCCGGCTCGGCGTGAGCGCAAACCGGCAGGGCCAGCAGAACGGGGACGAGAAGAAGTGCGCGCATGAGGCTCCGTTGGCCGACCATCGCGGCAAGGATATGGCAGGCCACCGGGGGGACCATCGGCCTTCGTCGGCGCGTCAGCGCCTCTCTCGATTCAACCCCGGCATACAGCATGCACACGAACGCGCTCGTGATGGTTCGAGCGGACGGGGCCTCCAGCGACCCGCCATCACCCCGTATTGCGCAGGCCCGCGGCGACGCCGGCCACCGTGAGCTGGATGGCGAGCTTCAGTTGCGGGTCGTCGTCGCCGGCCCGGCGGCGCGCCAGCAGCTCCACCTGCAGGTGGTTCAGCGGGTCCACGACCTCGGCCGCCAGCGACACGGACTCGGCCATCTGCGGATGGTTGTCCAGCAGCCGGGTCCCGCCGCGGATCGCCAGCACCAGCTCGATCGCCCGGCCGTGTTCCGCCCTGATGCGCTCGAAGATCGCCCCGCCCTTCGGATGCAGGGCCGCGTACTTCGCGGCGATCGCCATGTCGGACTGGGCGAGCGCCACCTCCATGTTGGAGACCATCGCCGCGAACACCTGGTCGGCCAGCAGGTCCTTCAGGTCGGCGACCGACAGCCCCGCCTTCGCGGCCCCGCCGGCGAAGCCGAACCAGGCCGGCAGCATGAAGCGCGCCTGCGACCACGAGAACACCCACGGGATCGCGCGCAGGTCCTCGATGCGGCGGCTCTTGGTGCGCGAGGCCGGCCGGCTGCCGATGTTCAGCCCCACGATCTCCGAGATCGGCGTGGCGCCCCAGAAGAAATCCTCGAAGCCCGGGTCCTCGTAGACCAGCTCCCGATACGCCGCGAACGACGCCTTGCTCAGCGTCTCGAGCGCGTCGGCGCAGCCGGCGTCGCAGGGCGCTTCGTCGGGCCGCGCGCTCGCCATCAGGGTCGCCGCCGCCAGGCTCTCCAGGTTGCGCATCGCCGTCGACCGCTCGCCGAATCGGCGCGAGATCATCTCGCCCTGCTCGGTCACCCGGATCCGGCCCTTCACGGTTCCCGCCGGCTGCGCCATCACCGCCTGCGCCGCCGGTCCGCCGCCACGGCCCACCGACCCGCCGCGGCCGTGGAAGTACCAGAGGTCGACGCCCGCGCGCCGCGCCTGCGCCGACAGCACGCCTGCGGCCTTGGCGACGTTGTGCCGCGAGGCCACGTAGCCCCCGTCCTTGTTGCTGTCGGAATAGCCCAGCATCACCTCGCGCCAGTGGACCTCGCCGAACAGCGCCGGCGGCAGCGGCAGCGCCAGCCACTGGCGCAGCAGCTCCGGCCCGTGCTCCAGGTCGCCGATGGTCTCGAGCAGCGGCGTGATCCGAACGGCGCTGCGGCCCTTGTCGCCGCCCTGCACCAGCCCCGCCTGCTTCAGCAGCACCAGGGGCTCCAGCACGTCCGACAGGCTCGCGGTCTTCGAGATGATGTAGGCGCCCAGCGCCTTCTCGCCGTACAGCCGCACCACCTCGGCCGCGGCGTCCAGCGCGCCCAGCTCGCGGGTGGTCTCCTCGCTGTAGTCCAGGAACGGCGAGCGCAGCGGCCGGTCGTGGCTGAGCTCCTTCGACAGCACCCGGACACGCTCGGCCTCGTCCGAGCCCAGGTAGTCGATGTTCACGCCGGCCCGCACATAGAGCTCGTGGATCATCCGCTCGTGGACGTCGGCGTTCTGGCGCAGGTCCAGCGACAGCAGGTGGAACCCGCACGCCCTGGCCACCGCGATCAGCGTGCGCAGGCGCGCGCCCACCACCCGCTCGCCCAGGTGCTGGCGCACCGACTGGCGCACCGTCTCCAGGTCGGCCACGAACGCCGCGGCGCTGGCATAGGGCGTCGTCCCGCCCCAGTTGCCGCCGGCGATGCGGTCGGCGGTGGCCGCCAGGCGGTCCCAGATCTCCTGCAGCGCCTTGCGGTAGGGTTCGTCCTCCCGATGCACCGAGGGGTTCGCCGTCACCTCCGCCAGCGCGATCACGCCGGGGCTGGCCGTGGTCAGCTCGCCGCTCACCGCCATGTCGAACCACAGCCGCCGCACTTCGTCGGAGTAGTGGTTCAGGATCAGCCGCGCCTGCGACTTCAACGCCAGCTTCAGCGTCTCGCCACTCACCCCCGGATGCCCGTCGCGGTCGCCGCCCAGCCACGACCCCAGCGTCAGCGGCGTCGCCGTCTCGAACGCCTCGCTCCAGCCGTCGTAGGCGTCGGACAGCGCCGGCAGGATCGACTCCCGCACGATGGCGAGCGTGTTGCGGATCTCGTCGGCCGGCGTGATCCGCTCGGGCCTGTGCATCCGCGCCTTCCAGAGCAGGCACATGGCGCGGAACAGGTCGTCGCGCAGCCGCGTCTCCTCGGCCGCCGTCAGCCCGCCCTCGGCGCGCCGGGCCATCAGTTGCGAGATCTCGGCCTCGCGCTCCACGATCGCGCGGCGGCGCACCTCGGTCGGGTGCGCCGTGAACACCGGCGACACCGCCATCCGCGGCACGATCCGCCCCGCGGCCCTGGCGCCCACCCGCCCGGCCGCCTCGACCAGGGTGGACGGCAGGTCGCCAGAGGCCTCCTGCCTGCGCCCCGCCACGTCCTCGCCGAGGTTCAGCAGGATGGACTGGCAGGTCAGCGCCCGGGCCAGATAGACCGCCTGGTCGGTCCGCAGGCCCGAGAACAGCGCCTCCAGCGCCTCCTCGTCGTCCTGCTGCGCCACGCCCTGCGCGCGGCGGACCAGCGCCGCGGCGTCCTCGCCGTCGAGGTAGCGGATGACCTCGCCCAGCAGGTCCTCGAGGTAGTGGACGGCCTCGCCGGCGCCGCGTTCGACATGGGGCGGAGCGAGCTTGGCGTCCATCATCCCGGCCCTCCGCTCGCCGGCGCCGCGAGCATATGGCACGCCCGCCGACCCTCGGCCAGGACCGCCCCTACGGCGCCCGCGCCGGGCTCGGAATGTAGGTTTTGTGGCAGCCGTTGCAGGCATTGTAGACTTGGTCGCCGCCGATCGCGAACGCCGCGTCGACGTCCCTCGCCCGCGCCGCCGCCTCGCCCTTCTCGCCGCCCTCGATCAGCAGCCGGGAGAATTCGTCCCACCGCCCCGGCCGCGAGTGCTGGAGCAGGCGCCTGCCGCCCGCCTGCAGCGCCTGCGCCCCCGTCACCGCCGCGGCCCAGCGCGCCTCGGCCTCGGCCGGCGTCTCGTTCTCGGGCGGATCGTTGCCGCCGGCCCAGAACGCGAGCGCGGCGGGGTTCACCCCGGTCGCCATGATCGCCTGCACGGCGATGTCGTGGTCCGCCACCTGGGCGCCGGCCGCGGCGGCGGCGAAGGCGAAGACGAGAGCGAGAGCAGGAAGGACGCGGCGCATCGGGCCAGCCTAAGGCCGCGCCCCATCCGGCTGAACCGAAAAATCCGGCCGCTCAGCCCGTGTAGCGGGCCTCCAGCAGGTCGATGTCGCGGACCAGCCTGCGGGCGAGGTCGTCCTCGATCTCGCGGGCGCGGGCCCGGCGGTAGATCTCGTCGCGCTCGGCGCCCAGTCCCACCAGCCGCAGGCGCCGCTCGATGCCCTCGATCTTGTGCCGCTGCGCGGCCGTCTCCCGGGTCTCCACCCGCCCGTCGATGCGCGCGCGGTAGCTCTCCATGATCCGCACCGACGCCTCGGTGTAGAGGTCGGCGTCCGCCTGGCCCGCGCCCATCGCATGCTGCTCGTCCTCGATCGCCTGGATCGCGGCCTGCGCCGCGGCGACCCGCGCCTGGTCGATCTCGGTCTGCCGCGACGGCTCGGGCGGCAGCTCCAGCCCCTTCAGCACCCGCGGCAGCCCGATGCTGGCCACCAGCAGCGAGACCAGGATCACCCCGGCCGCCAGCGCGATGGCGAGGTCGCGGGCCGGGAACGGCGTCCCGTCGTTCAGCGTCAGCGGCAGGGTCAGCACGCCCGCCAGCGTGATCGCGCCGCGGACGCCCGCGAACGACATCGCCAGCATCAGCCGCCGGCTCACCCTGGCCGCCGGCTCGCCGCGGCGCCGCGCCTTGAAGATCGTCAGCTTCAGCGAGGCCCACACCCACGCGAACCGCATCGCCCCCAGCGCCGCGCTGATGGCCAGCACATAGACCAGCAGCCACCAGGGCTCGGCGTGGCCCGAGGCCAGCACCGTCTGGCTGGCGGAGTTCCAGAGGCCGGGCATCTGTTCGCCCAGCAGCACGAAGATCACGCCGTTCGCCGCGAACTGCACCACGTCCCAGACGGCCGCGCGGCGCACGCGGGTGGCCGCCAGCGCCTGCCCCGTCTGCTCGGTGAAGCCCATGGTCACGCCCGCGGCCACGGCGGCCAGGATGCCCGAACAGTGGAAGTGCTCGGCCACCATGTAGGCCCCGAACGGGATCAGGAGGCTCACGAGGATCTGCGCGCTGGTGTCCTCGCCCAGCCGCCGGCTGATCTGCTGCTTGGCGAACGAGACCGCCCAGGTCACGCCGACGCCGATCGCGATGCCGCCCAGCGCGAGCCACAGGAACGTCAGCAGCGCCTCCTGGATCACGAACGAGCCGGTCAGCATCGCCGCCACGGCGAAGCGCATGCAGACGAGGCCCGAGGCGTCGTTCAGCAGCGACTCGCCCTCCAGGATGTGCATCACCCGCTTGGGCAGCGGCGCGCGCGACGCGATGGCCGACACCGCGATCGGGTCGGTGGGCGAGACCACCGCGGCGAGCGCGAAGGCCACCGGCAGCGGCATCGCCGGGATCAGCCAGTGGATCAGGAAGCCCACGCCCACGACCGTCAGCGCCACCAGGCCGATCGCCAGCTCCAGCACCGTGGCCCGGTCGCGCAGCAGGTCGTCCTTGGGGATGCGCCAGCCGTCGAGGAACAGCAGCGGCGGCAGGAAGAGCAGGAAGAAGAGTTCGGGATCCAGCTCCACGGTCGGGACCACGGAGAGCGCGATGGCCACCCCCAGCGCGATCTGGACCAGCGGCAGCGGCAGCCGCGTGAACCGGGCCAGCGCGCCGCTGACCACCACGGCCAGCAACAGGAACAGGATCGTGGTGACGGAACTCAGAGGCGCCTCCCTTGCCCCCTGTTAGCAGACTCGCGCCGCGGCCAGCCCCGGCGAACGGTCACGGTTGTGTCAGGACGCCGCGCAAACCGCTAAGCTCGCCGCAAACGCGCCAGGGGGCAGACGTCATGACGGCCAAGGAACTGGGCGTGCTCGCCCTGCTGGGGTTCGGCGTCTGGCTGGGCGGGGCGGTCACGTTCCGCTTCGGCGGCGGGCTGCTGTTCGAGAACGGCCCCCTCGTGCTGGCGGCGAGCGCGGTCGGCATCGCCGTGACCGTCTGCATCCTGCTCCGCTCGATCATGACCTGGCGCGGGTCGCCCGACGCCGAGGCGGTGACGGTCGCCGTGGCCATGGCGATCCCCGGGCTCTTCGGCGACGTCGCCTATACCCTGGCCTTCGCCCCGATCACCGGACTCTCGCCGCTGACCGCCGGCCCCTACGCCGCCATCATCCTTTTCGGCAACGCCTGCCTGCTGGCCTATGCGCTGTGGATTCAGCAGCGGGCGCGCGCCTGATCTGCGGCGCGGCGCGCCTATCCGCCGCGGACGCGCCTGATGAGCTGGACGGTGTCGCGCACGCGCGCCGCGATGCCGGCGTAGTCCCCCGCGTCCAGCAGCGCCCTGGTCACCAGGTTCGAGCCCATGCCGCAGGCCACGATGCCGGCGTCGAACCAGGGCTTCAGCGACGCCTCCGTGACGTCCACCCCGCCGGTCGGCATGATCTTGCTCCACGGCATCGGCCCCAGCACCGCCTTGACGAACTCGGGCCCGCCCACCGTCGAACCGGGGAACAGCTTCACGATCTCGCAGCCCAGTTCCTGCGCCTGGCTGATCTCGCTCGGCGTCGCGCAGCCCGGCGAGTACGGGATCATGCGGCGGTTGCAGATCCGCGCCACCTCGGCGTTCAGCACCGGCCCCACCACGAAGTTCGCCCCGTGCGCCAGGTAGACGCCGGCCGTCGGCGCCTCGACGATCGAGCCCACGCCCATGATCACGCTGGGGTCGGCCCTGGCGAAATGCTTCGTCACGTCGCGGAAGACCTCTGCCGCGAAGTCCCCGCGGTTCGTGAACTCGATGCACTTGGCCCCGCCGTCGGCGCAGGCCTGGATCACCTTCACGCAGACCTCGGGGTCGGCATGGTAGAACACCGGGATCACCCCCTGCTCGACCATGGCGTTCAGGGTGACGAGGCGGTCGCGGGGCATGCGGGTCTCCTGGTTGGCCCGCGCCCAGCGCGCCGGCCAGCCGCCGTCCGCCGGGACGATGGCGCCCCGCATGTAATCCGACAGCCGGCCCGCCAGGAAGTCCGGGCGCGGCGCGGCGACTGCATCCCTGCGGCGTAGGGCCTGCCGTCCACTTGCCTATCGACTTCCCGGGCGTAAGAGGCCCACTCGCAGGCCCGGGCGGCAGCAGATCGGAGGGCGCCACATATGCGACGGGTCGAAGCGGGCGCGCTCAATTCCATCGCCGACTACCGCCTGATCGAGGCCGCCCCGCCGCGCCCTGGCCCCGGCCAGGTCCTGATCAAGGTCGGCGCCTGCGGCGTCGGCTACGTCGACGCGCTGGTGGCGCTCGGCCGCTACCAGGTGAAGCCGCCGCTCCCCCACACCCCCGGCCAGGAGGTCGGCGGCCGGGTCGAGGCCATCGGCGACGGCGTCACCGGCCTCGCGCCCGGCGACCGCGTGATGGCCGCCGTCCGCGGCGGCTTCGCCGAGTGCGCCCTGGCCCCGGCCCAGGCCGTCACCCGCATCCCGGACCGCATGACCTTCGCCCAGGCCGCCGGCTTCCGCGTGAACTACCTCACCGCGCTCCACGGCCTCGCCGACCGCGCGGCCCTCAAGCCCGGCGAAACGGTGCTCGTCTTCGGCGCCGCCGGCGGCGTCGGCTCCGCCGCCATCCAGGTCGCCAAACACCTCGGCGCCCGCGTCATCGCCGCCGCCTCCACCGACGCCAAGCGCGCCTTCTGCGCCGACATCGGCGCCGACCTCACGATCGACACCGCCCCCGAAGGCTGGCGCGACCGCCTGAAGGCCCTCCTGGGCAAGACCTCCCACGGGGGCGTCGTAGACGTCGTCTTCGACCCCGTCTGCGGCCCGCTCTTCGAACCCGCCTTCCGCTCCCTGGCCTGGAACGGCCGCCACCTCGTCGTCGGCTTCGTCGGCGGTATCCCGGCCCTCCCGGTCAACCTCCCCCTCATGAAAGGCGCCGCCCTCACCGGCGTGGACGTCCGCCAGTTCCTCCTCTTCCAACCGGACCTGGCCGCGAAACACCTCACCGACCTGCTGGGATGGGTCGCCGACGGCAACCTCACCCCGCCCGAAGGCCGGGCGTTCGCGTTCGGGGAGTTCGCGGAGGCCCTGGAGTTCGCCCTGACGGGCGGCGGGATGGGCAAGACCGTCCTCCACCTCCCCGACTAGGCTGGGATAGGGCCGCCGGGGAATACAGGGGAATACCGGGAATACGCGAGGGAATACGGGGGGAATACGGGGACAGGGGAATACGGGGGGAATACGGGGACAGGAGCAATATTCCCCGACCGGATGCCGATGGGGTTATGGGGATAGGTATCGTGTCCCCGAAACCTTCCTAACCTTCCTGACCTTCCTGGGTACATTGCTCCTGTCCCCGTATTCCCGCGCCGGCGCCCAGGCCCCCATCACGGGCGGCCGCGCCACTCCGAGCCCGCCTCGCCGGCTCGACCACCACGATCCTTGCGCCACCGCGACCCGCCGGCCTGCCCGGCCTGACCACCCGCCGCGCCACCGGCCCGCCCTGAGCTATTCCCCCTCAGAACGTCATGGCCGGCCTTGTGCCGGCCACCCATGAACTCCGAGTCCGAAGAAGCTCGCAGCGGCGCCCGCCGCGGGCCGTCTCCGCGCGCTCGTGCGCATGGGTGGCCGGCACAAGCCCGGCCATGACGTTCGAGAGTGGGTCAGAAGGCCGTGTTCCCCCTAACCCGCTCATCCCCGCGCAGGCGGGGACCCAGGCTTGCTTTCACGGCAAGCCCGGCCGCCGAACGCGGAAGCCGGATAGTCTGGGTCCCCGCATTCGCGGGGATGAGCGGAGGTGGGTTGCTACCGCCCGCCCGGCGCCCCGCCGGCCGGGGTCGGCGGGGCGCCCTGCGCGGTGGCCGCGGGACGCCGCCGCGGCATCAGCTTCATCGCCGCGTCCAGCTCCTTCTGGTCGACGCCGCCGTCCTTGTCGGTGTCGATCATGGCGAAGTACTTGGCGAGGTTCTCGCCCAGGTTGCCCTTCAGCTCGGCCTTGGTGAGCTTGCCGTCCATGTTGTCGTCCATGACGCCCATCATCATGCCGCCCTGCATCAGCTTGTCGTTCCCGGGCTTCTGGACGGCCACCGTCTCGTCGGTCCAGCGGTAGTGCAGGTAGAGCGCCAGCATCTCCTCGGACGACTGCTCGCCCCAGCGCACCTCGGTCTTGTAGTCCGGGTTCGACGGGTTGCGCCTGGAGTTGTCGAAGGTCCAGCGGGTCACGACCTTCGAGCCGGCCGGGATCTTCAGCGGGTCCTTCAGGAAGTACTCGTACTGCCACTCGAACTCGTAGCGCGGCAGCGAGAGCAGCTTCTGCTCCCTGCCGTTCGGATAGATCACCGCCACCTGCACCGAGCCGCCGCGGTGGTGGGCGTGCGGGGTCAGGCCGTACAGCACCATCTCCTTCGGCACGGCGATGTAGGCGCTCTCCTGGTGCCACTCCTCGCCCGGCGGGATCACCAGCGAGAAATCGAAGATGCCGAAGGTGCGCAGCACGTACTTCGGCTCCTGCCCTTTCGGGAAGAAGTAGAGGCCCATCTGGGTCTTCTCCACCGTCTCCTTGCCGTAGGGCGTGTAGTGGTTCTGGAAGGCGATGCCGCCCGACGGCGGCACCCAGGTGCCGGTGCCCCTCGGCGCGATGTTGGAGCCGCGGCCGGGGCCGTAGCCGCCGAGCGAGGCGCCCCACTGGCTCTCGCTGGCCGTGCCGCCCGCCTTCTGCTCGCCCTCGACCACGCCGGTCAGGATGTGGTGGACGACCTGGCGGTCGGTGACGCGGAAGGTGGTCGCCTTCATCCAGCGGCCCTCGGTCAGCACGCTGGGCACGACCGGGCGCTGGTAGTCCATCACGCCGCTGGCCGGGATCCTGGCCTCGGGGATCTCGACGATCACGTCCGGCTTGCCCAGCGGCCAGTCGGGCGCCTGGAACTTGACCTTCGCCAGCGGGTCCTCGCCCTTGCCGCGCGGCGCGCCGGCCTCGACCCAGTGGACCAGCGTCTTCATCTGGTCGCCCGAGAGGCGGTCGTCGTCCTGGAACGCGCCCACGGTGGGGTCGGCCAGGTAGGGCGGCATGCGGTGCGTGCGGATGACCTCGCGGATCATCGGCGAGAAGCCCTTCACCTGCTCGTAGCTGTTCAGCGCCATCGGGCCGATGCCGCCCGGCTGGTGGCAGGTGGCGCACTTCTTCTCGATGATCGGCGCGATGGTCTTGGCGTAGCTGATGCTGGCGTGCGCCTTGCCCCGCTCGGGGAAGGCGATGACGCCGCCGGTCGCGGCCCTGGTTACGGCGGCGACCTTCTCGCCGGCCACGAGACCGGCCACCGCCGCCTTCGCCCCGTCGACCGGGCCGCGGTAGGCGACCGTCCAGGTCTTCGGGTCGATGACGAACACCTCGGCCGCGCGGGTCACGCCCAGGCCCTCGCCGATCAACTGGTCGTAGTCGAAGAGGATCGGCAGATCGAGGCCGGCGGCCCTGGCGTCCGGGGCCACCTTCTCGCGCGTGTCGCCCAGCCTGGACGCCACGGCCATGAATTCCACGCCCTGCTTCGCATAGGCCGCCTTCAGCGCCATCAGCGCCGGCGCGTCGCGCTTCACGGTCGCGTCCCCGGCCGCGTAGCTCATCAGCACCACCGCCTTGGCGTCGCTCATCCGGTAGAGCTGGCGCGCCAGATAGTGCTGGTCGGGCAGGACGAAGTCGTCGACCGCCTGCGCCGCCGGCGCCTGCGCATCCGCACCGCCCGTCAGCATCGCGCCGCCCGCCACGGCGAGCGCCAGCGCCGCCAGCATCGAAGCCTGCCGAACCTTCATCCCCATGTCCCCCCAGCCCTCGTCTCGATTGCGAGCGTCTGCCTGCATTTTGCGACGCGCCGGACGTTTCGGCCAGAGCGACCTTCGCGTTACGCCGCGGCCGACGGCGCGAGGGCTGGCCAAGGCCGCTTCACCGGCCTGCTGGCGCTAATCCGTCGGGGGCTCGGTCGGCTCGGGCGCCGCGGGCGGGCCGGCGGCCACCTCCACCGGCGGGGACGGGACGGGCGGCTGGGCGCCCGGCGGAATCGGAGCCCTGGGCGTGCGTTTCAGCGCCACGGCCATGAAGCTGCGCCACAACTCCGAAGGCGCCGTCGCGCCGCTGATCCGCGCCATCGGCCTGGCGTCGTCGCGGCCCATCCAGGCGCAGCTCGCGAAGTTGGCCGTGTAGCCGCAGAACCAGGCGTCCTTGTAGTCCGAGGTCGTCCCGGTCTTGCCGGCGAGGTCGTAGCCCGGCACGGCCGCGCGACCGCCGGTCCCAGCCGTCATGACGGTGCGCAGCATCCGGTTGAGTTCGCTCAGCGCCGGGTTCGCCACCGCCGGGACCGGCGCGGACGCCCGCTTCTGGTAGACGACCTGGCCGCCCTGACGGATGCGCTCGATGCCGTAGGCCTGCACGCGGGCGCCGCCGTTCGAGAAGGCGGCGTAGGCCTGGGTCATCTCCAGCGGCGTGACCAGCGTCGTGCCGAGCGCCATCGCCGGGTCGGTATTGACCTGCGAGACGATGCCCACCCGGCGCGCGGTGAGCGCCACCGCGGGCCGGCCCACCTCGTCGGCGAGCCGCGCGGCCACGGTGTTCACCGACCTGGCGAGGGCCACCTCCAGCGTGATCGGGCCCATGAAGGTCCCGCTCTCGTAGTTCCCGGGCGACCAGCCGTCGATGGTCACCGGCTCGTCGACGACCGGCGTATCGGGGGTGCGGCCCTGCTCCAGCGCCGTCAGATAGACGAAGGGCTTCCACGCCGAGCCCGCCTGCCGCCGCGCACTGACCGCCCGGTTGTAAGGTGCGCTCGCATGGTCCGTGCCGCCCACCAGGGCGCGCACGCGCCCCTGGCCGTCCATGGCGACCAGCGCCGCCTGGTCCGTCGCCTGCGCCTTGTGGGCCGCCACGGTCGCCCTGGCCGCGTCGCCGGCGGCGCGCTCCATCGTCTGGTCCAGCGTCGTCTCGACCGTGAGGTCGCGGGTCGGCTTCGGGACCATCTGGCGGACCTGGGCGTCGACCCAGTCGATGAAGTATTGCGAGGCGCCGTCGGGCGAGGTCTTCCAGACCTTCGGCTTCTGCGCCTTGGCCTTGTCCCGTTGCGCCGCGGTGATGACGCCCGTCTCGGCCATGACGTCGAGCACGAGGTTGGCGCGCTCCAGGCACCGCTCGGGCTGTTCGATCGGGCTGTAGTTGGTCGGCGACTTCAGGACGCCCGCCAGCATGGCGGCCTCCTTGATCGAGAGCTTCGCCGCCGGCTTGTTGAAGTAGCGTTGGGCGGCGGCCTCGTAGCCGTAGGCGCCCGCGCCGTAGTAGGCGCGGCTCATGTACATGCCCAGGATCCGGGCCTTGGTGTAGCTCCGCTCCAGTTGGACGGCATAGGCGATCTCGGTCGCCTTGCGCTCGATCGTGCGGTCCTGGTTGAGGAACAGGAGGCGCGCGGTCTGCTGGGTGATCGTCGAGGCCCCGCGCATGCGCCCGCCGTCCAGGGCGCCGACCACGGCGCTGGCCATGCCGCGGGGATCGAAGCCGGCGTGTTCGTAGAAGCGGCGATCCTCGATGGCGACCACGGCGCCGGGCACGTACTTCGGCAGCGTCGTCACGTCCAGCGGCGGGGCGAACCGGCCGCCGCGCACGCCGATCACGTCGCCGTAGCGGTCGACGTAGGTCACCTGCGGCTCCCGCTGGATCGGCGGCAGGCGCGGAAGCTCCAGCCCCGAAATCGAGAGCTGCATGGCGGCGGCGAGTGCGATCAAGGCTCGAGCTCAGCTCCCCAGGGGTCCGACCGTCCGGGCGATATCTGTCCCGCGCCGCCGGCAGGGCCAAGATAAATCCCGGTAATGCGGCGCCAGTGCGTCGCAAGCGGACCGCCGCTGCACGCGATCTGCACGGCGCCCCGACGCGCGCCGAGCCCCCAGGCGCTCCCGCTTTCTCGCGATGCGGAAACGGAGTCGGCCGTCCGACGGTTGCCTGCGCGCAGGGGTAGGGCCACTTTGGCCGCTCAGGGATTCGCACGCCGAGATCAAGGGAGACCGCCCGCGTGGCTGAAGGCATCCGGCGCCGCCGGCGGGTGAAGATCGTCGCCACCATCGGGCCGGCCTCGTCGAGCCTGGAGCGGCTCGAAGAGCTGTTCCGGACCGGCGCCGACGTCTTCCGCCTGAACTTCAGCCATGGGACCCAGGACGACCACGCCGCCGTCGTCGAGCGCATCCGTCGCGTCGAGAAGAAGACCGGCCGCCCTATCGGCATCCTGGCCGACCTGCAGGGCCCGAAGCTCCGCGTCGGCCGCTTCGCCGGCGGCGCCGTGGTGCTGCAGTGGGGCCGCAGCTTCCGGCTCGATCTGCAGGAACGGCCGGGCGACGGCCAGCGCGCCCAGCTCCCGCACCCCGAGATCATGGCCGCGGCCAGCCCGGGCTCGCTGCTGCTGCTGGACGACGGCCGCATCCGCCTGGAGGTCACCCGCCAGACGCCGGAGTTCCTCGACACCCGGGTGGTCGTCGGCGGTCGCCTTTCCGACCACAAGGGCGTCAACCTGCCCGGCCTGACGCTCCCGATCCCGGCGCTGACGACCAAGGACCGTTCCGACCTCGCCTTCGCCCTCGATCACGGCTGCGACATCGTCGGGCTTTCGTTCGTGCAGCGTCCGGAAGACGTCGCCGAGGCGCGCGAACTCGTCGCCGGCCGCGCACTGGTGCTGTCGAAGATCGAGAAGCCCGGCGCGCTCGCCTCGATCGACGAGGTGATGAAGCTGTCGGACGCCATCATGGTCGCCCGCGGCGACCTGGGCGTGGAACTGCCGGCCGAAGACGTGCCGCTGATCCAGAAGCGCCTGATCCGCGCCGCACACCGCTACGGCCGCCCCGTCGTCGTCGCGACGCAGATGATGGAGAGCATGATCGAGAACCCGACGCCGACCCGCGCCGAGGCTTCCGACGTCGCCACCGCCGTCTTCGACGGCGCCGACTGCGTGATGCTCTCGGCCGAGAGCGCGACGGGCAAGTACCCGGTCGAGACCGTGCGGATGATGGACCGCATCATCGCACGCACCGAGGACGACGACGACCTGAAGGCCGCTCGCGCCGCCATGCGGCCCAAGCCCGAGAAGGAGGCCGGCGACGCCATCTGCGCCGCGGCGCGCCAGGTCGCCGAAACCATCGAGGCCAAGGCCATCGCCGCCTTCTCGCTCTCCGGCCGCACCGCGATGCGCATCGCCCGCGAGCGCCCCGACGCGCCGATCCTGGGTCTGACGCCCAGCCTGGAGACCGCGCGCCGCCTGGCGCTCGTCTGGGGCGTGCATGCCCTGACGTCCGAAGCTACGCACACCATGACCGAGACGGTGGCCCAGGCCGCGACGCTCGCCCGCCACTCGGGCTTCGCCAAGCGACGCGACGAGATCGTGGTGATCGCCGGCGTGCCGTTCGGCCGCTCCGGCGGGACGAATTCCCTTCGGGTCGTTCAGGTCGCGTAGGGCGCACAACGCGGCCGGCGCCGGCTCGCCGCGGGTGGCGCAGGCCACCTGAGCCGTGCCAAGCTCGCCGTCCGACGAGGAGGCGTGCGTGCGGCGACAGAAGGTCCTGGTGCTCTACCTGGCGAACTCGGCGCTCGATGCGCCGACGGTGGCATGGTCCGTCTATGACGGCGCGGGCGAAGCCCTGCGGATGGCGGGCGATCAGGACCAGCCGCCCTACCCGACCGGGCTCGCGGCGCTGAAGGACGGCTGGCGGCTCTTCCAGGCCTCGCAGCTCAACCCCCACGCCCGCGGCGAGGAGTTCGACCTCGCCTATCTCAAGTACGAGTTCTGGTTCGAGCAACTGGTGGAGGTGGCGTCATGACCCTGCTGACGTCCGTCGAGATGGCGCGGTTCGTCGCGCGCGGCTTCCTGCGCTTCGACGCCGCCGTGCCCGACGACATCAACGCCCAGTTCATGGCCGAGGCAGGCGCGGCGCCCGACGCGGCCGACGGCAGGCGCGTCATGGCGGTCTACGCCCAGACCCTGGCGGGCAGCGCCATCGCCGAGGCCCCGCCGGGCCGCCCGCTGGCCGACACCTATCCGGCGGACAGCGCGCTCGGCCGCCTGCTGGCCCTGCCCCGCGTCGCGGGCGCGTTCAGGAGCCTGCTGGGCGAGGCGCCGGTCTTCGACCATCACTTCCTGCACATCACCTTCCCGCCCAGCTATCACGAGGCCGGCGGCGGCGAGAACGTGTCGCAGCATACGCACCAGGACTCCACCATCGACCCGCGCCTGCGCTTCGACGTGCAGCTCATGTACTACCCGCATGAGGTGACGCTCGAGATGGGCGGGACGCGCTTCGTCCCCGGGACGCATCTGCGCAAGGTCTCGGAGGTGGCGATCGGCCGCTACCAGAACATCCGCGGCCAGCAGCACATGGTCTGTCCCGCCGGCACGCTGCTCTTCCTGCACCACGGCCTCTGGCACGGCGGCGGCGTGAATCGCTCGGACCGCACGCGCTACATGTTCAAGATCCGCGCCCATGCCTCGGGCTCGCAGGTGCGCCAGTGGGACGCGCGCGACCTCAACGGCGGCCCGGCGCATCGGCCGATCTTCTTCCGCAAGAGCCTGCCCGAGCCCGACACGGTCGAGACCATCCTGATGGCCTCCGAACCCTGGTTCGAGCAGGACACCGGGCGCCTGGAGTACGTGAACCGCGTGAAGCTCTGGCGCTACGTGACCGGCGATACGGACTACGACGCCGACTACTGGATGACCCGGCTCGAGAACGTCGGCGCTTGACGCGAGCCGTTCGCACCTACAGCCTCGCCCAGGTTCTGGAGTCACGACATGACGATGCGTCTCTTCGCCTTCGCGGCCGGCCTCTCGCTGGCCACCGCGACCTCGGCCTTCGCGCTCACGGTCCAGTCGGCTCCGCCGCGCCCAGACGTCGGCCAGCGCCTGACGCCGACCGACAGCCGCGCCGCTTCGAGCATGCGCCTGCAGGACACCTTCGCAGGCTCCGGCCGGCCGACGATGGGTTCGACCTTCACCGGCGCGCCCCAGGCGGCCTACGGCACGACGAGCTTCGGCTTCGGCAATGTGAGGACGACCATCACGTCGGACCCGTACTACGACCGCAGTTGGAGCAACGATCGCCGCGACACACCGGCGCCGCTGTCTCTCTCGCCTCGCCTGCCGCGCCGCTGAGCGACCCCGCCGAACCGAGCGACGCCGCGCCGCCCGCACATCGCGGACGGATGAGCAGGCTCGTCTACCGCGCGGTCGGCTTCGCGATGGTGGGCCTGGCGACGGCGGGCGTCTTCCTGCCGGTGCTGCCGACGACGCCGTTCCTGCTGGTCGCCGCGTGGGCCTTCGCGCGCAGTTCGCCGGAACTCGCCGCGCGGCTGCGCAATCATCCCCGCTTCGGGGCCTTCCTGCGCGACTGGCAGGACCGCGGGGCGATCCCCCTGAAGGCCAAGGCGCTGGCGATCACCATGATGGCCGGAAGTTGGGGCCTCCTGGCGCTCACCACCCGAAACCTCTGGGTGCTCGGCGGAGTCGCTGCGACGCTCTCGGCGGTCGCGATCTACCTCATCACCCGGCCGAACGCCTGAGCCGCCGGGATACAGGCAAGAAAAAAGCCCCGCAATCGCTTGCGGGGCTTTCGAATTTGGGTGCGGGAACAGGATTTGAACCTGTGACCTTCAGGTTATGAGCCTGACGAGCTACCGGGCTGCTCCATCCCGCGTCAAAACCGATCCACTCGCTTACGCAAGCGCCGTTCTTCGTGACTGGCATCGTGAATTGAAGGGTTCTGGATCCTGATCCGCTTGGTAGACCTGGCGGCGACCTACTCTCCCGCGCCTTGAGACGAAGTACCATCGGCTCTGAGAAGCTTAACGACCGAGTTCGGGATGGGATCGGGTGGGGACTTCTCGACAAAGCCACCAGGTCAACGAAGCGGATCAGTTTGAGAAGACATCAGCGCCGCAATACTGCGCTCCATGAGTTCAACTAAGAACGATCAAGCCGATCGAGCGATTAGTACCAGTAAGCTCCATGCGTCGCCGCACTTCCACACCTGGCCTATCAACGTGGTGGTCTACCACGGCTCTCGGCGAAGCCTTGTT
>NZ_JAEUMO010000194.1 GCF_016793285.1 Phenylobacterium sp.
CACCAGCGGCAGGATCCGCCACGACATCTTGCGGATCGCCGAGCGCTCCAGCGCGGCGTCGTCGGTATCGGCCATCGTGTCCCCCCGCGGCGAAGCCGCGGTATTGGAACCACAGAAAACACGGAAGACACAGACGGGCGGAATGGCGTGCGCCGGGTGCGCCTCAACTGGAGTCGTCGTCGCATTCCCAGGACGGGAGGTCGATGGGCGGGGCCAGGCGGCCATTGAAGGGGTCGGGGTTCGGGGTCGGCCTGCGGCGCTCGGGCGGCTTTGCGGCGGCCCCGGCCCTGCGGGGTGGCGCGGGCGCGTCGGCCTCGACCCCACGCGGGTCGAGGAACTCGGCGTCGGCGGCGCGCACGGCCTTCATGATCACCGCCTGGAAGTGGGCCAGATCACGCTGGTGGGCTTCGGCTCTGTCCGCTGGGAGCGACATGAGCATAAAGGGAACGCAGAAACCGCCGGAAAGCAAAGTTGTCGAACGCGGCGCGGCAAAGCCGCGGTCGATGAAACCGCGGAATACGCGGAAGGACGCGGAAGGATGCCCTGCCCGGCCGCGAGGCTTGAAGATGAGCCACCATTCGTGGACGTTCCGCGACGCAAGCACGGGTTCGAGGCCGTGCAGCGGGTCATGCGCAAATACTACGGAGCGACGAGGCATCCCGCTGAGGCGGTAGCAGGCGCCCGGCTAGCCAAGGCAGGAGCAGGGAATGACCATCCTCATCACCGGCGGGACCAAGGGCATCGGGTTCGGGATCGCCGAGCGGCTGGTCTCCCGCAACGAGCCGCTCGTGCTCGGGTATCACGCCGACGAGGCCGCGGCGGAGGCGGCCGTGGCGCGGCTCCAGGCGCTCGGAGCGAGCGCGGTCGCCGTCCGGGCAGACGTCGGCGCGATCGAAGGGTGTGCGGCGCTGGTGCGGGCGGCGGGTGAGGTTGTGGGCGGCGGGGCGCTGTCGGTCGTGCATTCGGCGGCTTCGATCTATCCGACGGCGTTGCTGGAGGCGGACCTGCCGCGGTTCACTGAGGCGGTGCAGGCGAACGGGCTGTCGCTGCTGTACCTCGTGCAGCAGGGGCTGGCGTGGATGGGGCGCGGGTCGTCGGTGGTGTTCATCTCCAGCGCCGGCGCGCGGACGGTGCTGGCGAACTATGCGGCGCTGGGGTGCGGCAAGGCGCTGGCGGAGAGCCTGGTGCGCTACCTAGTGCCCGAGCTGGCGCCGCGGGGGATCCGGATCAACGCCGTGGCGCCGGGGCTGACAGCGACCACGTCGGTGGCGCAGATGGCCGGGAGCGCCGAGGCGGCCGAGCGGGTGCTGGAGCGCGGGGCGCGCGCCAACCCGTCGGGGCGGCTGACCGAGGCGGCCGACTATGCGGCGGTGGTGGCGTTCCTGCTGAGCGATGCCGCCGCGTTCGTGCAGGGGCAGGTGGTGCATGTGAACGGCGGGGCGTGGGTGGGGTAACCGCCCTTCCCCTTGCTCCCCACGGCCATCATCCCCGTTCTCGCGGGACGCGAAGGCCGGGATGACACGGGGGTGCGGAGCGGGTTGCGCTAGGGCCGCGGCCGGAAGCGCTTGCTGGCGGGGAAGCCTTTGGGGGCGAGTTTGCCGGCGGCGGTTCTACGGCCGACCCATTCGCGCCAGTCGGGCCACTGGCGGGTGCGGCCGGAGGCGTCGACGGTGGTCATGCCTTCTTCCGACCTGAAGACGGCGGCGTCGCGCAGGCCGCCCTCGCGGTAGGCCTGGAGCTTCACGCCCTTGCCGCGGGGCATCTCGGGGAGCTCGGCGGTCTCGAAGATGAGCAGCTTGCCGTTGTCCCCGATGACGGCCATCCGGTCGTCGCCGTCGAGCGGGAGGCTGACCAGGGCCGTGCCGTTCAGCACCTGCTTGCCGGCGCGGCGGAAGGCGATGGCCTCCTCTTCCGGCAGGATGAAGCCGTAGCCCTCCTTCGAGGCGAGCACGCGGCGGCGGCCAGGCCTGTGCGGGAAGACGTCGATGAGGCCGACCTTGTCGTCGAGGTCGATCATCAGGCGCAGCGGCTCGCCGTGGCCGCGGGCGCCGGGGAGGTTGTTGCAGGCCAGGGTGAAGAAGCGACCGTCGTTCGCGAAGATGAGCAGCTTGTCGGTGGTCTCGGCCGGGACCAGGAACTGGAGCTTGTCCCCCTCCTTGAACTTCAGCTCGGAGGGGTCGTCGACGCGGCCCTTGGCGGCGCGGATCCAGCCGCGTTCGGAGAGGATGATGGTGATCGGCTCGCGCACGATCATGGCCTCGAGAGCGGCCTCGGTGTCGATGGTGGGGGCCTCGGCGAAGGCGGAGCGGCGGACGTTGAGGTCGGCGAGCTGGGCCTTGGTGTCCTTCAGGCCCTGGCCCACCAGCTTCCATTGCAGCTTGTCGGAGGCGAGCATGGCCTGGATGCCGTCGCGTTCCTCGCTGAGTTCGGCGTGCTCGCGACGGATCTCCATCTCCTCCAGCCGCGCGAGCTGGCGAAGGCGGGTGTTGAGGATGGCGTCGGCCTGGATCTCGGTGAGGCTGAAGGTCTCGATCAGCCGGGCCTTGGGCTCGTCCTCATAGCGGACGATCCGGATCACCTCGTCGAGGTTGAGGTAGGCGATCATCAGCCCGTCGAGGATGTGCAGGCGGGCTTCGATCTTCGCGAGGCGGTGGCGGGCGCGGCGGACCAGCACCTCGCGGCGGTGGTCCAGGAAGGCCCGGAGCGCCTGCTTCAGGTTCATGACGCCGGGCGTGCCACGGGCGTCGAGGACGTTCAGGTTGACGCTGAAGCGGGTCTCGAGGTCGGAGAGCTTGAACAGGCTCTCCATCAGGACGTCGGCCTCGACGTTGCGGCTCTTGGGTTCGAGGACGAGGCGGACGTCCTCGGCGGACTCGTCGCGCACGTCCCCCAGCAGCGGGGCCTTCTTGTTGTCGATGAGCTCGGCGAGCTGTTCGACCAGGTCGGCCTTCTTAACCTGATACGGGATCTCGGTGACGACGATCTGGTACATCCCCTTGCCCAGATCCTCCTTCTCCCAGCGGGCGCGGACGCGGACGCCGCCGCGGCCCGTGGAGTAGACGTCGATGAGGTTGGCGCGGGGCTCGACGATCACGCCGCCGGTCGGGAAGTCCGGCCCCTGGACGTGGGTCATCAGGGCCTCGACGCTGCTCTCCGGGTCGTCCAGCAGCATGAGGCAGGCGTCGATCAGCTCGCCGGCGTTGTGCGGCGGGATCGAGGTGGCCATGCCGACCGCGATGCCGGTCGAGCCGTTGGCGAGCAGGTTCGGGAAGCCGGCGGGCAGGACGACGGGCTCGTCGTCGCTGCCGTCGTAGGTGGGCTTGAAGTCGACCGCGTCCTCATCGATGCCGTCGAGCAACAGCATCGCCGCCGTGGTCAGCTTGGCCTCGGTGTAGCGCATGGCCGCGGCGTTATCGCCGTCGATGTTGCCGAAGTTCCCCTGCCCGTCGACGAGCTGGTAGCGCTGGGCGAAGTGCTGCGCCATGCGCACGAGGGTGTCGTAGATCGCCTGGTCGCCGTGCGGGTGGTAGGAGCCCATCACCTCGCCGACCACCTTGGCGCACTTGCGCGCGGCGGCCTCGGGGTTCAGCCGCATCTCGCGCATGGCGTAGAGCACGCGGCGCTGCACGGGCTTGAGGCCATCGCGGACGTCGGGCAGCGCGCGGTCGGTGATGACGCTGAGCGCGTAGGCCAGGTAGCGGCGGCTGAGCGCCTCGCCGATCGGCTCGTCGATGATGCGGTCGGAGGGGCCGGTCGGGTCGGAGGGCGGCGGGGTGTCGAGGGGCATCCGAGGAATCACAAGCGGTAGACGTGCCGCCCTCTCTAGCGCGCCCTGCCGGCCGCGTCCCTGCGCGGAGCGTCCCAATCCCCAGCTTCCACGCCTGCCGGGCGGCATCCCCGGCTTGTCCGGCGGACGACGAGCCCGGCGTGGCGACGTCCAGGGCTAAGCGGGCGTTTACCAATTCGCAGGATGCTCTGCGGGGGTGTTCCGCGCCGGCGACTCGCCGGCAGCATGGCCGCCTCGGGGCGTGGCGGGGCGCCAGACGAGGACGGGACGATTACCGAGTACGCACCCTTCGCAGGTCCTGCGCCGCCGGCCGCCGCCGCGCCGCGGACCCGCCGCCGGCGCGGGGACAAGCGCTCCGCCGAGTTCGGCGTGCGCGGCGGGCTGGCCTTCGCGGTCATCGCCGCGCCGCGGATGAACGCCGCCGCCTGGTTCGGACTGGCCGTCGCCGTGCCGTGCGTGCTGCTGGCGCTGGCCGCGTCGGTGACCCAGGCGGGACTGCCGCAGGCGGCGGGGCTCTATTCGGCGCTGCTGCTGACGCCGGCGGTGCTGCTGGCGCTGAACTCGCTGGAGAAGCGGCGCGCGCCGCAGACGCCTGCCGAGATGCGCGACCACGACCTGGCGCACGCCCTGGTGCTGACCGTCGGCCAGGCCTGCGGACTGCTGTTCGTGGTGATGCTGGGCGTGCGGTTCTCGGGCGAGGCGATCGCGGTGGGCCTGGCGATGGCGGGCACGCCGCTGTTCCTGGCGGTGCTGAGGAACGTGTGGCGGCGGGCGGTGAAGCCGCTGGACGAGCGGCTGGCGCCGACGTTCGAGGCCTCGGCCGGCCGCAACTGGACCGCCGAGTGGCTGGAGGCCGAACTGCAGCGCAACCCGATCCAGCGGGGCGCGCCGGTCACGGTCCTGAGGCCGCGCCCGGCGTCGCGGGTGACCCTGACGGTGACGCCGGCGCCGGTCGACGAAGGCTGGATGCGCGCCGGCGACGAACCCCCCGCCGCGCGGGTCGCTTAGAGCATTCGGCGGTTCGCTTGAATCGCCGAATGCTCAAGACTCTTGATAGGATAGACCATTCGGCTTCCCCACCTCGGACCAACCTAAGCGCCGAATGGTCTAGCCAATCATCACTGCCCGCCCTTGTCGGCTTCCTCGGCCATGCGGGCGCCGCGCAGGATGCCCTCCATCGCGTAGTTGCCCTCGTGGCACGCGTATTCGTAGATCTGGCCCTTGGCGGGCTTGAAGGAATACTCGCCCGACCAGGCCTGGGTGTAGTGAACCGGGTCCTCCACCGTGAACTGGTAGAGCAGTTCGTCCCTGGCGATGCGGGTGAACCGCTCGGTCACCGTGCCTTGCGACGAGACCGGGGTCAGGGTCCGCCCCTCCTGGATCGGGTTCACGTTCTTCGTCTCGGCGACGAGGGTGTCGCCTTCCCACCAGGCCACCGTGTCGCCAAGCCAGGGCCGGATCACGGCGGGGGCGTGCGACGCGCGGGCCTCCTTCGCCGAGGCGAAGATCGGGGCGATCCGGACGTCGTGGTTCATTTCCAGGTCGATGACGAAATAGCCCGGCGTGACGAAGAAGCTGTAGTTGTTGTTGTAGATCGCATTGAGCATCACCGGCCCGCCCGCGTCGCTCTGGGCGATCAGGCACCGCTCGCGGATCGGCAGGTCCTCAGGCCCGGCGTAGGCGCCCTTGCCCGAGCGGTATTCCGCCCCGTCCCGGATCGTGAGCGCCAGGCTCCTGGCCCGGTCGCGGAACGGCATCCTGCCGTCGGCCGGACTGGTGATGAACGACGAGCGCGCCTCGCCGCGGACGCGCATCAGCCCCTCGCCGGCGTCGATCCAGAACGAGTTGTAGCCGGCGGTGGCGTTCTCGTCCTTGAACGCGCCCTGGCTGAGGTCGGAGCGGCCGTTCGCCGCGTCGCGCCGCGCCGTCGTGGCCTTGTCGACCTGCTCGGCCCGCGCGTTGGGCACGACGAGCTGGGAATAGGCGGCGGACCGCTCGAGCTGGGTGACGGTCGCGTTGGTCCACACCCCGTCGAAGTTGCGGGCCAGCGCCCTGGGCGCGGCAGGCGGCGCCTGGCCCGACGCCGGGCCGGCGAGCATCACGGCCAGCGCCGCGGCCGCGGACGTGGAGCCTCGTAGCATCGCAGGTCCTCCCAGAGCTTCCGGCATGGTCACGCCGCGCGATTGGAAGGCACGGTATGCCGCTTGGCAGGGGATGGGCAAGGCATCCCCGCCCCCGCTCATCCCCAGACGCGAGGATGAGCGGGGGCTTTGAAAGGCCCTTGACGGCGACGTTTACCGATGTAATCGATGGGCGACGATTACGGACGTAAACATGATGGGCGCACCGAAGATCAGTACGGCCGAGAGCGCGGTGATGGAGGCGTTGTGGCGGAAGAGCCCGCTCAGCGCCGAGGAGATCGCCGCCGAGGTGGCCGAGCCGCAGGGCTGGACCCTGGCGACAGTGAAGACCCTGATCAACCGGCTGCTGAAGAAGGCGGCCATCGGGGCGACGCCGGAGGGGCGTCGCTACCTCTACCACCCGCTGGCGCCGCGCGCGGACTGGCTGGCGGCCGAGAGCAAAGGGCTGCTGGACCGGCTGTTCGACGGCCGCCTCGCGCCGATGGTCAGCCACCTCTCGCAGGCCAAAGCGCTGACGGGGGACGACATCGCGGCGTTGCGGAAGCTGATCGCCGAGATCGACGAGGAGGACGCGCAATGATCCTGGACCTCCTGGACGCCCTGGCGCGCGTCAATCTCGCCATTGGCGCCGCCGTGCTGGTGGTGCTGCTGGTGCGCAAGCCGTCACGGCGCGCGTTCGGCGCACGCTCGGCCTACCTGCTGTGGATCGTGCCGCTGCTGGCGGGGCTCGCTGCGCTGGGGCCGCCCTTGGCGCTCGGGCCGGCGACGCCCGCGCCGCTGGCCGCGCCCGCCGCGATGGAGGCCGTGGTCGAAGTGGTGGCGGTCGCCGCCGACACGGCGGTGAGCCGGGCGCCGAGCCTGCCCGTGGTGCTGGCCGTGCTCTGGGGCCTGGGCGGGCTCGCCGCGGCGGCGCTGCTGCTGAGCCGCCAGGCGCGGTTCGTCTCGGCGCTGGGGCGGCTGACGCCGATGGCGCCGCGGATCTACCGGGCCGAGCGACCCGGCACGGGGCCGGCGGTGATCGGCGCCTTCTTCCCGCGCATCGTGGCGCCGGCCGATTTCGAGGCCCGCTTCGGCCCGCAGGAGCGCGAGGTGGTGCTGGCGCACGAGCGCGCGCACCTGGCGCGCGGCGACGCGGCCGCGAACGCGGCGGCGGCGGCGATGCTGTGCCTGTGCTGGTTCAATCCCCTCGTGCATGTGGCGGTCTGGCTGATGCGGCTGGACCAGGAGCTGGCGTGCGACGCCGCGGTGCTGAGCCGCTTCCCGGAGAAGCGCCGGCTCTACGCCGAGGTGCTGCTGAAGACCCAGCTCGCCAGCCAGGCCCTGCCGTTCGGCTGCTGCTGGCCGCCGGCCAGCGAACATCCCCTCAAGGAGCGTATCGTCATGCTGAAGGCCCCCCTGCCCGTTACCGCCCGCCGCCTGGCCGGCGCGGGCTTCGTGACGCTGCTGGCCGCCGCCGCCGCAGGGGCCGCCGCCTGGGCCGCCCAGCCCGGGCAGCCGAAGGTGGCGCTGGCGCCCGGCGCCGCGCCGTCGGCCGCGGACGACAGGCCCTGCTCTGCCGCGGAGACTCGGCTCTACAACTGCAAGGACGACGCGGGTCCGACATGGCTGGCGCAGCCCACCCTGGACGAGGTGATGGCGGTCTATCCGAAGGATGCGCTGAACGCGGGCGCGTCCGGCAAGGCGATCCTGAACTGCCTGGTCGATCCGGCGTCGGGGCGCATGCAGGACTGCATCGCCGTCCGCTACGTGAACGTGGGGCCGCGGAAGCCCGCGCAGTACGACTTCGAGCGCCCGGCGCTGAAGCTGGGGCCGCTCTACCGGGTGGACACGGCGAGCCTGCCGAAGAACGCCAAGGGCGAGTATCCACGGATGCAGATCGCGGTGTTGTTCATGGCCCCGGGCGCGGACCCGGCCGTGGTGGGCGCGCGGGCCCTGCCCCGGACGGCCACGGCGGTCGCGACGGACGCCAGCGCCGCCGAGCCGGCCGCGCGGGCCACGCCCACCCAGGCCGCCGCGCCCGCGACGGTCGCGACAGCTGCGACCGCGCCGGTGCTGCCAGAGTGGATCGACAAGCCGGACGGGCTCGACGTGGCTCGGGTCTACCCGGCCGCCGCAAGCGCCGCGAAGCTGGAGGGCCGCGCGACGCTGGAATGCGGTGTGGACGGCGAAGGCCGCCTCACGCACTGCAAGGTGGCGAGCGAGGCGCCGGCGGCGGCCGGTTTCGGCGAGGCGGCGCTCCAACTCGCCGCCGAGTTCCGCATGAAGGAGAAGGACCGCAACGGCGTGAACACGAACGGCGGGATGGTGCGCATCCCGTTCAGGTTCACGACGCCTTCCTCCTGAAGCCCCCGGTCCAGCGAGCGCGGCCGTGAAGCTGTTGATCGGAACGCCGACCTACAACGGGTCGGTGACGGGGCTCTTCACCCAGTCGCTGGTCGGGTTGTTCAACCGGCTGGGCGGCCGCGACGTGGAGTGGCGGACCGCCAAGGCGGTGCTGATCGTCCAGGCGCGGAACCAGTTCGCGAGCCTGTGCCTCGAGGGCGGCTATTCGCACCTGCTGTTCCTGGACGCCGACGTGGATTTCCATCCGCGGGTGGTGGAGCGGATGCTGGCGTTCGACCGGCCGCTGGTGGCGGCGGCCTATCCGCACCGGGCGCTGAGCATCCCGGCGTTCCACGCGGCGGCGCAGCGGTACGACCGGCCGCAGGTGGCGATGGCGGCGGCGCTGACCTTCCCGGTGGAGCTGGAGGCGCCGCGGGTGACGCGCGGCGAGTTCCACCGAGCGGTCCTCGCGCCGACGGGGATGATGCTGATCCGGCGCGAGGTGTTCGAGGCGATGCGCAACGCCTGGCCCGAGCTCCATTGCGCCACAGCGCCGAACCCCGAGGACTTCGGCGGCCTGTCGCACGTGCTGCAGTGCTTCGATCCGCTGCCCGACGCGCGGGGCCTGAAGATGGGCGAGGACGTCTCGTTCTGCCGCCGCTGGCGCGACCTGGGCGGCGAGATCTGGGTCACCTTCGACGAGAGCATCGGCCACACCGGGCCCTACACGTTCCGGGCCGCGCCGAACGGGTGAGGCTGATGATTGAGATGGGTGGGAAGCGGACCTTGCCTGGTCAGCCCGCACAGCGTTCTGGGCGGTCCTTGAGGCGGTAGTCGTCCTTCCAATCCACGACCGACACCCGCCCCCGACAAACGAACCACGGGAGCGACGCACCTCGATAGCGGCTGTTCTCGCCAAACTTGGCAACGCCGTGCGCGCCGTACATGTGCCCTCGCCGCATCGGGAGGCGATCGACGTCAACCACAAAGCCTTGAGGGACCTTGCCGATGGTGACCTTGCGCAGAGCGACGCAGCCGTTCACCGCCTTGATGGACCATACGGGCTCTACCGCCCGACGGTTCGGCCACTGCTCCTCGCCGACTTTGAGCTCGTAGATGCACAACGAAGATATTTTGCGAAGGGAGAGCGTCACGTTCCCGTCTACGCCGGACGCGACGATCACGAAGCCAGGAGAGCACGATCCGCAGAAGAGCAACGCAGCGCTGACAAGTACCCCGATTGCTGCGCGCGCTGGAAGTTTCATCGCCTCAGCGTAGCTCTTGCGCGCATGTCCGCAACGGGTCGGTTGCGGATCCTCGCGGCGGCCAACCCTTCTTTGCGGGAGGAGGTAGCGCGCGTAGCGTGCCGGATGAGGGGTTGCGCGAGCCTCTGGCGCGTCAGCGCCGCCCGTTCAACACAAAGGTCACCAAGGTCACAAAGAGACTGGCGTCAACCTTGGTGCCTTTTGGTGCGCTTGGTGGTCCGGAACAACAGCGCCTGCGGCGCGCGGAGAGCCGTTCGCTCAGCGCGACCCCTCATCCGTCAGCCTGCGGCCGACACCTTCTCCCGCAAGGGGAGAAGGAGCAGGAGAGGCTCCCGGCGGGTATAAGCCACGCGCCGAGCTCCGCCTCAGCGCGTGTCGCCCACCAGTGCCCGGATGTCCTTGAGCAGGACGAAGAGGTGCATCGGGTCGGTGGGCGAGGCGATGAAGTCGAAGTGGTCGTAGAAGGCGCGGGCTTCGTCGTCCGTGGCGTGGACGGCGAGCGCGCGGAGACCGGCGATGTCGGCGGCCTGGAGGGTGCGGAGCATGGCGTTCCCGGAATTAAGCAATCGCTTTCACCCGGCGTTCAACGCGAGCGGCAAGCTTCGCCGTGATGCAATTGGCTGCTCCGCCTCGTCTGAATGTCGGAGCCTGGTTCGCGCTTGCCGCGGCCGGGCCGGCGGCGATGCTGGCGGTGGCGGCGGCGGTGACGCACGAGGGCGTGGAGCACGACGCGGGCCTGTGGGCCGCGGGCCTGCTGGCGCCCGCCGTGGCGCTGGCGCTGCATACGCTGGGGGTCCGGCGCCGGCGCCCGGGACCGCCGCCGGGCGACCAGGTGCTGACCGCGGCGTTCGCGCTGACGGTCAGCGAGGCGGCCGCGGTGCTGCTGTCGGTGCTGATGGGCGCCCCGCTTCCTGGCCAGGCGGTGGCGAGCGCGCTGGCGGTCTCGGCGATCCCCCTCACCGGCGCGGTGGCGGTCTATCTGCTGAAGGCGGCCGCACCCAACTTCTCGCTACAGCCGACCGGCCTCGCGCAGGCGCTCCAGCAGCCAGACGCGGGCGGGCGGCAGGGGCCGGTTGAGTGGGCCGAATATGTGCGCCTCCAGGAAATGGCCGGTGAGGTCGAGGCCGGCGGCGATGTCGCCGGCGCCGAGGCGGCCCCCGGCGGCGTTCTGGGCGGAGAGCAGGAACGGCGGGAGCGCGAGGAGCCGGTCCTTGTAGGGTTCGCCCGCCTCGCGGCTGACGGCGCGGCCGGTGCGGGGGCTGACGTAGGTGAGGTCGTCGACCGCGCCGGTGGCGGCGCACTTGGAAAGGTCGAGGCCGAAGCCGAGGTCCTGCAGCAGCCCCGCCTCGAAGCGCACGAAGACCGCAGGCCAGATCTCCGGGTGCAGGAAGGCGGCTGCGAGCGCCTCGAAGGCGAGGAAGGCCCCCGGATGTGGCTCCCGCTCCGGAAGCGCGCCGGCGGTCACCGCGGCGGCGGCGGCTATCCCGGCCAGCGCCAGTGGATCGTCGAAGAGCGCTGCGGGCCCCTCACCCTGGGGCTCCAGGGTCGCCGAGCCCAGTTGTTCGGCGACGCGGGCGCGGTAGCGGACGAGGCCGCGCGCGCCGGCCTGCATGTGGGGCCGCATGCGCCTGGAGGCGCCGCCGGCGACGTGGGCCGCCCAGCGACCGTGACGGGCGGTGAGCAGGTCGACGATCGCGCCGCTCTCGCCATGGGCGCGGGCGCCGAGCACGAAGGCGTCGTCCGTGAATTCCATCGCCTCAAGCTGTGGGCGCCCGCCGACGAAATCCAGCCCCCCGAGGAACAGCTCGCAACGGGGGCCTACGAAAAGGCGCTCGGCGAGCTGAAGGACCTGCTGGCGACCTATCGCACTCAGGTGGTGCGCGAGACCCGCCAGGCGGCGGCGTAGACTCTACCCCCGAGAGAAGGCCGCAGACCGTCGCAAACGGCCGTGCTCGGAGCCCCGCGGACAGGGCGCCACGAAAAATTCTCGCCGACATGGCCCGCTTTCCGGCCGGTTTGCGCATCCCATCACGACGAGACCCTCGTTCGTGTTTTGGGAGGCTGCATTGAACCTGTCCTGGAAGACCGCCCTCGCGGGCGCCGTTTCCGCCCTGGCCCTGGCCGCCGCGCCGGCCCAGGCGGCGAACTATGTGCTGAACCTGAGCGGGAGCGCGTTCGACACCACGACGAACAGCTTCACGTTCAACGGCCGCGACTACGACACCGGCGCGCTGGAGCTGACCGGCTTCGACCCGTTCGTGCTGGAGAACGGCGACACCGTCGAGGTGACCGTCGACATCACCTCCGGGCCGCTGTTCCCGTTCATCGTGCCGCTGCGCCAGGAGATGTTCTTCGGGCTGAACTTCGCCGACATCTCGGGCGGCGCGCAGCCGACGTCGGCCGAAGCGCACGGCTTCATGACGGTGGACGGCGGGCCGGAGTTCGAGGTCGGGTGCAGCAACTGCACCAGCTTCATCCACGGCGAAGCGAACAACCCGTTCTACTTCACGACCCTGACCACCCGCGGGACCTTCACGCTGGACGCGCCCTACCAGGTCAACTCGATCACGGTGAGCTACCAGGTCAGCGGACCATCGTCCGCCGGCGTGCCCGAGCCGGGCGCCTGGGCGCTGATGATCCTGGGCTTCGGCGGGGCCGGTGCGGCGCTGCGTCGGCGCAAGGCCGCCTTCGCCTGACGGGAATGGGCCGTGGGCCCGGTTCACCTTGAGCGCGGCGCGTGATTCGAGAATCAAGCAGCGCGCTCTAGATTCTTGATTTCGCATCGTTATCGCCGAAGGCTGGCGGCCATTCTTCGGCACGATGCTCTAGTGGGTTCGCGACTTCAGGGCGCCGTCCGCACCATCCGGGCGGCGCCCTCGCCTTATCGGCAGTAGCGCGCCCGGGCCTGGCGCAGCAGCTTGAGCGATCCGCCGTCGTCGAGGGCGGCGTAGCGGCCGGTGCGCTGGAGGTCGGCGAAGACGGCGTCGGCCGCGCCGTAGCGCTGGCAGGCGACCGCGATGCGGCCGGCGCGGGCCTCCACATCGCCCAGCGCGGCGACCGCGACCGCATAGTCGCGGGCGTAGATGGCCACGCCCTCGTGGGCGAGCATCAGCCGCCGCCGGGTTTCCACCACGCGCGCCAGCAACTCGGCGGCTTCGGCCGGGCGGCCCAGCGCCGAGAGCGCCTGGCCGTAGGCGTTGTCGAGCATGCCGGAGGCGCGGGCGGCATCGTAATCCTCGGGCTCGGCGTCGGCGACGGCGCGGGCCTCCGCCACCCCGCGGGCCAGGATCGGCTCGGCCTCCCGGAACGCGCCGGCGTCCAGCAGCGTGGTGCCCAGCGCCCAGCGCGCACGCGGGAGCTGGCGGATCACGGTGGGATCGTCGGGCCAGCGGCGCGCCGCCTCTTCCAGCAGCGCCATGCGACGGCGGTAGGGCGCGATGGCCGGCCGGGAGCCCTGGGCGTAGTAGGTCGCCTCGGCCAGGGAATCTTCGAGCACCGCGGCGCTGAGGATCGCCTCGCGGGGGTCGGCGGGCGCGGGCGCGGCCAGGCCCTGGCGGGCCACGCTCAGCGCCTCGGGATGGCGGCCCTGCCAGATGCGAAGCGCCGCCATCTCCGCGAACCAGTCGCGCTGGAGCCCCGGGATCGGCTGGGCAGGGTCGAAGATGAGTTCGCGGGCCTCGGCCAGGTAGCGCTCGGTCGCCGGGAAGTCGTTGTCGATCATCACGGTGACGTGCGCCTGATCCAGGCGCGCGCGGGCGCGCAGTTGGCGGCCGGCCGCGCCGGGGATGTCTCGCGCCAGGGCATAGGCGGTGGCGAGGTTCTTCTGCGCCCCCTGGGTGTCGCCCAGGTTGGCGCGGCCGGGACGGCCCTGGACCTCGGCGAGGCGCAGGAGGCCGCGGACGGACTCCTCGCGGACTTCCAGCGGCGCATCGGGGCTCCTGGCGAGGCGGTCGAGGTAGGCCTGGGAGACCTTGGCGGCCTCGTTGCGCAGTTCCAGGGAATGCGGCTGGCGCTCGAGCCGGTCGCCGAGGTCGAAGAGCAGGTAGCGGGCGGCGCCGCGGGCCTGCTCGAACCGCGCCCGGGCCTCGGCGCGGGCGGCTTCGGCGCGGTAGTAGCTGACCGTGGCTGCGATCGTGGAGCCGGCCAGGACCAGGATCGTCGCCGCGACGAGGCCCACGCCCCAGCGATGGCGGGCGACGAACTTGCGGGCCGCGTAGGCGACGCCCTCCCCCGCCCGCGCCTCGACGCCGAAACCGCCCTGCCACCGGACGAGATCGGCGATGAGGTCGGCGACGCTGCCGTAGCGGTCGGCCGCCCGCGGCGCGCTGGCCTTGGCGGCGACGGCGGCGAGGTCGGCGTCGCCGCGGCCGTCGACCAGGCCGGCCAGGACGAGGCCCAGGGCGAAGACGTCGTCGGCGACCACGGGAGCCGCGCCCTCGATCCGCTCCGGGCTGGCGAAGTCCGGCGTCATCGGGAAGACGCCGTCGCCCTCCTCGCCCAGCAGCCGGGCGATGCCGAAGTCGAGCAGGCGCACCCGGGCCTCGCCGTCGACCAGGATGTTGGAGGGCTTGAGGTCGGCGTGGACGATCAGGTGGCCGTGGGCGAACTGCACCGCCTCGGCCGCCTGGACGAAGAGCGCCACCACCTCGCGCAGCGGGCGGCCCGGCGCGGCCTCGTCGATGGGGCGGCCGGCGACATATTCCATGACGAGATAGGGCGCGCCGCCGTCGGGCAGGACGCCGCCGTCGATCAGGCGCGCGATGTTGGGGTGTTCGAGCCGCGCCAGGATGCGGCGCTCCTCGGCGAACCGTCCGGCGGCGAGCGGGGCCAGGTGGCTCCACACCAGCTTCACGGCGACGGTCTGCTCGAACAGGCCGTCGGCGCGCTCGCCGCGCCAGACCTGCCCCATGCCCCCCTCGCCGATCTTCTCGACCATGCGGAAGACGCCCACCTGCTGCGGCGGCGGACCCGCGGGGCCGAGCGGCGCCGGCGCCTCGGTCGGCATGATCCGGCTGGCGCTGCGCGAGGTGCGTTCCAGCGCCTCGACGCGGGCGACGACGGCGGGATCGAAGCGGGACAGCAGGCGGCTGCGGTAGCGCGCGTCGCCGGGCCGCTCGCTCAGGCGCTCGAACAGCGCCATGGCGCGGCGTTCGCGATCAGGCTCCAGCGGCAAGGTAGTCGAGCAGCCAGGCGCGGGCGCCGGCCCAGCGGCGCTTCACCGTCCGCTCGGGCATGCCGGTGGCCCGGGCGGTCTCCTCGACCGTGAGACCGAGGGTGAAGCGCAGCTCGACGATGCGCGCATGCTCGGGCGAGAAGGCGGCCAGGGCCTCCATGGCGCCGTCGAGATCCTCGACCCCGATCACGTCCTCGCGGTCGCCGCCGGGGAACTGGGTGAGGATCGGCGGCACGACCCGCTTGGCGGCGCGGGCGCGGCGGGCTTCGTCGATCAGCACGCGGCGCATGGTGCGTCCGGCCATGGCCAGCATGTGGCCCTGGTCGTGGATCTTGCCCGGCATCGACTGGATGAGGCGCAGCGAGGCCTCGTTGACGAGGTCGGTGGGCTGCATGCGCTGGCGCATGCTGTCGCCGGCCATGATGGCGCGGGCCACACGGCGCATGTCCTCGTAGCAGGCCGCGAGCAACTGCTCGTAGTTGGTCGGCTCGGCGCCTTCCACGTCCTGGCTGGGATTCGTCATCCGGCCCATAACGCCCATTGTCCATCGAACGCGCTTGCGGACAAGGACGGGCTCGCCCGGCGCGAGAACCACTCGCGCGAGGCGCGCGTCCCCGACACCCGCCCACCGCGACAGTCGCCGGGGAACTAGCTGTCGAAGTCGAGGCCGACGCTGCCGTAGAATTCGCGCTTGTCGGCCCAGCGTTCGTCGACGGTGACGTGCAGGAAGAGGTGGACGCGGCGGTCGAGGAGTTCGGTGAGTTCCTCGCGGGCCTTCTGGCCGATCCACTTCAGGGTCTGGCCGCCCTTGCCCAGGATGATCGGCCGCTGGCTCTCGCGCTCGACGTAGATGGTCTGCTCGATGCGGACCGAGCCGTCGTTGCGTTCCTCGAAGGCGGTGGTCTCGACGGCGGCCGAGTACGGCAGTTCCTCGTGGACGCGCAGGTAGAGCTTCTCGCGGGTGATCTCGGCGGCCAGCAGGCGGGCGGGCAGATCGGCGGTCTGGTCTTCGGGGTAGAGCCAGGGGCCCTCGGGCATGAGGGCCGCGAGGCGGCCCTTCAGGTCGTCGACGCCCGATCCGGTCTTGGCCGAGATCATGAAGACCTCGTCGTAGACGCCGGTTTCGAAAAGGGTCTGCGAGACGCCGAGCAGGTCCTCGCGCTTCACGCCGTCGATCTTGTTGAGGGCGAGGATCGCCTTCCTGCCCGCGGTCCCGAGGCCACCGACGATGGCTTCGACGTCCGCCTGGGCCTTGCGGTCGGCGGGGCTGTCGTGGAGCTGGGCGGGTACGTCGACCAGGTGGACGACGGCGTCGGCGTCCTCGGCCCCGCCCCAGGCGGCGCGGACCATGGCGCGGTCCAGGCGGCGGCGCGGCGCGAAGATGCCGGGGGTGTCGACCAGCACGATCTGCGCGTCGCCTTCGATCGCGACGCCGCGGACCGGGAAGCGCGTGGTCTGCACCTTCTGGGTCACGATCGAGACCTTGGCCCCGACGAGGCGGTTGGTGAGCGTGGACTTGCCCGCGTTGGGCGCGCCGATGATGGCCGCGAAGCCGGCTTTCTGGGTCATGTCTCGTTGTCCGCTTCGGACTGGACGCCCTCGCGCTTCAGCAGCATGGAGGTGGCGGCCGACTTCTCGGCGGCCTGGCGCGAACCGCCCTCCCCGCGCTCCTCGCCGAAGCCCTGGACGCGGACGGCGACGGTGAAGGCCGGCGCGTGGGCGGGCCCGCTGCGGGCGACCACCTCGTAGGACGGCAGCGGCAGGCCGAGGCCCTGGGCCCACTCCTGCAACTGGGTCTTCGGATCCTTGGCGCGCGGGGCGTCGAGGCCCGCGAACTCCTCGGACCAGAACCGCTCGAAGAAGGCCTTGGCCGTCTCCAGCCCGCCGTCGATGTAGAGGGCCGCGATCAGCGCCTCGCAGGCGTCGCCCAGGACCGCGTCGGACCTGCGGGCGCCCACCTTGGTGGCGCTGGCCGAGAGGCGCAGCGCCGGCGGCAGGCCGCAGCGCTCCGCGGCGCGGGCGCAGGCGTGGTAGTTCACGAGGCTGGCCAGGCGGCGCGACATGTCGCCTTCGCGCGCGTCCGGGTCGAGGGCCATCAGGCGCTCGGCGGCGCAGAGGTTCAGCACCCGGTCGCCCAGGAACTCCAGCCGCTCGTTGTGGCGCACCTCGCGCGCGCCGTCGCCGACGGAGGCGTGGGTCAGCGCGCGCTCCAGGAGGTCGCGGTCGGTGAAGACGTGGCCGATGCTGCGCTCGAGAGCCTCGACGGCCGCGTTTCGCGCGTTCACTTGAGGATCTTGAAGAACCGGCTCGGCCGCGCGTCGAGCACCCAGGTCCACGGCTTGAAGATCGAGGCTTCCGGCTTCCACGAGAGCAGGATGATCTGGGCCTTGCCGACCAGGTTCTCCTCCGGCACGTAGCCCACGCCCTGCAGGGCGGGCGGCACGCGGCTGTCGGACGAGTTGTCGCGGTTGTCGCCCATCATGAAGTAGTGGCCCTCGGGGACGACGAAGACCTCGGTGTTGTCCAGCTCGCTGTCCGTGCCGAAGTCCTGGGTGACGAACTTCTTCCCCGTCTTCAGCGTCTCCTGATAGCGGGCGATCTCGCGCACGCCGTAGCCGGTGTCGCTCTGGATCGGCGAGAGCATGTCGCGCTGGACCACCTCGTCGTTCACGTAGAGCAGGCCCTGCTTCATCTGCACCCGGTCGCCCGGCAGGCCGATGACGCGCTTGACGTAGTCGGTGTGGCCGTCGCTGGGCAGCTTGAAGACCACGATGTCGCCCCGCTTGGCCTTCTGATCCATGATCCGGCCCTGGAACAGCGGCGGGCTGAACGGGATCGAGTGGCGCGAGTACCCGTAGGACCACTTCGAAACGATGATGTAGTCGCCCTCGTAGAGGTTGGGCTCCATCGACGCCGACGGAATGGTGAAGGGCTGGAACAGGAAGATGCGCAGGACGAGCGCAATGAGCAGGGCATAGACGATCGTCTTGACGATCTCGACCAGCTCCTGGACCGCGCCGGGCTGCTTCGCCTCCGCGTTCTGCACGTCTTCGCTCATGGGAATCCTTGTTCGCGCCCCCGCGTGCCGGCGCGGGTGTTTGCTAGCCGCTCCCTGGCGCATGAGCAAGTTCGGCGCCCGCGAACAGTGCGGCAGGCGACGTTGGGGCGCGGGTGGATGACGAACTCCGCGGTAGCGGAGACTCCCTCAGGATTCGAACCGCGGAAGACGCGGAACGACGCGGAGGGCGCCCGGCGCGCCTTCCGCGTGTTCCGCGGTTTGCCGGCAAAGCCTGCGGCGCGGACAGGCGTGGCCACTGTAGTCCGAGTGGACTCCTGACACGGGGGCGGCGGGGACTATGTAGCGGGCATGGCGCGTCCCCTGCCCGCTCTGCATCTGTTGGCGGCTCTCGTCGTGGTGGCGGTGTGGGGGACGAACTTCGTCGTCATCAAGTGGGGACTGGCCGACTTTCCGCCGCTGACGTTCGCGGCGCTTCGGTTCACGTTCGCGACGTTGCCGGCGGTGTTCCTGCTGAAGCGGCCCGAAGTGAGCTGGCGGCTGCTGGCGATCTACGGCGTCCTGATCGGCATCGGCCAGTTCGGCCTGCTCTACATCGCGATGACCGGGTGGATCTCGCCGGGGCTGGCGAGTCTCGTCATCCAGGTGCAGGCGTTCTTCACGATCGGGTTCGCCATGCTGGCGGCGGGCGAGCGGATCCGCGGCTTCCAGGTGGCCGCGCTGGCGCTGGCGGCCGCGGGCCTGGGGTGGCTGGTGGCGCACCTGAACGCGGAGGTGACGCCGCTCGGACTGGGCCTGGTGCTGGTCGCGGCGCTGTCCTGGGCGGGCGGCAACACGGCGCAGCGGGCGGCCGGGCCGGTGAACGCGCTGAGCTTCGTCGTGTGGTCGAGCCTCTTCTCGGCGCCCCCGCTGTTCCTGCTGGCGTTGACGGTCGAGGGCTGGCCGGCGGTGTCGTCGTCGATCGCGCATGCGGACGCGGCGGCCTGGGGGGCGGTGCTGTGGCAGTCGGTGGGCAACACCCTCTTCGGCTATGCGGTCTGGGGCTGGCTGCTGGCGCGGCATCCGGCCGCGTCGGTGGCGCCGCTGGCGCTGCTGGTTCCGGTGTTCGGGATGGGCGCGTCGGCGGTGTTGCTGGGCGAGCCCTTGACGAGCTGGAAGGTGACGGCCGCAGTGCTGGTGCTTGGGGGCCTGGCCCTCAACACCCTGGGACCGCGATTCGCGCGCAAGTTCGCCCGGACCGCGACCACGACCACGACCTGAGGAGCCGCGCCATGCCCGCCCGCGAGACCGTCGACGCCTTCGTGGCGCAGGTGCTGCACGGCGATCACGTGGAGGCGATCCGCGACTGGTACGCCGACGACGCGTCGATGGCCGAGAACCAGGCGCCGCCGAGGGTGGGCCGCGAGATGCTGATGGAGGGCGAGCGGCAGATGCTGGCCCGCTCGGCCAAGGTGGTGACCGAACTGGTGGCGCCGCCGCTGGTGGACGGCGACCGCGTGGCGATCCACTGGCGCTTCACGATGACCTCGCACAAGGGCTCGGTCCGCAGCTTCGAGGAAATCGCGCTGCAGGAATGGCGTGGCGACAGGATCCAGCGCGAGGTGTTCTGGTACGATCCCGCGCAGATGGCGGCCAAGGTGGAGGCGTGAATCCTCCGATACCGCGGGGGTTACTTTTCCGCTGCGGCCTTGATCGCCGCCAGCCCTGCCCTCATCCAGCCGGCGTAGGGGCCGTTGAGGAAGGCGAGCTTCAGGAGGAAGCCGCCCAGACCCACACCCAGGAAGCCCGGGAACCGGTCGCCCTTCAGCTCGAAGCTGTAGGTCCAGGTGAGCCGGGTCGTGTCGCCCTCGGCCACGTAGTGGAAGTCGCCCAGACCGTAGCGCAGCGGCTCGGCGGCGGGCGTGGTGTAGCCCCAGACCTGGTAGCGGAAGCGCCAGTCGACATCGGTGCGGGTGTTCTCGACCACCTCCTCGATGACGGTGGTGTCGTCGGTGAGGAAGACGAGGTGGCGGCCGCCGACGGGCCCGAAGCCCGGCGGGTTCAGCGCCAGCGTGTCGGTGACGCCCGGGAGGCCCGAGGCGGCCGGGTGCCGGGCGCTGAGCGGGGTGCGGTCGACGGCCGCGACGACCTGGGCGAACGGGCGGTCGATGACCACCTGCTCGACGTGGCTGACCAGCTTCTGCGGCCCCGCCAGCGGCGGCCTGGGGCTCTCGACGAAGCCGGGCGGCGGCGTGCGGACGGCGGTTTCGGACATCGGCGGACCCCCGGTTGGCGGCAAGGCCGCGGCGGCTTCCCGAGCGGGATACCGCCGCGCACGACGGCTGGATGCCGCTACTTGATCTTGATGGTCGCCGCACCCTGCGGGCCGACGAGTTCGAAGCTGTCGCCCGACTTCTTGTCCTTCGGGTACTCGACGCACTGCTCGTTGGGATCGAAGTTCGACTTCGTGCAGAGCTTGTCGCCGTCGCGGCGCCACTCGCCGGTCACCTGGCCGTCCATGGCGGTGAACTTGCCGTCGGGCGTGTAGGTCACGTCGATGTCCATGCCCTGGACGTTGAGGACGATGCCCTTGGACGTGACTTCGTCGATGGTGTCGGCGAGGGCCGACGTCGCGAAGCCTTGGGCGAAGGCCAGGGCCGCGGCGGCGGCGATGATGGTGCGCATTGTGACGTCTCCCCGGTGGTTCTCCTGCGGAACCTGCCGGCGATCCTAGCATGAGGACCTTCGCCCGGCGCGCCGCTTGACGGGCGTCGTCGAAGTGCGGTCGAACAGAGGTTCGACGGGAGACTGCACCGATGGCGTCCGGACTGGCCGCACTGCTGGACGACGTGGCCGCGATCGCCAAGCTGGCGGCCGCCTCGCTGGATGACGTGAGCGCCGCGGCCGGCAAGGCGGGCGTGAAGGCGGCCGGCGTCGTCGTCGACGACACCGCGGTCACGCCCAGCTACGCCATGGGCTTCACGCCCGACCGCGAACTGCCGATCGTGGGCAAGATCGCGCTCGGGTCGCTGGCCAACAAGTTCCTGATCCTGCTGCCCGTATCGCTGCTGCTGTCGGCGTTCGCGCCGTGGGCGGTGACGCCGCTCCTGATGCTGGGCGGCGCCTATCTCTGCTTCGAGGCGACCGAGAAGATCCTCGAGTCCTTCGACCACGAGGAGGTCGGCGACGAGCCCGGCGAACTCGCGCTGTCGTCGCGCGAGATCGAGAAGCAGAAGGTGAACGGGGCCATCCGCACAGACTTCATCCTCTCGGCCGAGATCATGGCGATCTCGCTATCCCAGGTGGAGGATCAGTCCCTGGGCGTGCAGGCGGCGTCGCTGGCGGTGGTGGCGGCGGCGATCACGGTCGGCGTCTACGGCGTGGTCGGGCTGATCGTGAAGATGGACGACATCGGCCTGCACCTGTCGCGCCGGCCCCTCGCCTCGACGCGGGCGCTGGGCCGCGGCCTCGTGAAGGCGATGCCCGTGGTGCTGGCGAGCCTCGCCACGATCGGTACGGCGGCGATGCTCTGGGTCGGTGGCGGCATCGTCGTCCACGGGCTGCACGAGTACCACTTCACGCCCATCCCGACGTGGGTCGAGCACGCGGCCGCGGTGGCGGGCCAGGCCTCGCCCGTCGCGAGCGGCGCGGTGAGCTGGATCGTGACCGCTCTGCTCTCGGCGGTGGTCGGGCTGGCGGTGGGCGGGGTGCTGGCCGGCGCGCTCCATCTGGTGAAGCGCGGGAAGCACTGAGCCCCGCTTTGAACGTCATCCCGCGGCCTGTCCGCGGGATGACGAACCGAGAGGATGTGAAGGCTCAGGTCTCGACGCGGGTCCAGGTCTGGCTCTTGCAGAGCACGTTGGCGAACAGGCAGCCCTTGGCCCGGAGCGTCCTGGCGTCCAGCGGTTCGGCCGAGCCCGTGAAGGTGCGGTTGAGGTCGGGGATGAAGACCTTGCCCTGCCAGACCCCGTTCTTCTTCGGCTGGAACTCGCGGAAGAGCTGCTGGCCGACCAGTTCCTTCGTCCCGCCCTCGCGCGCGTCCTTCTTGGCCTTCTCGCTGGCCCAGACCACGTAGCCGCAGGCGCCCTGCGGGCAGGGGCGGATGTCGACGTGGACCGAGTTCTTGGGATTCTTCCACACGCCGAACAGGCTGGGCTCGGCCGCGCCGGCGGGAACGGCGGCACCGATCGCGAGGGCTGCGGCGAGGGCGACGGACTTCAGGTTCGGCATTCAGGCTCTTCCGGAACGGTGACGCTTCCCCGATCGGGGAGCAGGCATATGGGGCGTCGCCGATGAGCGTCAAATGAACAGCGTTCGTGGCGATGGCATGACGATCCGCCCGAGAATGCGTTCCGCGCGCCCCCGGCGAGCCGCGGATGAGCGGAGGATCAGTCTTCCGGCAGCGCCTCGATGATGACGAACGCCTGCGCGTAGGGGTGGTCGTCGGTGAGCGTGAGGTGGATGACGGCCCGCATGCCGGGCGGGGTCATCTCGGCCAGGCGCTGGGCCGCGCCGCCGGTGAGCGCCATGGTCGGCTGGCCCGAGCGCATGTTCACGACACCCATGTCGCGCCAGAAGACGCCGCGGCGGATGCCGGTGCCGAGCGCCTTGGCGCAGGCCTCCTTGGCCGCGAAGCGCTTGGCGTAGCTGGCGGCAGCGTCGGCCTTGCGGTCGGAGCGCACGCGCTCGACCTCGGTGAAGACCCTCTGCTTGAACCGGTCGCCGAACCGGTCGAGCGAGGCCTGCACGCGACGGATGTCGGAGAGATCGGAGCCGAGACCGAGGATCATGCAGCGGCCTGGCTGCGGGCTTCGTCCATCAGCGCGCGCATGCGCTGGATGGCGGGACCGAGCCCGATGAAGATCGCCTCGCCGATCAGGAAGTGGCCGATGTTGAGCTCGGCGAGTTCGGGGATGGCGGCGATGGGCTTCACCGTCTCGTAGTCGATGCCGTGGCCGGCGTGGACCTCGAGGCCCAGCTCGCGGGCC
>NZ_JAEUMO010000196.1 GCF_016793285.1 Phenylobacterium sp.
TGATCCACCCACGCGTGATGGCCGTCGGCCAGCCGCACTTCGCTCCAGGCCGCGTCGGGCGAGGCGAAGACGATCGACGAGATCGTCCCGGTCCCGAACCGGGCCTCCGACAGTGCGATGATCCCGGCCAGCTCCGCCGGCGCCGGGGCAGCGCGCGCCGGCCGCCCGGCGTCGCGATACAGCGGCTCCAGCACCAGCAACGCGCCCGTCAGCGCGATCAGCGCCAGCAGCAGGCACAGGCCGAGCCCGATCCAGGCGTGGAGGCGTCGCAGCCAGAGCATCATGCGGCGGCGCCCGTCCTCAGATCGCCGCCGAGATCGTCACCTTGACCGTCCGGGGCGCGCCCACGCCGAGCAGGTTGTTGCCGGCGGTGCTCCAGTAGCCCTTGTCGAACAGGTTCTCGACGTTGATCTGCCCCGTGAGCGTGCGGCCGTCGATCTCGCGGGTGTAGCGCACGCCGGCGTCCACCGTCGCGTAGCCGCCGATGAAGCCCTGGTTGGCCGCGTTGACGGCCCGGGCGCCCATGGCGAAGACGCCCGCGTTCAGCGCCAGCCCGTCCACCGCCGGCACGCGCCACTCGCCGAACAGGCTGGCGGTCCACTTCGGCGTGTTTTCGGGCCGCTTGCCGATCACCAGCGGGTTGGCCGCCCGCTTCTGCTCGGCGTCGAGCATCAGCGCAGAGGCGGTGATGGAGATCCGGTCGCTGACGTCGCCGAACGCGGCGAACTCCACACCGCGGTACTCGACCTCGCCGTCCAGCACGAAGCGGTTGGCGCCGTTCGTGTAGGCGCTGGGCCGCTTGATCTCGAACCCGGCCAGCGAGGCGACGACCTTGCCGATCTCGGCCTTGGCGCCGGCTTCGACCTGGCGGGTCTTGGCAGGGGGCAGGATCTCGAAGGCGTTGACGTTGTTGGCCGGCGCGATGCCGCCCTCCTCGAAGCCCTCCAGGTAGCTGCCGTACAGGCTCACGAACGGCCGGGGCTTGTAGATCAGCGACACCGCCGGCGAGGTCTTCTTCGCCGCATAGCGCGTGATCACGCCGGCCACGTTGCGGGCCACGCTCTCGTAGTCCGAGCGGCGCAGGCCCACGATGGCCTGCCACTGGTCGCCAACCTCGATGCGGTCGAAGACGTAGGCGCCCTTGTCGCGGATCGTCGACGGCGCGTCCTGCAGGCCGATGGTCCGACGCGGCGGGCCGGGGATGACGACGGGATTGTAGAGGTTCTGCGCGAACGAGAAGCTCTGGTTCACCCGGCCGTTCTGGTAGCGCTTGTTCTCGGTGTAGCCGGCCACGGCCTGGTGGCGGATCGGGCCGGTGTCGAACGCCGCCGACAGTTCGCCGCGGCCGTTGTCGTTGACGTACTTCTGCCCATCGGCCAGCGACACCTGCAGCGTGCCCGCGCCGGTGGTCAGGTTGTAGTTCTGGAACTGCGAGAAGAAGCGGTTGCGGTTGGTCTGCGCGCGGCCGCCCTCCAGCTTCAGCGCGAAGACCTCGTTGAACTGGTAGTCCATCCGCAGCAGGAAATTGCGCGCATCGGCGTCGTAGTGCGCCCACTTGCCCGAGAGGTTCCGCCGCGCCGGCGGCCGAGCCGGGAGCGTGACCACGCCGGCCACCACCGCCGGCAGCGCCAGCGCGCCGGGCTCGGGGATGTCCTTGGCGATGTACTCGCCGTCGAAGCGGAACGACAGCTTGTCGGTCGGCTTGAAGTCCAGCGCCAGCGCCAGCAACTGGCGGTCGCCCTTCACGTAGTCCTGGAACGAGGCGATCTGGCCCGCGGCCGCGTTGACCCGCACGCCGAACATGCCGTCGTGGAACCGCTGGCCCAGGTCGATCGAGGCGATCCGGGTGCCGTTGTCGTCGCCGCGGAAGGTCACCGCTGCGGTCGGATCGGCCTCGGCGCGCTTGGTGGTCATGTTGATCACGCCCGAGGGCGGCACGAAGCCGTAGTAGAGCCCCGAGGCGCCCTTCAGCACCTCGACGCGCACCTTGTCCTCCAGCGGCTGCTCCACGAGGTTGATCACCGGCAGCGCGCCGTTCAGGCGGTAGTTGCCGCGGTTCTCCACCAGGATCCCGCGGATCGCGATGTTGTCGTAGGTGGCGCCGTTCAGTTGCGAGCGCGTCACCCCGCCGGTGTTCTTCAGCGCGTTGAACAGGCCCATCGCGGCCTGGGCGTCGATGACGTCGCGCGTGATCACGTTCACCGTCAGCGGCGTGTCGATGACGCGCGCGTTGCGGAACGCGCCCACCTGCACGACGTCGGCGCGGCTCTGGGCGGTGATGACGATCTCCTCGACCGAGGTCGTCGCCCCGGCCTCGGCGTCGGCGTCGGCAGCCCGGGCCTCGCCCGCCGCCGCCAGCAACGCCGCGACGCCCGCGCTGGCCAGGTGGATGTTACGCATGCCTCGTTCCCCGTCATCGAACTGGGCGGGGGGTACGCGGTTCAGGCGCTCGGCGCAAGCGACTGATAATCATTCGCAGATGAGCGGGGCCCTTCAGTCGCTCAGGATCGGCATGCGCACGCGGAACGTGCTGCCCTGGCCCGGCACGCTGCGGGCGAGCCCGATGGTCCCCCCGTGCAGCTCCATCAACTGCTTGCCGAGCGCCAGGCCGATGCCCAGGCCCTCCTGCGCCCGCTCGGTCGGGCTCTTCACCTGCGCGAACAGGTCGAAGATCTTCGACTGCATGTCGGCCGGGATGCCGATGCCGGTGTCGATGACGTCGATCTCGGCGACCCCGTCCCTGATCCGCGCGGCGAGCGAGATGCGCCCCCCGGCCGGCGTGTAGCGCGCCGCGTTGTTCAGGAGGTTGCTGACCACCTGGGCCAGCCGCGTCGGGTCGGCATGCACCGCCACCGGCTGCGACGGAATGTCGGTCGAGAAGGCGTGGCCGGCGGCGTCGATCTGCGGCCGGCTGGCCTCGACCGCGAAGTCGAGCACGGCCTGCAGCGCCACCCGGTCCTTGGTGAGCGAGATCTTGCCCTGGTCGATGCGCGAGATGTCGAGCATGTCGTCCACCAGCCGCGTCAGGTGCGCCACCTGGCGCTCCATCTGCCCGTGGATCTCCTCGGCCTTCTGAGGGTCCTTGCGCCGCGACAGGAAGTGCAGCCCCGCGCTCAGCGCCATCACCGGGTTGCGGATCTCGTGTCCCAGGACGGCCAGGAACTCGTTCTTGTTGCGGTCGGCGGTCTTCAGCGCCTCGGCCAGGGCCTCCAGCTCGTCGCGCTGGGCGATGATCTGGCGGCGCTGCTGGTGCAGGTCGAAGAAGACGTTGGCCTTGCTGCGCAGGATGTCGGCTTCGATCGGCTTCTGCAGGAAGTCGACGGCGCCGGCCTCGTAGCCACGGAACCGCCGCTGCCGGTCGGCGACCCCGGCGGTCAGGAAGATGATCGGCACGTGGCGCGAGACCTCGGCGCCGCGCATGAACTCGGCAAGCTGGTAGCCGTCCATGCCCGGCATCTGCACGTCCAGCAGGGCCAGCGCCACGTCGTGGGTCAGCAGCAGCTCCAGCGCCTCGTCGCCCGAGCGCGCCTTCAGGCAGGCCAGCCCCTCGCGCTGCAGCAGCGCCTCCAGCGCCAGCAGGTTCTCCTGCAGGTCATCGACCAGCAGGAAGTGGATCGGGTCGCGCACGCCGCTCACGCCGCCCCCAGCTTCAGCAGGTGGTCGGCGATGGCCTCCAGGCTCATGCGCGCGGCGCCCGCGCACGCCTTCAGCGCAGCCTCGGGCATGGCCGGCGCGTAGGCGTCCGCCGGGTCCTCGACCACCGCCTCGCCGCCCGCGTCCACGACTGCGCGCAGGCCCTCGGCGCCGTCATGGTTCGCCCCGGTCAGCACGATGGCGGTCAGCCTGGGGCCGAAGGCGTCGGCGGCGCTCTCGAACAGCACGTCGATGGCCGGCCGCGACATGTTCACCGGCTCTTCCGACGACAGCGAGAGGGTCCCGTCCGCCTCGGCCAGCAGATGGTAGTCGGCCGGGGCGAAATAAACGAAGCCCGGCAGCGCCGGCTCCTTGTCCTCGGCCTCCTTCACCGCGACCCGCGAGCGGGTCTGGAACAGCGGCACCAGCGCGTTGTCCCGGCCGGGCGGCACATGGACCACGATCAGCACGGGATACGGATAGTCGGCGGGCAGCGCCGGCAGGATCTTCAGGAGCGCCTGCACGGCGCCCGCCGACCCGCCGATCGCGATGGCCTTCCCGGGGGCGCCGCTCATCCGTCGCGCCTCTGGTAGATCTTCTCCTCGCGGACGAAGTCGGCGAAGGCGCCCGCGTGACTGGAGAACCGCAGGCTCTCCTTCGACCCCAGTCCGAGGAAGCCCTTGCGGGCCAGCGAGTCGCGAAACAGGCCGATGGTGCGGTCCTGCAGCCCGGCGTCGAAGTAGATCAGGACGTTGCGGCACGAGATCAGGTGCATCTCGCCGAACACCGCGTCGGTCACCAGGCTGTGGTCCGAGAACACCACCCGGCTCCGCAGCGACTTGTCGAAGATCGCGCGCCCGTAGTCGGCCGTGTAGTAGTCCGACAGCGACGACTTCCCGCCCGACTTCTGGTGGTTGGTCGTGAACTTCTTGATCTGGTCCAGCGGGTAAACGCCCGCCTGGGCCGCCTTGAGCGCCGCCGGGTTGATGTCGGTGGCGTAGAAGATCGTCCGCTCCTCCAGCCCCTCTTCGCGGAACAGGATGGCCAGGGAATAGAGTTCCTCGCCGTGGCTGCAGCCGGCCACCCAGACCTTCAGCGAAGGATAGGTCCTGAGATGCGGGACGACCTTCTCCCTCAGCGCGCGGAAGTAGGCCGGATCGCGGAACATCTCGCTGACCTGGACCGTGAGGTAGCCCAGCAGCCGGCCCAGCGTCGCCGGCTCGTGCAGCAGGCTCTCCTGCATGGCCGACAGGCTGGCGAAACCCAGTTGGTCGCGGGCCTGGATGAGCCTGCGCTTGATCGACGCCCGCGCGTAGCTGCGGAAATCGTAGTGGTAGCGCTGGAAGAGCGCCTCCAACAGCAGCCGGATCTCCAGGTCGTCGATGTTGTCACGCACCACTGAGTTCACCGCGGCATCCAGACCCGCACGAGCGAGAGCAGGCGGTCCACGTCGATCGGCTTGGCCATGTAGTCGTTGGCGCCGGCCTCCAGGCAGCGCTCCTGGTCGTCGGGCATGGCCTTGGCGGTCAGCATCACGATGGGAAGGTCGGCCCAGCGCGGATCGTTCCGGATCTCGCGCGTGGCCTCCAGCCCGTCCATCACCGGCATCATCACGTCCATGAGCACGAGGTCGATCGCCGATGCGCCGTCCCCGTCCGCCTGCGCCAGGGCCTCCAGCGCCTCGCGGCCGTTGCGCGCGATCTGCACCGAGGCGCCGCGCGGCTCCAGCACGCTGGTCAGGGAGTAGATGTTACGCACGTCGTCCTCGACGACGAGGATGCGGCGGCCCTCCAGCATCGAGTCGCGGTTGCGCGCCTTGCGGATCATCCTCTGCTGCTCGGGCGGCAGCTCGGCCACCACCTGGTGCAGGAACAGCGACACCTCGTCGAGGAGGCGTTCCGGTGACTTGGCGCCCTTGATGATGATCGAGTGCGAATAGCGGCGCAGGCGCTGCTCGTCGTCGGCCGACAGGTCGTGGCCGGTGTAGACGATGACTGGCGGGAAGGCCTGGTCGCCCTGGCTGAGCGTCTCCAGCAGCGAGAACCCCGACGCGTCCGGCAGCGACAGGTCCAGCACCATGCAGTCGAAGGTCTCGGCCTTCAGCTTCTCCAGGCACTCCGCCGCGGTGCCGACGCCCACCGTCTGCACGTCGCCGGTGGCCAGCAGGCGGCCCACCGCGTCGCGCTGCACCGCGTCGTCCTCGACGATCAGCACGCGGCGCATGGTCCGCGTGAGCTGCGATTCCAGGTTCTGCAGCACCTCCGAGAGCTGCTCGCGCTGCACGGGCTTCACCAGGTAGCCGACGGCGCCCAGCGAGAGCGCCGTCTGGCTGTGGTCGGCGCCCGAGACCACGTGGATCGGGATGTGCCGTGTGGCCTCGTCGCGCTTCAGGCGGTCCAGCACCGTCAGCCCCGACTGGTCGGGGAGGCCCACATCCAGCACGATCGCGTGCGGCCGGTGCTGCGCGGCCAGCGCCAGCGCCTCCTCGGCCGTGCCCGCCACCAGGCACTGGAAACCCAGCTCGTGCGACAGGTCGCAGACGATGCCGGCGAACACCGGATCGTCCTCGATCACCAGCAGCAGGCGGCGGGAATCCGTGAGGTCGTCGCGGTCGTCGGCCACCCTCGCCAGGACCGTCCGGCGGGCGCGCGGCGCCTCTGCGGCCGGCGGCGCGGGCGCCGGGACCGGCGGCGCATCCCGCGGCGCGACCTCCGCCGGATCGTAGACCAGCGGTATCGTCAGGGTGAAGGTGCTCCCCACGCCGGGCGCGCTCTCCAGCGCGATGGCGCCGCCCAGCAGGCGGGTCAACTCCCGCGAGATCGACAGGCCCAGGCCCGTGCCGCCGTAGCGCCGGCTGATCGTGCCGTCCGCCTGGCGGAACGCCTCGAAGATGCCCTGCTGCTGCTCCGGCGTGATGCCGATGCCCGTGTCCTTCACCGCCAGCGCCAGCTCGTCCTCGCCCTTGCGGCGGAGCGCCAGCTCCACGCCGCCCTTCTCGGTGAACTTGAAGGCATTCGACAGCAGGTTCTTGAGGATCTGTTCCAGGCGCTGGCGGTCGGTGTCGACGGCGCCCGGCAGGTCGTCGGCCACCGAGATCGCGAAGCTCAGCCCGCGCGTCTCGGCGACGGGCTGGAACAGGTTCCTGATGTCGTTGGTCAGCCGGCTCAGCGGCACGCTCTCGGCCTGGATGTGCAACTGGCCCGCCTCGATCTTCGACAGGTCGAGGATGTCGTTGATGAGGATCAGCAGGTCGTCGCCCGACGACTGGATCGTCCGCGCATACTTGATCTGGTCGTCCGTCAGGTTGCCGTCGGCGTTGTCGCCCAGCAGCTTGGAGAGGATCAGCAGCGAGTTCAGCGGCGTCCGCAGTTCGTGGGACATGTTGGCCAGGAAGTCGGTCTTGTACTGGCTCGCCTGCTCCAGCTCCCGCGCCTTCAGCTCCACCGCCGCGGTCGTGCGCTCCAGTTCGTCGCGCTGGGCCTCCAGCGTCTGGGCCTGCTCCTCGAGCTGGCTGTTGGTCTGCTCCAGCTCCACCTGCTGCTGCTCCAGGCGGACCTGCTGCTCCTTCAGCGCGCGGCCCTGTTCCTCCAGCTCCTCGTTCGAGACCCGCAGTTCCTCGGCCTGCACCTGGAGCTCTTCCGACTGCCGCTGCGTCTCCTCCAGCGCGTCCTGAAGCTGGGTGCGGTAGCGCGCCGAGCGCAGCGCGGTGCCGATGGCCGGCGCGGCGCGGGTCAGCAGCTCCAGCACCTCCCCGCCGACCGGCTGCAGGTAGCCCAGCTCGATCACCGCGTTGACCGCGCCGTCCGCGCTCGCCGGCGCGACCAGCAGATGGCGCGGCTTGTCTTGCCCGAAGGCCGAGCCGACCGTCAGATAGCCCTCGGGCAGGTCGTGGATCACGATCGCGCGGCCCTCGGCGGCGACCTGCCCCAGCAGGCCCTCCTTTGGGCCGAACCGTTCGGGGATCTTCGCTGCGGCCGGCGCCCCGAGCGTCGCGGCCAGCCGGAAGTCGCCGCCCTCGCCCTTGAACAGCGCGCCGGCCTGCGAGCCGGCGTAGCGCGCCAGGAAGGCCAGGATCGCGTCGCCGAGCTGCTCGACCGACTTCTCGCCCATCATGGCGGCGGCGAGCTGCACCTGCCCGGATTGCAGCCACTGCTCCCGGGCCCGCACACGCGCATCGCGGCGGATGAGGACGAACACGATCACCGTCAGCGCCGCGCCCAGCAGCCCCGACAGCACGCCGCTCAGCACCGCGGAGGTCTGCGACGCCTGCATTTCCGAGACGCGGAGCGCACGCAGGCGCTGCTCCTCGCGGCGCATCACCTCCAGCCGGGTGCGGATGGCGTCCATCTCGGCCTTGCCGCGGTCGGTGTTCACCACCGCGAGCGCCGCCGCGACGCCCTCGGTCTGGCGCAGCGCGATGGTTTCCTTCAGCTCGGCGAGCTTGGCCTGGAGGTTGCGCCGGAGCTGCGCGGCGTTGGTCTGCTGGACCGCGTTGTCGGCGGTCAGCGCCGCGACTGCGTCGATATTCGACTCGGTCTCCGCGGCCGCGCGCCGGTAGGGGTCGAGATAGCGTTCGTTGCCGGTCAGGAGGTAGCCGCGCTGGCCGGTTTCGGCGTCCTGGACCGTCGACAGGAGGTCGTCCAGCGCCACGATCACCTCGTGCGAGTGGCGGACGCGGGCGTTGTTGTCCTGCAACGCCATGACGTTGAGGTACGAGACCGAGCCGCTGACGAGGAAGAACATCAGCACGACGACGAGGCCGACCGTCGTCCAGACGTCGACGCGGGAGCCGAGCTGGGACGCGAGGCGGGAACGGGACTGCGGCATCGGCGCCCTGACTAGACTGCGACCGCGTCCGCGTGGCGGCCCTGCGCGCGAAGACGCAGGGACTCCGAAGCTTCGACGGCTGGCCCGCCCGACGGCCGCCAGGGCGCGTCAGCCGGTCCGGAATGAACGAACAAGGGCGCGGGCCGACGTGCGGCGCGTTCCCCCCCGTTCGTGCAAACGGACCAGTTCGACTCCGGTTCCGTCCGCTCTACCGCCTTTTTTCCACCCGCCAGGCGGCCGGCGCCGCGACGGGGCGCAGGCGGTCGCCGAGCCGCCCGACGCCTTGGCGACCTACGCCGGTTCCTTCAGCATCCGGCGGCGTTCCACCGACGAGGGGATGCGCATGGCTTCGCGGTACTTGGCGACGGTGCGGCGCGCGATGTCGACGCCGGCGTCCTTCAGGATCTCGACCAGGCGGTCGTCGGAGTGGACGTCGGCCTCGGCCCGTTCGCCGTCGATCAGTTGCTTGATCTTGTGGCGCACGCTCTCGGCCGAGTGGGCCTCGCCGCCCTCGGACGACGCGATGGCCGAGGTGAAGAAGAACTTCATCTCGAACAGGCCGCGCGGCGTGGCGATGTACTTGTTCGAGGTCACCCGGCTGACGGTCGACTCGTGCATGCCGATAGCATCGGCGACGGTCTTCAGGTTCAGCGGCCGCAGGTGCTCGACGCCGAAGGCCAGGAACGCGTCCTGCTGGCGCACGATCTCGGAGCTGACCTTCAGGATCGTCCGCGCGCGCTGGTCCAGGCTCTTCATCAGCCAGTTGGCCTGCGCCAGGCAGTCGGAGACGAAGGTCTTCTCCTGGTCGGTCTTCGACTGGCCCGAGACGCGGGCGTGGTAGCGCTGGTCCAGCAGGAGCCGCGGCAGGGTGTCGGAGTTCAGTTCCACGTGCCACAGGCCGCCCGAGCCCTCGCGCACATAGACGTCGGGCTGCACCGGCGTCGCCGCCTCGCCGCCCGCGAACGCGGCGCCGGGCCGCGGAGTCAGCCCGCGGATCTCGGCGATCATGTCTCGCAGGTCCTCGTCGTCGACCCCGCACACCCGCTTCAGCGCCGCCAGGTCACGCTTCGCCAGCAGCGGCAGGTTGTCCAGGAGGGCGCCGATCGCCGGGTCGTAGCGGTTCTGGTCCTTGAGCTGGATCATCAGGCACTCGCGCACGTCGCGCGCGGCCACGCCCACCGGGTCGAAGCCCTGGACGACCGCCAGGACCTCTTCGATCAGCGCCTCGGCGCAGCCCAGGCGCGCGGCGGCCTCCGCCGTCTCCAGCCGCAGGTAACCGCCCTCGTCCACGGCGTCGATCAGGACGCCGGCGACGATGTTCTGCGTGGGCGTCAGGCCGGCCGCGGCCAGTTGTTCGTTCAGGTGCTCGGCGAGCGTCTTGTCGCGGGTGAGCGCGCTTTCGAAGTCGCCCTCGTCCCGGTCGAAGCTGCCGCCCGAACCGGCCCGCGACCAGTCGATGGTCCCGCCCGCGTCGGCGGCCGGGCCGTCCGCCATCTGGGGCGCGTCGCCCGTGGCGCGCTCGCCCGGCGAGGCTTCGTCGTGGGTGACGTCCAGCTCGGCGCGCGCCTCGGCGTCGGCCGCGTGCTCCTCGGTGACGGCGACCGGCGCCTCGTCGCGATGTTCCTCGCCGCCCTCGCCGTCGCGCTCGTCGCGTTGCAGCAGCGGGTTGCGCTCCAGCTCGGTCTCGACGAAGGCCTCCAGCTCGAGATTCGACATCTGCAGCAGCTTGATCGCCTGCTGCAACTGGGGCGTGATGACCAGCCCCTGCCCCTGCCGAATCTCAAGACGTGCGCTGAGCGCCAACGACCTGTCCCCCTGGCCCGCTTCTTGCTTCCCAGGCTAAGGACCGATCCCAACCGACAGGTTAACGGCGCAGCGATTCCCTTCGCCGCGCGCAGCGCCGTATTTTCTGAAACCGCGGAATACGCGGAATACGCGGAAGAAAATGCCGGCGCTTTCCGCGTCCTTCCGCGAACTCCGCGGTTCAAAAAAGAGGGAGCCTCCGCATGCGCGGAGGCCCAAGTTTCAGGCGACTTTTCGTTGTGATGCTTCAGGCGGCGACCGGCCGCCGCGCGGGCTCCAGGTCCCACTCGAACTCGGGATAGAACTGCGCCATCAGCCGGTCGACGTAGGCCACCAGCGTGCCGAACCCCTCGGCGCGCCGGCGCAGCTCGCCCGTGAAGAACGGGGTCAGCGTGCTGGCCAGCAGCGCGAACACCGTGGCGTCCGCCCCGCACGGCCGGTCGCCGAAGAGGTAGCGCCTGTCGCCCAGGATCGCCGCCACGGCCGCGAGCGAGCGCACGCCGAGCGCCACGATCTCGAGGTCGGTGTGCCGCCCGATGCCCACGGCGCGCAGGTTCAGCCGCACCTGGTCCATCGTCGCGTCGCGCACGGCTTCCGGCGCGCCGTCGAAGAAGCGGCTGGGTCCCTTGGCGAAGTTCTCCGCATCCAGCCACCGCTCGTGGCAGAGCGCCCAGCCGTAGTGGTTCTCCATCATCCGCTCCAGCGCCCAGGCGGTGGCGCGCTGCTCGGGCGAAAGCCCCTCGTCGAAGTCGATGCCGTAGGTCCGCTCGATGTACCCGCGGATGAAGGTCGAGTCGCCGATCCGCGCCCCGGCGGCGTCCACGAACGGGACCTGACCCTTCGGCCCCTCGTCGGGGCTCGCCTGCGCCTTCGCATAGGTCAGCCCCGCCATCTTCAGTTGCACCTCGGTCTTGATGACGTAGGGGCTGATCTCGGGAAGCCCGAAGCCCTCGCCGGCGCCGTAGAGCGTGATCATCCGCGGTCTCCCTCCCAGGGATCGACCCTGGTCGACCCGTCCGTAACCATTTGACAAACCCACCCTACGAAGGCCTTGCTGCCAGCATTCTGTCAGCAGCCTGACAGGGGAACAAAAGTGCGACGCGCGGACCGTCTCTTCCAGATCATCCAGATCCTGCGGCGCGGCGCGCGGCCGGTCACGGCCGACGCCATCGCGGAGGAGCTCGAGACCTCCAGGCGCACCGTCTACCGCGACATCGCCGACCTCATCGGCCAGCGCGCGCCGATCCGCGGCGAGGCGGGGGTCGGCTACATCCTGGAGGACGGCTACGACCTGCCGCCCCTGATGCTGACGCCCGAGGAGGTGGAGGCCGCCGTGCTCGGCGCGCAGATGGTGGCCGCCCGCGGCGACCCGGCGCTGCGCCGCGCCGCCGAGGATCTCATCGCCAAGATCGGCGCCGTCATCCCCGAGCAGCTCCGCCCGCTCGTCGTCGAACCCGCCACCCGCGCCGCGCCGAGCTGGAAGGCCGTGGCCGACAACATCGACATGGCCAGCGTCCGGCGCGCCATCCGCGGCGGGCTCAAGATCCGGCTCACCTACCGCGACGAGCGCGAGCGCGCGTCGACGCGGACCGTGTGGCCGTTCGCGGTCGGCTACTACGAGACCACGCGGCTGGTGATGTGCTGGTGCGAGCTGCGCACCGACTTCCGCAGCTTCCGCACCGACCGCGTCTCGGCCGCCGAGTTCCTGGACGAGCGCTATCCCGACCGCCCCGCATCCCTGCGCGCCCGCTGGCGCCGTCACCAGCAGGAGCACTGGGAGCGCATGTCCAGGCGCCGGACGCAGGCCGCGGAGTAATCCTCCGCCGTTGTCGGGCTGGGCTTTCACGCCGCCCGCCCCTTCGGGGTAACTGTTACGCTTCCGTAAGTTGAAGCGCCCCGCGGCCGCCCCTAGCGTCGGGCCACCTTGGGGAGACTCCGCCATCATGACTGACATCAGCCGCCGCCGCGCGATGCTGCTGGCCGCGTTCGCGGCCGCCGCGCCGGCCCTCGCGCCCGATGCGGCCTGGGCCCAGACGAAGGACGCCGCGCTGCCGACCGTCTGGGACCTGACCGCCCTCTATCCCACGCCCGAAGCCTGGACCGCCGAGGCCAAGGCGCTCGAAGCCGCCCTGCCGGGCCTCGCCCGGTACAAGGGCAAGCTGGGCGACAGCGCCGCCACGCTGAAGGCCGCCATGCAGGCGATCAGCGACCTCAACCGCCGCGGCGCGCGGCTCTTCGTCTACGCCACCCTCAAGGGCGACGAGGACCTGCAGGTCGCAGCGGACCAGGAGCGCCGCCAGCTCGCCCAGGCCCTGGTCGCCAGGTTCGGCGAGGCCACCGCCTGGGTCAGCCCCGAGACGCTGAAGATCGGCCGCGCCAGGCTGGAGGACTTCATCGCCGCCGACCCGGGCCTGGCGAAATTCCGCTTCGGCCTCCTCGACACCGTCCGCCAGGCCGACCACACGCTCGACGCCGAGGGCGAGGCGATCCTCGCCGCCGCCGGCAACCCGCTCACGGGGCCGCGCACCATCAGGAGCCAGCTCGTCGCCGCCGACATCCCCTGGCCCACGGTCACCGTCGCCGGCAAGCAGGTCCGCCTCGACCAGCAGGGCTTCACCCAGGCCCGCGCCACCGTCGACCGCACCGAGCGCAAGATGGTGATGGACACTACCTTCGGGACCTTCAAGGACTTCGAGTCGAGCCTGGGCGCGGCGCTGGCCGCCAAGGTCGACGGCGACCTCTTCAACGCGCGCCAGCGCAGGTATCCCACCGCGCTGGCCGCCGCCGTCGACGGCCCCAACATCCCCGAGAGCGTCTACCGCACGCTCATCGCCGAGGCGAACCGCGGCCTGCCGATCCTGCACCGCTACTTCGACCTGCGCCGCCGCCTGCTCAAGCTGCCCGACATGGGCCTGTGGGACATCTATCCGCCGGTCACGAAGCT
>NZ_JAEUMO010000220.1 GCF_016793285.1 Phenylobacterium sp.
CTCGGCCATCCTGATCGCGGGCTCCATCGGCTCGTTCGTCGTCCAGGGGCTGAACTTCGGCATCGACTTCGTCGGCGGCACCGCCATCGAAGTGCGCACCAAGGGGCCCGTGCCCCTGGGCGAGCTGCGCGCCGCCGTCCCCGCCGCGGGCGGTCACGACGCCCAGGTCCAGGGCTTCGGCCGGCCCGACACCGCCATCGTGCGCTTCCGCACCGAAGGCGCCGACACCTTCAAGGCCGCCGAGGCCGTGAAGCAGAAGCTGGCCGTCCGCTTCCCGGGCATGGAGTTCAAGCCGCCGGTGGTGGTCGGACCCAAGGTCTCGGGCGAGCTGATGACCTCGGGCTTCATGGCGCTGGGCATCGCGATGGCCCTGATGCTCGCCTACATCTGGTTCCGCTTCCAGCTTCAGTTCGGTCTCGGCGCGGTGGTCGCCGTGTTCCACGACGTGATCCTGACGCTGGGCCTGCTGTCGCTGACCCAGATCGAGTTCTCGATGACCTCGATCGCGGCGCTCCTCACCGTCATCGGCTACTCGATGAACGAGAAGGTCATCACCTTCGACCGGCTTCGCGAGAACCTGCGCAAGTACAAGACCACCCCGCTGCGCGACGTGATCAACAAGTCCGAGAACGAGCGTCTGTCGCGCACCCTGATCACCGGCTCGACGGCGATCCTGGCGCTCTCGGGCGCGCTGTTCCTGGGCGGCCCGGTGCTGTTCCCGCTGGTCTCGACCATGGTGTTCGGCGTGATCATCGGCACCTACTCGTCGGTCTACGTCGCGCTGCCGATCATCCTGCTCTGGGGCGTGAAGCGGAACGACGATCCGGCCGAGCCGCTGAAGCCGGCGACGCCTTCGGTGCAGCGCCCGTAGGGCAGGGTGGCCCGCAACGCGCCCACGATCGACGCCTACGGCGAGGGCGGCTTCCGCCTTGCCGGCGCGCGGCACGAGGGCTCGGTGCTGATCCTCAACGACGAGCCGCGGGCCTGGCCGGTGCGCGAGTTCGCCAGGCTGACGCTCGCCGACCTGGAGCCGATCCTCGACGCCGGCGCGACCGACGTCGAGTTCGTGCTGCTGGGCACGGGTCCGAGGAACGCCCTGCCGCCCCGGGACGTCCGCGACGGCCTGCGCGCCGCCGGTATCGGGCTCGAGTTCATGGACACGCCGGCGGCGGCCAGGCTCTACAACCTGCTGACCTCCGAGGGACGCCGCCTGGCGGCCGCCCTCATCGCCGTCTAGCGCCCACCTCAGCCGCGATCCCCGGCGCAAGGCCAGGACGACGCTCCGCGGAGAGCGCGGCCGGCCCGCAGAGCTTCACTTCCAGCGTGAAACGAAACGCCCTATACCCGGCGCAGGGCAGGGACTCACGAGGGCATAAAATGGCTGGATTGCTCGCCAATTTCCGCAACACCGTCATCCTGAGCGTGGTTCTCGCGCTGGTGATGCTGGTCGCTTACTCGCAGAGCCCGCAGGGGACCGACGCCGCGTTCTGGCAGGCCGTGCTCCGCTGGCTGCACACCTTCTTCGGCATCCTGTGGATCGGGCTGCTGTACTACTTCAACTTCGTCCAGATCCGGAAAATGCCGGAGATCCCGGCGGAGCTGAAGCCGGCGGTGTCGAAGTACATCGCGCCTGAGGCGCTGTTCTGGTTCCGCTGGGGCGCGGCCGCCACGGTGCTGTTCGGCCTGCTGGTCGCCTACTCGCGCGGCGCCAACTATGCGCACGAGGCGCTGACCTTCGGCCTGTTCGGCGGCCTCGCGCCCACCGACAAGGGTTTCACGCTGCTGGGCGTCGGCATGTGGCTGGCGATCATCATGTTCCTGAACGTCTGGGTGTTCATCTGGCCGAACCAGAAGATCGCGCTGGGGATCGTCGACGGCGACGCCGATGCGAAGGCCAAGGCGGGCCGCACCGCCATGCTCTTCTCGCGCACGAACATGCTGCTCTCGATCCCGATGCTGACGTCGATGACGATGACGCAGACGTTGTTCGGCTAGCACCGGAGACAGGCTACGGAAGGGCCCGCCCTCTCGGCGGGCCTTTTTTGTTGCGGCAGCGATGAGTGACGACGATCTCGACGACCTGATCCGGCGTGTGGACCCGGACCGCTGGCTCTCCAGCCGCTTCATCGGCGATGCAGGCCGGCGCGCGGACGTCATCGCGATCTACGCCTACGACCATGAACTGGCGCGGGCGCCCAAGGTGGCGTCGAACCCGCTGCTGGGCGAGATTCGGCTGACCTGGTGGCGCGAGGCGCTGGACGAGATCTACGAAGACCGCCACGTCCGCCATCACCCCACGGCGCAGGCGCTGGCCGACGTCGTGAAGCGCCACGGCCTGCCGCGGGAGCCGCTGGAGGCCATGATCGACGCCCGCTACCGCGAACTCGACGCCACCCCGATGAGCGACGAGGACGCCGTGGCCTGGGCGCGCGGGACGGCGGGGCGGGCGGCGGAGGTCGCGGTGCGTCTGCTGGATCCGGCGGCGAACGGCGCGGCGGCGCTCTCCGCGGGCGCGGCCTGGGCGCTGGACCGCAAGGGCCTCGCGAAGGCGGGCGGCGGCGAGTTGGGTATCGCGCGGGCGGCTGTCGCGGGGCTGAGCGCGGCGGCGTTTCCGGCCGTGGCGCATGCGGCGCTCATCGGCCGCGCGGAGTCGGAGTTCCGTCGTCGCGTGGCGCTGACGTGGGCCGTGGCGCGGGGACGGATCTAGCTACTCGGCCGCCGCGAGCGTCGGGGCGGGATGACCGGCCCAGGCGGCGAGGTCGCTGAGCGCACGCTCGCCCATCGCCCGCTTCTTCAGCCGCGTCTTCTCCTTCGAGCCCAGCCTGCGGCCCTCTTCGTCGCGTTTCGGCGGCGCCATCGGCGGCAGGAGGCCGTAGTTGATGTTCATCGGCTGGAAGCTGCCCTTGCCGCCTTCGAGATGCCCGCCGGTGATGTGGCCGACGAGGCCGCCCAGCGCCGTCGTCTCCGGCGGCGCCTCGATCGGCCGGCCCAGGCGCTCGGCCGCGGCGAAGCGGCCGGCCAGCAGGCCCACGGCCGCGCTTTCGACATAGCCCTCGACGCCGGTGACTTGGCCCGCGAACCTCAGGCGTGGCTGCGCCTTCAGGCGCAGGTTGGTGTCGAGCAGGCGCGGCGAGTTGATGAAGGTGTTGCGGTGCAGGCCGCCCAGGCGCGCGAACACCGCCTTCTCCAGCCCGGGGATCATGCGGAAGATCTCGGTCTGGGCGCCGTGCTTCAGCTTGGTCTGGAAGCCCACCATGTTCCACAGCGTGCCCAGCGCATTGTCCTGGCGAAGCTGCACGACGGCGTAGGCCTTCACGTCGGGCCGGTGCGCGTTGGTCAGGCCGACCGGCTTCATCGGCCCGTGCCGCAGGGTCTCGCGGCCACGCTCGGCCATCACCTCGATCGGCAGGCAGCCGTCGAAGTAGGGGACGTTCTCCCAGTCCTTGAACTCGGACTTCGGACCGGCCAGCAGGGCGTCGATGAACGCCTCGTACTGCGCCTGGTCCATCGGGCAGTTGATGTAGGCGGCTGCGTCGCCGCCGGGGCCGACCTTGTCGTAGCGGGACTGCCGCCAGCAGACGTCCATGTCGACCGAGTCGAAGTTCACGATCGGCGCGATGGCGTCGAAGAAGCTGAGCTGTCCTTCGCCGGTGAGCGCGAGGATCGCGTCCGAGAGCGCGGGCGAGGTGAGGGGACCGGTGGCGACGATCACGCTGTCCCACTCGGCGGGCGGCAGGCCGGCGACCTCCTCGCGGGCGATGGTGACCAGCGGGTGGGCCTCCAGCCGCGCGGTGACCGCCTGGGCGAACCCCTCGCGGTCGACGGCCAGCGCGCCGCCGGCGGGCACCTGATGGGCGTCGCCGCAGGCCATGATGATCGAGCCCAGCGCGCGCATCTCGGCGTGCAGCAGGCCCACGGCGTTGCCGGCCCAGTCGTCGGCGCGGAAGGAGTTGGAGCAGACCAGCTCGGCCAGCCGATCTGTCTGGTGCGCATCGGTGCCGCGCACGGGCCGCATCTCATGCAGCACCACGGGGACGCCGGCCTCGGCGATCTGCCAGGCGGCTTCCGAGCCGGCGAGGCCGCCGCCGATCACATGAACAGGTCTCATCGACATGCGTTGCCTACTAGCAACTGTGTGCGCGGATCGCGAGCGGGGCCTTGCGGGTCCCAAGGGCGGCGCGGCAAGGTCTGCGGCTGAGGTCGAGGCCGAATCGGCCTGGGGCAGGAGACGAGATGGCGCGGTTCTCACCGAGCGAGGCGGCGATGGAGGGCTTCCGGCTCACACGGGAGCATCCGGGCGTCATGCTGGCCTGGAGCGCGGTCTACTTCGGCGGCATCCTCCTCATCGCCCTGGCGATGATGGCGACCCTGGGGCCACAGTTCATCGCGCTCGCGCGAAAGGGGCAGTTGTTCAGCAGCGACCCCGACGCCGTGGCCAGTATCCTGGCGAACTCCTGGCCGGCGTTCCTGCTGGTGCTGGTGATGACCGCCCTGCTGTTGTCGATCATCGTCGCGGGCGTGATGCGTCTCGTCCTGCGCCCTGACGAGCACGGTTTCGCCCACCTGCGGCTCGGCCGCGACGAGCTGCGCCTGACGGCCGCCAACCTGATCTGCACGGTCATCTATGCCGCTTGGGCGGTCGTCGCCGTGGTGCTGATGGCCGGCGCTGCCCAGGCCGGCCCTGTCGGAGGGTTCGTGGCGGCGGTGCTGCTGCTGGCCGTCGCGCTCTGGATCGGCGTGCGGCTGTCGCTCCTGCTCCCGACCGTGTTCGTGACGGGGCGGATTTCGCTGTCGCTGGCCTGGGAGAAGACGAAGGGCCACTTCTGGCCGCTGCTGGGGATGATCGTCCTCGCGGTCATCTTCTACGTCATGGTCTACATCCTCTTCAGCATCATCAGCTTCGCGATCGTCGAGCTGTCGGGCGGCGAAGCCGCGATGCAGGACATCGGCCGGCTCAGCGCGATGACGGCGGTCGCCGCCATGATCTCGCTCGTGTTGCAACTGTTGCTGCAGGTGCTGCAGATCGTGATGATCTACGGGCCCTTCGCCTTCGCACACCGCGCCATCGAACGGCCGGAAGAGGCCTTCTAAGCCGAGGCCGACGCCCGTGCGGTCACCCGGTCGCGCCAGGCCTTGAGGTTGGCGGCGTCGTCCTCGATGGGCAGGCCGATCCAGGTGGCGAAGTCGACCGTCGAGAGCAGGCAGATGTCGGCCATCGTGTAGGCCTCGCCGGCCACGAACGCGCGGTGTTCCAGCTCCTTGTCCAGCCATGCCTGGGCGGCCTGGTAGTGCGCTCTGTTGGACTCGCCGAAGTCTCTGAACTGGTCGACGACGCGGGCGGTGAACGGGTGGGCGTGACGCCAGAACTGACCGACCGGGCCCATCACCGCGAACTCCACCCGCCGGATCCACTGGTCGACCAGGGCCTTCTCGACCGGCGTGGTCCCGAACAGCGGCGGCTCGGGATGGATCGCCTCGAAGTAGCGGCAGATGGCGACAGTCTCCGAGATGCAGGTCCCGTCGTCCAGTTCCAGGGTCGGCACCTGGCCCAGCGAGTTGCGGGCGCGGTGCTCGGCGCTCTTGTGCTCGCGCTTCATGATGTCGACCGGCGTCTCGGGCAGATGGATGCCCTTCTCCGCGAGGAAGATGCGGACGCGCCGGGGGTTCGGCGCCGGCATCGGCGCACCATAGAGGATCATCGGAAGAATCCCGCCTGAGACGGCCGCGACGCTAGAGGGCGGCTGTTCGGCCGTCACCCCCTTCGCGCCGCGGATCAGTCGCGAAGCGACGCCGGGACCTTGCCGCCATTCTGCTCCAGCGCCTTCCAGACCGCCTTCGAGAGCGCGATATTCTGTTCGGCGCTGCCGTGCGGACCCGCGTTCACGCCGAGCTCGCCCGCCAGCTCCTTGCGGGCCTCCAGGCTCGAGTCGAGGTCGAGCAGCTTCAGCAGGTCGACGATGGAGGTGCGCCAGTTGCCGCCGCCGCCTTTCTGGGCTGCGAGGCCGGCCAGCACCTCTTCGACATCCACCGGCTGGGCGGGTGCGGCGGGTGCGGCCGGGGCAGGCTGAGACTGAGCGGCGGGGTGCGGCGCGGCTGTCGCCGCAGCAGGCGCGGCCTGCGGCTTGCGGTGGAAGATGCGGTCCATGATCGAACTGAAGATGCCCATCGCTGTCTCCTCTGCTGATGAGAGAAAACTGCGACGGGCCCTTCGGGTTTCAGGTCAGGCGCTGACCTTTTCGCGCTTCGTGGCGCCCCTGCGCTGGCGATGGCGTTCCAGGAGGTCGTGGAGGTAGCGGCCGGTCCAGCTACGGGGGTTCGCCGCCACGTCCTCGGGACTGCCCGTGGCGACGATCTCGCCGCCGCCGTCGCCGCCTTCGGGGCCGAAGTCGACGATCCAGTCGGCCGTCTTCACGACGTCGAGGTTGTGCTCGATGACGACGACGGTGTTGCCCTGGTCGGCCAGTTCATGGAGCACCTCCAGGAGCTTCTTCACGTCCTCGAAGTGCAGGCCCGTGGTGGGCTCGTCGAGGATGTAGAGGGTCTTGCCGGTGGCCCGGCGCGACAGTTCCTTGGAGAGCTTGACCCGCTGCGCCTCGCCGCCGGAGAGCGTCGTCGCCTGCTGGCCCACCTTGATGTAGCCCAGGCCCACCTGCTTCAGCGTCTCCATCTTCTCGCGGATGGGCGGCACGGCCTTGAAGAACTCGGCGGCCTCCTCGACGGTCATGTCGAGCGTGTCGGCGATGTTCTTGCCTTTGAACAGGATCTCGAGCGTCTCGCGGTTGTAGCGGCGGCCGGCGCAGACGTCGCAGGTCACATAGACGTCCGGCAGGAAGTGCATCTCGATCTTGATGAGGCCGTCGCCCTGGCAGGCCTCGCAGCGCCCGCCCTTGACGTTGAACGAGAAGCGGCCGGGGCCATAGCCGCGCGCCTTGGCCTCGGGCAGGCCGGCGAACCAGTCGCGGATGGGCTGGAAGGCGCCGGTGTAGGTGGCCGGGTTCGACCGCGGCGTGCGCCCGATCGGCGACTGGTCGATGTCGATGACCTTGTCGAAGTTCTCCAGCCCCTCGATGCGGTCGTGCGGGGCGGGCGCGTCGGAGGCGTTGTGCAGCCGCCGCGCAGCGGCCTTGTAGAGCGTCTCGATGGTGAAGGTCGACTTGCCCCCGCCGCTGACGCCGGTGATGCAGGTGAAGGTCCCCACCGGAATCTCGGCGGTGACCTCCTTCAGGTTGTTGCCGCGCGCGCCGACGACGCGCAGCATCTTCTTCTTCGAGATCGGCCGGCGGTCCTGCGGCACCGCGATCTCGCGCCCGCCCGAGAGGTACTGGCCGGTGATGCTCTTGGGGTTGGCCATGACCTCGGCCGGCTTGCCCTCGGCGATGACGTGGCCGCCGTGGACGCCCGCTGCGGGGCCCATGTCGATGACGTGGTCGGCGGTCAGGATCGCCTCCTCGTCGTGTTCGACGACCAGCACCGAATTGCCGAGGTCGCGCAGGCCCTTCAGCGAGGTCAGCAGGCGGGTGTTGTCGCGCTGGTGCAGGCCGATGGAGGGTTCGTCCAGGACGTAGAGCACGCCGGTCAGGCCCGAGCCGATCTGGCTGGCCAGGCGAATGCGCTGGCTTTCGCCGCCCGACAGCGTGCCCGAGCTGCGCGACAGGTTCAGGTAGTCGAGGCCGACGTTCACCAGGAAGCGCAGGCGGTCGTTGATCTCCTTCAGAATCCGCCGCGCGATCTCCATCTGCTTGTCGCTGAGCGTGGTCTCGAGCCCCTCGAACCACTCCTGCGCATGCTTGATGGACAGGCGCGAGACGACCCCGATGTGCTCGCCGGCGATCTTCACCGCGAGCGCCTCGGGCTTCAGGCGATAGCCTTCGCAGGCGGTGCAGGGCGTCTCGGACTGGTAGCGGCCCAGTTCCTCGCGGACCCAGGAGCTGTCGGTCTCGCGCCAGCGGCGCTCCAGGTTCGGCAGCACGCCCTCGAAGGTCTTGTTGACCTCGTACTTGCGGGCGTTGTCGTCGTAGACGAAGCGGATCTTCTCGTCGCCCGAGCCGTGGAGGATCACCTCCCTGGCCTTCTCGGGCAGCTTCCAGAACGGCACGTCCATCGAGAAGTCGTAGTGGCGGCCCAGCGCCTGCAGCGTCTGGGTGTAGAGCGGCGAGGGGCCCTTGGCCCACGGCGAGATCGCGCCCTTGTGCAGGGTCTTGTCCTTGTCGGGCACGATCAGGTCGGCGTCGAACGCCAGCTTGGCGCCCAGGCCGTCGCAGACCGGGCAGGCGCCGTAGGGGTTGTTGAACGAGAACAGCCGCGGCTCGATCTCGCTGATCGTGAAGCCCGAGACCGGGCAGGCGAACTTCTCCGAGAAGATGATGCGCTTCGGCTCGGTCTCGCCCTCGGCCAGGTCCGCCCATTCGGCCACGGCGATACCGTCGGCCAGCTTCAGCGCCGTCGCCAGGCTGTCGGCGTAGCGCTGCTCCAGGCCGGGCTTGGTGACGATCCGGTCCACGACGATGTCGATGTCGTGCTTGAACTTCTTGTCGAGCGCCGGCGCATCCTCGATGAGCATCAGCTCGCCGTTGACCTTCACGCGCTGGAAGCCGGCCTTCTGCCACTCGGCGAATTCCTTGCGGTACTCGCCCTTGCGGCCGCGCACGACGGGGGCCAGCAGGTTGAGCCGCGTGCCTTCGGGAAGCGCATTCAGCTTGTCGACCATCTGGCTGACGGTCTGGCTCTCGATCGGCAGGCCTGTAGCGGGCGAATAGGGGATGCCGACCCGCGCCCACAGCAGCCGCATGTAGTCGTGGATCTCGGTCACCGTGCCGACCGTCGAGCGCGGATTGCGGCTGGTGGTCTTCTGCTCGATGGAAATGGCCGGCGACAGGCCCTCGATGAGGTCCACGTCGGGTTTGCTCATCAGCTCCAGGAACTGACGCGCATAGGCCGAGAGGCTCTCCACGTAGCGTCGCTGGCCTTCGGCGTAGATCGTGTCGAATGCCAGCGAGCTCTTGCCCGAGCCGGAGAGGCCGGTGATCACCACCAGCTCGCCGCGCGGGATATCGAGGCTCACGTCCTTCAGATTGTGCTCACGCGCCCCCCGGACGCGGATGAAGTTCTGATGGTCGGCCATGTTGTCCCGGAAACGCCCAGCCGCCCGCGGAAGGTCCCGCCGGCGGACATCGCAATGTAGGTAACCGGCGACTCAGATAACACAGGAACGTACCGGGAACAAAGAGTCTGCGACCTTCCGCGCGCGAGGCCTGCTGACACCACGGTGGCAGCAAGGGGGTCAGGGGGAGCAGGGGCGGATAGCGCCGGGCCTAGAACCGATGCCTGAACGCGACGCGCGTGGGGGTGGCGCGCCAGCCCTGGTCGTCGCTCCACTCGGCCTTGGGGCGCAGGTCGACCTCGGGAACGTCGCCGGCATGCGTGAGGCTCAGCGTGCGGCTCGCCGGGTCCGTCGGCGCCGTTCCCGGCGGGCGGCGGATCGCCCTGGTCTCGTGGCGCACGACCACCAGGCCGCGGGCCGGCGCGGCCGTGCTGTGCGGGGCCGTGGCCGACGGCGCGGCGGCGGGTGCGCCCGCGACGACCGTGGCCGGCCAGACCTGGGCGAGGGCGGGCAGGGGTGCGGCGCCCACCAGCGAGGCCGCGATCACGAGGGTCTTCAGACGGTTCAACCTAGCTCTCCAGCATGGAACCGCCCGGCTGAACCCTCCCGGACCGTTTTGGTTTCCTCGGCCATGCTCGCGATCACGGGGATGTCAGGGGGCGTCGTGGACGCGGATCGCGGGGATGGCGCGGCGCGGACACCCCCCGTTCGCGGCGGCGGCCGCGCTGTCCGGATTGCGCGAACGCCGGTCAGCTCCTAGATAGCCGGCTCCACCCGAAAGGAGCAGGCCGATGCGGCTCGCGCTGGACATTCCGACCACCCGAAACGTCCACACTGCGATGACCGACGCCCATGCCCGCCCCCTTCGTCACGCTCGACGGCCTCAGCTACGCCACGCCTGACGGCCAGAGCCTCTTCGACAACCTGACCCTCGCCTTCGGGGCCGAACGCACCGGCCTCGTGGGCCGCAACGGCGTGGGCAAATCCACGCTGCTTCGGATCGTCACCGGCGAGCTTGCGCCTGCTGCCGGCGCCGTCGCTCTCCGCGGCCGGCTGGGCGTACTGCGCCAGGCGCTGGAGCCGCCGGCGGGCGCCAGCGTCGCCGACCTGCTGGGCGTCACCGGGCCGCTGGCCCGGCTGAAGCGCATCGAGGCTGGTGTGGGCTCGGAGGCCGACTTCACGGACGCCGACTGGACGCTGGAGAGCCGGCTGGAGGCGGCGCTGGCCGAGGTGGACCTCGCGGGCTTCGAGTTGGACCGCCCGGCCGCGTCGCTGAGCGGCGGGCAGGTGACGCGGGCCATGCTGGCGGGCCTGCTGGCCGCCGAACCCGACCTGCTGCTCCTGGACGAGCCGACCAACAACCTCGACGTCGCGGCCCGTGACCTGGTGGCCGATGTGCTGGGGCGCTGGAAGGGTGGGGCGATCGTGGTCAGCCACGACCGTGCGCTGCTGCGGCGCATGGATAGGATCGTGGAGCTCTCGGCGCTGGGCGCCCAGGTGTTCGGCGGGGGCTACGACCTCTACGCGGAGCGCAAGGCCGAGGCCGAGGCGGCCGCGGCGCGCGAGCTGGCCGACGCGCAGAAGGACATGGCCCGCGTCGCCCGCGAGGTGCAGGTCGCCGCCGAGCGCAAGCAGCGCAAGGACGCGGCCGGCAAGGGTGCGCGGGCCAGGAACGACGCGCCGAAGATCCTGCTCGATGCGAAGCAGCAGCGGGCGGAGACTTCCGGCGCACGGGCGAACCGGGTGGCGGATCGGCTGAAGACCGACGCCGCCGACGCCCTGGCGGCCGCGGACGCCAGGATCGAGCGCGTGCGCCGCCTCAGCTTCGAGCTGCCGCCGTCGGGGCTCGCAGCCGGCAAGACCGTGCTGGCGTTCGAGGACGTGGGCTTCGCCTGGCCCGGCCGTCCGCCGCTGATCGCCGGCCGCTCGTTCCGCATCGCGGGGCCGGAGCGGGTCGCGATCTCAGGGCCGAACGGGGCGGGGAAGACGACGCTGATCCGGCTGGCCGCCGGCGAGCTTCAGCCGACCGTGGGGCGCATCGTCCGGGGCGCGCCGGCCGCCTTCCTCGACCAGCAGACGGCGCTCCTGGGCGACGACGCCAGCCTCGTCGCGGCCTTCCGCCGGCTGAACCCGGCGTCGAGCGAGAACGCGGCGCGCGCGGCGCTGGCCCGCTTCCTGTTCCGCAACACCGCTGCGGAGAAGCCGGTGCGCGCGCTCTCGGGCGGCGAGCGCCTGCGCGCGGCGCTGGCCTGCGTGCTGCTGGGCGAGCGACCGCCGCAGCTCCTCATCCTCGATGAGCCCACCAACCACCTGGACCTGGCCTCCATCGGCGCCGTCGAGGCCGCGCTCGGCGGCTACGACGGCGCCCTGCTGGTGGTCAGCCACGACCGCGACTTCCTGGGCGCGATCGGCGTGGAGCGCGAGATCTCCCTGTAACCTCGCCTCAGGCGCGCTCCGCCGTCACGCCGCCTGGGCGAGTTTCGCGAGGCTCTCCAGCGTGCCTACGCAGGCGCGGGCCGCCTCGGCGCCCTTGGTGCGGAAGTGGGCGTGGAAGAACCCCTGGTGTACGTCGTGTTCGTGGAAGTGGTGCGGCGTCAGCACCACCGAGAACACCGGTGTCTCGGTGGCGAGTTGCACCTGCATCAGAGCGTGGATCACCGTCGAGGCGACGAAGTCGTGCCGATAGATGCCGCCGTCCACCACGAAGCCCGCCGCCACGATCGCGGCATAGCGGCCGGATCGCGCCAGCGTCTGGGCGTGCAGCGGGATCTCGAACGAGCCGGGGGTCTCGAACACCTCGACCGCGGAGGCCGGGAGGCCGAGCTCGGCGATCTCGTCGCGGAAGCCGTGCAGGGCCTCGCGCACGATGTCGGCGTGCCAGAGCGCATGCACGAAGGCGATGCGGCCTGCGCGGAACGCGCCGTTGGCGGTGGGGAATTCGAGCGTGTTGGCGGTGGGGGTCTTCAGTTGGGTCATGGTCTTCTCCCTGACCGGGTTCAAAGGACCACGACTCAGGGAGCAGGCCGCGCGCGCGGCTGACGGGCGATCGCCCACCGCGAGCACGACCGTTCTCATAACCGGACTATGACCGTCGGCCCCGGGATCGCACCGGGTCTGCTCGACCCCTCCTTCGCCAAGGGCTCCGGAGGGCGCCCGCGGGCTCGTCCCTCCTTCGCCAGAGGCTTCGGGGGGCATTACCGCCGGTGGGGAGTTGCACCCCGCCCTGAGAACGCAGACCGCCGGAAGCTCCGACGGCACGCTGAGGATAGGGCCGTTCCCATGCGTCAAACAAGTGTTTGATTAGGGCTGGCGCGCGTCGGCCCCGCGGCCTGTTTGCTTCGCGCGGCGCGGCGGCTATGCACGACCCATGTCGCGAAGCCCCGCCCTGGCCGACGATCTGAGAGCCGCCGCCGCCGGGTCGTTCGCCGCGGGCCGCTACGCCGACGCCGAGGCGGGCTACCGCGCCGCCGTCCAGGCCGCGCCCGGGCTGGCGATGGCGCATCACGACCTGGGGGTCCTGCTGAAGGCGGTGGGCCGGCTGGACGCGGCGCGCGCCAGCCTGCGGACGGCGCTCAGCCTCGCGCCCGGCGAGCCGCGCACGCGCCACGCGCTGGGCAGCGTCCTGCTGGCGCTGGGCCGATACCAGGAGGGCTGGCCGCTCTACGACGCGCGCCACGAGGTCCCGGAACTGCGGATACCGAAGCCGCAGTTGCCGTTCCCGGAGTGGCCGGGCCGCGACGTGCGGGGCAGGAAGCTGCTGCTCTTTCCCGAGCAGGGGTTCGGCGACCAGATCCAGTACGCGCGGTTCGCCCCCTGGCTGGCGGCGCGCGGGGCGGACGTCACGCTGCTGTGCCGGCCGCAGCTCCACCGGCTGCTGGACGACAGCCTGGACGTCAGGGTGATCGCCGCGGCGGGGCAGGTGGAGTTCCCCGACCCCGACGCCTGGGTGATGACCGGCTCCTTGCCCGGCCGCTGCGGACTGGAGCCCGCGACCCTGCCGTCGGCGCCCTATCTACGCGCCGCGACGCGCCCGCCGGGCGGTCGGATCGGTGTCGCGACCCGCGGCAACCCGGGCCACAGCAACGACGCGCAGCGCTCGCTGCCCGCCGACGTCGCCGCCGAACTCCTGGCGCTGCCGGGCGCGATGAGCCTGGAGCCGGAGGCGACGGGCGCGAAGGACTTCGCCGAGACGGCGGCCCTCGTCGCGGGCCTCGACCTCGTGATCGCCGTCGACACGGCCGTCGCGCACCTTGCCGGGGCGCTGGGCAAGCCGGTGTGGATCCTGCTGCCGCGCATCTTCACCGACTGGCGCTGGATGGAGGGCCGGGCCGACAGTCCGTGGTATCCCACCGCGCGGCTGTTCCGGCAGGCGAGCCCCGGCGACTGGAGCGCCGTGCTTGCCGAGGTGCGGCGGACCCTGACCCAAGAGACGATCGTCCGATGAAGCTCAACCTCGGCTGCGGCCACAACCACAAGGACGGCTTCGTGAACGTCGACTCGGCTGCGGCGTCTGCGCCGGACGTCGTCTGGGATCTCGAACAGACGCCCTGGCCCTGGCCCGACAACTCCGCCGAGGAGGTGGAGTTCATCCATTCGCTGGAACACATCGGCGGCGACCCGAAGTTGTTCCTCGCAGTGATGACCGAGCTCTACCGGGTCTGCGCGCCGGGCGCCGCGGTGCGGATCCATGTGCCGCATCCCCGCCACGACAACTTCCTCAACGATCCCACGCACGTGCGGCCGGTCACGCCCGAGATGCTCGGCCTGTTCGACCGCGCGCTGAACGACCAGTGGAAGGCCAAGGGGGCGGCGAACTCGCCGCTGGCGCACTACACGGGCGTCGACTTCGTGACGGAGTCCTGCGGGACCGTGCTGGACGAGCCCTACGCCGGCGAGATGCAGGCCGGCCGCATCACCCCCGCCCAGCTCGGCGAGCTGATCCGGTCGCGCAACAACGTCGCCAGGGAGTACCGGATCGTGCTGCGGGCCCGGAAGCCCGCCTAGACCGCCCGGCGCTCAGGCCGGTCGGGAAG
>NZ_JAEUMO010000240.1 GCF_016793285.1 Phenylobacterium sp.
GCGAACCGGCGCAGCCAGCCCGGCGAGGCCATGTCGCGCGCGGCGAGGTCGGCCAGCATCTCGTCGATCTGCTTGTGCTCGTGGACCGCGTGGCGCGCGTCGTCCGTCGTTTTCGGGTCGCGCATCACCGTCGACCACAGCGCCTGCTCCTCCGCCGCCGCATGGCCCTTCAGCTCATAGGTCAGTTCCTCGAACAGCCGCACGCGGTCGTCCGACCGGCCGTGCGTCTCCTCGATCATGGCCAGCAGCGCGCGGTGCCGGTCGTGATCCTCGACGAGGCGGCCGAACACGTCGGCGTCGCCGCGGAAGGTGGTCTTCGGCGTGCTGCCGATCCGCGCGGGCAGGTCGGGCGCCAGCGCCTTCGCCTTGGCCATCGCCTTCACCTTGGCGTCCTGCGCCGTTTCTGTAGCCGATCGCATGCTCATAGCTCCCTGACAGCTTGCGGCCGCTGCACGACGCCGGCGGTCCCACCGGGAGCCGCTACGCGGATAGCCGCCAAAGGTTCCTAGACAAGTGCGCCGATCCCGCGCGAGCATCCGACAAAAGACCAAGGGAGGACGCTGCGATGCGCGCAATCCGACTGGGCCTGGCCGTCGCGCTGGCGGCCTTCGCAACGTCCGCCTTCGCCGCCGACGTCCCGGCGCCCGCGCTCCCGCCGCCGCCCACCGCGCCGCAGGCGATCAAGCCGGTGAAGCCCGAACTCTTCATGGTCACCGGGGCCGGCGGCAACGTCACCGTGCGCGTCACGCCCGCCGGCCTCGTCGTGGTCGACGGCAAGAACCCCGGCCAGCAGGTCTACGACGACCTGATGGCCCAGATCCGGACGGTCAGCCAGGAGCCGGTGAAGGTGATGATCGTCACCCACCACCACGCCGACCACTCGGGCAACACCGGCCGCTTCGCCGCCGCCGACGCCGCGGTCACGGCGCACAAGAACCTGGGCGGGCTGCTGGAACGCTTCACGCCGGCCCCGACCGCCGGCAACACCGTCCCGCCGACCAAGCCCACCGTCACCTACGACACGACCCACACCGTCAGCCTCGGCGGCAAGTCGGTGCGGCTGTTCCACTACGCCCCGGCCCACACCGGCGCCGACACCATCGTCTACTTCCCCGACCTGAAGGTCGTGGCCATGGGCGACGAGCTGAACGCGGCCAATCCCAACTTCGACTACGCCTCGGGCGCCTCGGTGGGCGGCTGGATCCGCTCGCTGGACGCGACGCTCGGGCTCGACTGGGACCGCGCCATCCCTGGCCACGGCGCCGAGCCCTGGACCAGGGACCAGGTGCGCGTCTTCCGCGGCAAGCTTCAGACCCTGCTGGACCGCGCCCGCGCCTCGGCGAAGGCCGGCACGTCGAAGGCCGGGTTCGTCGCCAGCCTGAAGGCCGACGACCTCTGGAGCTTCCCGGCCAACTTCTGGAACGCGATGCGCACCGACGGCCTCTACGCCGAAGCCGGCGGCCAGTAGCCGGCGTGGAGCGTCTTCTCGAAGGGCTGACCGTCGTCGAGGCCTCGCGCGGCGTCGCGGTGCGGTTCTGCGGCCGACTGTTCGCGCAGATGGGCGCCACGGTGGTTCGCGCGCCGGGCGGCGACGACACCGCCATCGGCTATGCGGGCGCGGCCGGTGAAGCCTACGGCCGCTGGCTCGACGCCGGGAAGCGCGCCGATGCGCCGGACGGACCGGTCGACCTCGTGATCTCGGGTCAGGACGCGGCGGGCGTCGCCGCGGGGGAGGCGCTGGCGGGAAACCTGCCGGGTTCGCCCACGCGGCTCGCCATCCGCTGGTTCCACCCGGACGGCCCCTATGCCGACTGGGTCGGCAGCGACGAGATCCTGCATGCGCTGACCGGCATGGCCTACCCGGTCGGGCCGGTGGAGGGTCCGCCGACGCTGGCCCAGGGGCACGGCCCCCAGATCGCCGCCGGCCTGGCGAGCTTCAACGCCGCCCTCGGCGCGCTGATGGCCCGGCCGCGTCCGACGCGGATCGAGGCGAACGTCTTCGAGGCCTACATGTGCCTGCTGGAGACCGGCGCCATCTCGGCGCTGATGGAGGGCGGCCTCGCGGTGCGCCTCGGCGTGAACCGGCTGGTGCCGACCTATCCATGCTCCAGCTACCGCGCCGCCGACGGCTGGGTGGGCGTCAGCGCGCTGACGCCGGCGCAGTGGCGGGCGCTGTGCGCCATCGTGGGCCGCCCCGAACTCGGCGGCGACGACCGCTTCGCGACCGCGATCGAGCGCCTCGTCCTCGGCGACGAGGTGGATGCGCTGATCGCGCCGGCCTTCGCCACGCGCCCGGTGGCCGAGTGGGTCGCGCTGGGTTTCGAGGCGAAGATTCCGATCACACCGATGCACGACCTGGCGCAGCTTCCGGGCGTGCCGCACTGGACCGCCCGCGCGGCCTTCGCGCCGTTCGACGACAGCGGGGTGGTCGGCCCGACGCTGCCCTACCGGATCGCGTTCGGCGGCCCGCCGCAGCCGGTCGCGACGCAGGGGCCCGACGGGCCGCTGAAGGGCCTGCGGGTGGTCGACTTCTCGATGGGCTGGGCGGGCCCGCTCTGTGCCCGGACCCTGGCCGACCTCGGCGCCGACGTCGTGAAGATCGAGTCCGCCGACCATCCCGACTGGTGGCGCGGCTGGGAGACCGAGCAGTCGGGCGATCCGCCGCCCTACGAGATCAAGTTCAACTTCATCGCGATGAACCGGAACAAGCGCGGCGTCGTGCTGGACCTGGCCAGCGCTGAGGGGCTGGCCGCGGCGAAGGCCCTGGTCGCCGGCGCCGACGTCGTGGTCGAGAACTTCGCGGCCGGGGTGATGGCGCGGCTCGGCCTGGGGCCGGAGGTCCGTCGCGCGCTGAACCCGAACCTGATCGCCGTCTCCATGCCGGCGTTCGGCAACGGCGGGCCGCTCTCGGGCGTCCGCGCCTACGGCTCGACGGTGGAGCAGGCGTCGGGCTTGCCGTTCGTCAACGGCAAGGACGCCTGGCCGCCCTCGCTGCAACACGTCGCGTTCGGCGACCCGCTGGCCGGCCTGACCGCCGCCAACGCCGTGCTGGCCTGCCTCTACGGACGGGGCCGCATGGGCGGGGCCGAGATCGACCTGGCGCAGGTCGCGAGCCTCTTCCAGTTCTCGGCCGACGCCATCGTCGCCCAGCAGTTCGTGGCGGGGCCGCTGCCCCGCACCGGCGCCCGCCGCGCCCGCGCCTTCGCCGCCGTCGTGGCCGGGGCGGACGCCGATAGCTGGCTCGCGGTGTCGGCCGGCGCCGCCGCGGCGCTGGACGGCCTGCGGCGCGTGCTGGGCCGTCCGGACCTCACGCGCGACGACGAGGATGCGATCGAGGTGGCGCTCGCCGCCTGGTCCGCGGCGCGCGCGCCCGAGGCGGCCGCGCTCGAACTGCAGGCGGCCGGCGTCTCGGCCGCGCCGGTGCAGCGCGCCGACCAGCTCTGCTACGATCCGCAACTGATGGCCGGCGGCTTCTGGATCGGCTCGCATCGCCGCTACGTCGGCGACCACCTGATCCCGGCCGCGCCCTTCGCCTACGACGGCGTGCGCCCGGCCATCCGCAATCCCGCCCCGACGCTGGGCGAGCACACCGCCGAGGTGCTGGCGGAACTGGCCGGCGGGCCGGCCTAGCGGCGCGCGCCGGGTCCCACCGCCTCGCGGCGGAAGTTCGAGCGCGGCGCGTCCTGCTCCTGGGCGAACTGGGCGGGCGTGCGCTTCAGGTCGGCGGCCAGGACCACCCCGTCGCCGTCCGGATCGAGGATGGCGAAGCGCCGGTCGGCGGCGGCGCGCCACTCGGCGCGGGTGACCTTGTAGTCGACGTCGGAGTCGGCGCCGCGGATCGGATGCGGCTCGTTGATGAGGCTGAACGCCGCCGCGCCCTGGGCCCGGGTGTTCAGCTCGTTGCGGCCCCGCGCGCCGCCCATCCCCCCGCGGCCCATACCTCGTCCGCCGCCGCCCATGCCCATGCCGCCCCCCATCGCCATGCGGGCGATCTCGGGCACGAGCTCCTCTTCCCAGCGGGTGACCTCGGGCATGCCGATCATGCCGTCGCCGTCGGCGTCGAGCGCCCTGAACCAGGCGTCGGCGTCGGCCCGGAACTCGGCGCGGGTGAGCCTGCCGTCGTGGTCGGCGTCGGCGGCGGCGAACCAGGCCGCCGACGGGTAGGGTTGGCCGGGTGGCGCACGGAACGGCTGGCCCGAGGGGCTGACGAAGAGCTGGACGCGCGGCCGGGGCGGCCCGTCGCCCTCGTCCTCGTCGCCGAAGCCCGGCGGCGGCCCGCGCCGGCCGGAAGGGCCGCCCATGCAGGCTGTGACCAGCAGCGCGAGGCCTGCGATGCCGATGCTGCGCGCGACGTTCATGCCGAAGTCCCCGACGACCAACGGCCCCCAGCTTCCACGGCCAAAGCGGCGGCGCAATGTCGACGCCGCCACAATCGCGCGATCAGAACGACCCGAACTTCACCTCCGAGCTGCCCGCCGGCAGTTCGATGGTCATGCCGTCCTTGGCGAGACGCCAGTCGATCTTGCCGCCCGCATCCATGCCGCGCGTGAAGGCCTCGGCGTTGAAGAGCGGCAGGCCCGCCTGGGTGAGGTGGCTGAGCACCAGGGCCTTCACCCCGGCGGCGCGGGCGATGTCGGCCGCCTCGACCGGCTCGGTGTGATAGGTCGTGGTGTCGGCCATCATCGAGCCCTGGCGCGCGTTGCCCATGCCGGCGAGCGCCTTCGCGAGCGTCTGCATGATGGCGTTGCTCTGCGCCTCGTGGATCAGGACGTCGGCGCCCTTGGCGGCGACCGCCAGCGGCGGCCACTTACGCGTGTCGCCGCTGATCACCACCGAACGGCCCTTGTAGTCGAAGCGGTAGGCGAAGGCCGGGTCGATCGGCTCGTGCGCCACGCGGATGGCGGTCACCTTGAGGTCGCCGTCGGTCCACGCGAGCGCGGTCCCGTCGGGCTTCGGAACCGTCACCACCTTCGGCTTCAGCAGGCCGGCGGCGATGGGGAAGCCGAAACCGCCGTGCTCGTGGTGGGCGCGGCGGAAGCCGTGGTCGTTCTCGTAGGCGAGGTTGAAGCCCTTCGCGAGTTTGTCGACGCCGCTGGGGCCCACCACGTTGAGCGGCTGGGCCCGTCCGGCCACCCAGCTCTGCATGTTGAGTTCGCCCAGGTCGCCGATGTGGTCCGAATGCAGGTGCGTGATGAACACGGCCTGGACCGTCGCCAGCGGCAGCCGCCAGCTCAGCAGGTTCTCGGTGGACTCCGGGCCGGTGTCGACGATGTAGAGCTTGTCGCCCGCCTGGATCGCGGTGCAGGGCTTGGCGCGGTCGCGGATCGGCAGCGGTCCGGACGTGCCGCAGAAGACCACCTTGAGGCCGTCGAACGCCTGCGCCTGGGCAGCGGCGGGCAGGGCGACGGCGAGCGCCAGCAAGGCGGCGAACAGACGGAGCATGGCAGGTCCTCGAGAAAGTGACATTCATAGTGTCACTAGTTTCCGAGCCCGTGTCTACACCATAGCTGCCAGCTATCAGGCGGCCGCGCTGGCGGGCCTTTCGGTGACAGCCGCCTTCGAGAGCTCGGCCATGGCCTTGACCAGCGGCGAGCGCCAGCGTTCGGCGGTGGTCAGCATCCAGCAGGCATAGGTCAGGTCCAGGGTCCCCGAGACCACCTGCAGGCGGCCCTCGGCGAACTCGCGTCCGAACAGGAAGCCGGCCCCGACCGCCAGCGTGTCGGTGTCGAGGGCCCGCTGGATGATCAGGCTGTAGTCGTCGCTGACGAAGGCGCGCAGGTTCTCGGCCTCCTCGCGGCTGGTCTCGCCCGCCCACTGCTCGATGCCCGGCAGCACGTTGGCGAGGGCGCAGGGATAGCGCAGCAGCTCGCGCGGGCCCGCGTCCCTCAGCGACAGGGCCGGATGCCCGGGCCGCGCGGCGAAGATCACCCGGTCCTCGAACATCTTCTTGCGGATCAGGTCGCCGTAGCGTGCGGCGTGCTCGGAGTAGCCGAAGGCGATGTCGACCCGGCCGTCCTGCAGGGCGGTCATCACGCCGGGCCCGGTCTCCTGCACCGTCTCGACGTGCAGTTTGGGGAAGCGCACGGCGATGCGGCGCAGCAGCTCGGGCAGGGGCTTCAGCCGCGAGGCCGGGCCGACGGCGATCCGGATCCGGCCCTCCTCGCCGCGCGCCAACTGCTCCAGGTCGCGGGAGAGGGCGGACACGCCCTGCAGCAGGGCCTCGGCCCGCTGTGCGACGAAGGCGCCGTAGGCAGTGGGCCGCGCCGCGCCATTCGACCGCTCGAACAGTTTCAGCGAGAGCTGCGCCTCGAGCCGCGCGATGCTCTTCGACAGGGTCGGCTGCGAAATCTGCAGCTTGCGCGCGGCTCCGGAGAACCCGCCTGCGCGGCAGATTTCGAGAATCTGTTCGAGGTGACGCAGCTCCATGCCCCGCGGCTATAGCACTGTGCCAGACGCCTGTGCAGATGATTGCGCCGCTTGCCGCTAGCGTCGGCGCCGACAGTCAGGAGTCCCCATGAAGCGCGCCGCCCTCATCACGCTCGCCGCCGCCGCCGCGGCCGGTTTCGCCCCGCAGGCCGCGGCGGCCGCGACGGCCGCGAAACCGAACGTGATCGTGATCCTGGCCGACGACCTCGGCTACGGCGACACCGCCGTCTACGGCTCGAAGATCGTGAAGACGCCGAACATCGACGCGTTGGCGGCCGACGGCGTGCGCTTCACCCAGGGCTACGTCGCCCACCCGGTCTGCGCGCCGTCGCGGGCGGCGCTGATGACCGGCCGCTACCAGACCCGCTTCGGCTACGAGTTCAATCCGGTGGGCCGCGACGCGACCGGCGGCGTCTCGCTGAAGGAGGTGTTCGTCGGCCAGGTGATGCAGAAGGCCGGCTACCACACCGGCATGGTCGGCAAGTGGCACCTGGGCCAGTCCGGCGGCTACCATCCGGCCGCCCGCGGCTTCGACGAGTACTTCGGGACGACCGCCGGCGCCAACGCCTTCATCGTCGATCCGCATCCGGGCGACGAGTTCCACAGCCCGCCGGGCGTGGAGGCCACCTACGGCACGGCCGAGGGCGGCGGCGGGCTGGGCGCGGGGACCGAGATCGAGCAGATGACGCGCCTGCGGGCGAAGTCGCCCATAACCCGCGGCCGCGAGCCGGTCGAGGTGAAGGAGTACCTCACCGACGCCTTCACCGACGAGGCCGTGCGCTTCATCGGCGCCAACAAGGACAAGCCGTTCTTCCTCTACGTGGCCCACACCACGCCGCACACGCCGCTGCAGGCGCCGGCGAAGTACATCGACCGCTACCGGGACGTCACGAACAAGGGCCAGCGGGTCTATGCCGCCATGGTCTCGGCGCTGGACGACAGCGTGGGCGCCATCCGCGCCAAGCTGAAGGCCGAGGGGCTCGAGAAGAACACGCTGGTCGTGCTGCTGTCCGACAACGGCTGCGCCGGCTACATCGGCGACGCCTGCACGAACGCGCCGCTGAACGGCTACAAGGGCATGCACCTGGAGGGCGGCGTCCGCGTGCCGTTCCTCATGGCCTGGCCCGGCCACATCAAGGCGGGGCAGGTGGACGACCGGGTCGTCTCGAGCCTCGACATCGCGCCGACGGCCGCGGCCCTGGCCGGCGCGAGGATGCCCAACGGCTCCGACGGCGTCGACCTGACGCCCTACGTCACCGGCAAGCGCAAGGACACGCCGAACCCGACGCTCTACTGGCGCTCGGGCCTCAACTTCGCGATCCGGGACGGCGACTGGAAGATGTGGACGATCAACCGCGCCGACCCGTCGGAACAGGGCGCCAGCGAGTCGCGCGTGACGCCGGACGGCGTGCATGCCAGGCCCTCGCCGCTGGGCCAGTTGGTCCTGCTCTACGACCTGAAGGGCGATCCCGGCGAGAAGACGAACCTGGCCACCTCGCGGCCCGAGGTCGTGGCGCGCCTGCAGGCCAAGATCGCCGCCTGGGACAAGGGCAACGTCGAGCCGCAGTGGACCAGCATGCGCCAGGGCGTCCGCCGCATCGAGGGCGAGCTCGTGAGGATCTACCCGTAGGCCGCGCCGGCGCGCCACGCGACGTCCGCATAGCTCGTGGCTATCCGGGGATGGCGTGGCGGGCCGCCGTGCTCTGTGCGAGGGTCGCCCCGGGATGCCGAAGTCGTATGTAGCCGCCAACGACGAGATCGCGGGACCGCGCACCGAGCGTGAGGCCGAGCGCCGCGAGCACTTCATGCGCGTGGCCGCCGCCGTCTTCCGCCGGCACGGGCTCGGCCGCGCGACCATGGAGCAGGTGGCCGCGGCGGCCGGGGTGACCAAGGTGGTGCTCTACCGGCGCTTCCCGTCCAAGGACGCGCTCATCCAGGCGATCTTCGCCGAGACCGTGCGGCGCCTGAAGGCCCAGGACGCCAAGCCCTGGACCGGCTACGGCGGCGGCATGCGCAAGTCGCTGGAGGCGGCCCGCTCGTTCGAGGACGGCTACATCCTGCTGGTCCGCCACGGTAACCAGCACCCCGCCTACCGCGGCGCCTACGAGGCCATCCGCAACCGCGTCGCGGGCCGCCTGCGGGGCCTGCTCTGGTATCCCGAGCGTCCGCCGCCCCGGTCCGAGCGTCCGGCGATGCTGGACCTGTCGCTGGAGCCGATGATCTCGTACTGCAACGACTGCCTGGCCTACTGGGTCGAGCGCGGCGATCCCGACAAGGACGAGCAGTTCCTGCACTGGCACGGCCAGATGATCCGCGCCTGGCGCCACAATGCGGCCGAGCTCCTGAACCTGGATTCCCCCGAGCAGGAGTGGCCGTTCGACACCGAGGGCCTGTTGCCGTGAGGAGGAGACCGCCGATGGTGAACCGCCGAGACGCCATCCTTGCCGCCGGCGCCGGCGCCGTGGCCGCCGCCACGCCGGCCATGGGCCAGTCGGTCGCCGCCCCGCCCGCGCCGGCGAAGTATGCGAAGTTCGCGGCCGAGATCGCCGCCGCCCAGGGCTGCCTCGACGCCTTCATGCAGGGCTTCAACGCCCAGGACCTGAAGGCCTTCGAGGCCTCGTTCAACTTCCCGCACGTCCGCTTCGCGTCCGGAAAGGTGACGATCATCAACCCCGGCTACCACAAGCCCGAGATGTTCACGCAAGGGTCGCTCAGCGACTGGCACCACTCGGCCTGGGACCGTCGCGACGTGATCCACGCGGGCGCCGACAAGGTGCATATCGACACGCGCTTCAGCCGCTACCGCAAGGACAACAGCCTGATCGGCGGCTTCGATTCCATCTACATCGTGACGCGGCAGGACGGCCGCTGGGGGATCCAGGGCCGGTCGAGCTACGCGCCCTGACCTCAGCCCCCGATCGGGACCAGCAGCGTGCTGTCGTTCCAGGTGTCGCGGGTGATCTCGGACCGGCGGCGGAAGGCCGCCATCGCCTCGGTCGACGGATCGCGCGATTTTTCCCAGACCCCGTGATCCCCGTAGCGGGTGATGAGCAGGATGCGCTGGACGCCCTCGCGGGTGTCCGCCGCCGAGCGCTCCACGGCGAACAGGCCGAAGATCCTGGCGTCGAACTTGCGCTCGAAATCGGCCCACCCGCGGCCCGACAGTTCGAGGAACTCGGGGACGTCGCCGGTCTCCACGACGAACCAGCGGTGGACGTAGATCCCGCCCGCCGCCGGCCGCGCGTCGCCGTCCGGCCGCAAGGTGGGCGTGAGGCGGCTGCGCTGGGCGCTGCGCACGCCCGCCCCGCCGCTCAGCGCCTGCATCTGGGCCTCCCGCGCCGCGGCGTCCTGCCGCCAGCGCACGAGCAGGGCGGCCTGCCGCGCGGTCCAGCCGATCTGCGGCGTGAACAGCCCCAGCACCTCGCCGCCGCCCGCCGCGACCGCCGGCCGTTGCGCCTTCACCCGTTCGGCGTAGGCGCGCGACGCAACCGCCCCCTTCGGCGCCTCGAGGTCGAGGAACACGTAGTCGTACACGGCCTTGCCCTCCGCCGCGCGGGCGGCCGAGGCGGCGCCCGGGACGACCAGGGCCGCGCCGGCGCCGGCGATCCAGCGCCTGCGGTTTATCGCCATCATGGCCCGACCTTCCCGCCGCTGCTTCGCGCGCGTCAACGTCCCGCCCGGCTATGGCCCCAAGCCCTGCGGGTATTGGAAATCGCTGTTCGGCCTCGGTAGCGTCACGATGCCTGTCACCGACCGGTAACGGCGCTTCGCACCGGCCGCGCCACTCAGAAATCCTGCGGGCGGTGCGACATTATTCCTAGTGACGAAATAGGAATAAGAACCTAGCCAAGGCCTCCGGTTCGAGGGGCCGGGTCTCGAGAGGGGAAGACATGAACCAACGGATGATGCTGCTGCGCGCGTCGGTCGCGGTCCTCTGCTGCGCCATGGCGGCGCCGGCCTTCGCCCAGACGGGCGGCGGCGACACGCAGGTCGAAGAGCTGACGGTCACCGCCCGCAAGCGCGAGGAGAAGCTGCGCGACGTGCCGGTCGCCGCCACCGCGCTCGGCGTCGAAGACATCCGTGACCAGGGCGGTCTCGCCAACGCCCAGCAACTGCTCGGCAACTCTCCGGGCGTGAACTTCGCCAACACCTCGAACGCCCTGACCTCCGACGTTTCGATCCGCGGCTCGGGCACCTCGCGCGCCACCAACGCCGAGGCCGGCGTCGGCCTGTTCCGCAACGGGGCCTTCATCGGCGGCGGCAACGTCGCCGGCCGCACGTTCACCGGCCTCGACCTCTTCGACATCCAGCGCGTGGAAGTGCTGCGCGGCGTGCAGGGCGGCCTGGGCGGCCGCAACGCGTCGGGCGGGACGATCAACGTCATCTCGGCGCGGCCCGGCGACAAGTACGAGGGCTATGTCCTGGGCACCGTCGGGTCCCACCAGAAGCGCGAAGTGGAGATGGCGCTCAACCTGCCCATCGACGACAACTGGTCCACGCGGTTCAGCATGGCGCTCGGCGAGCAGGAGAAGGGTTTCTACCGCCTCTACACGATCGACCGCTACGCCGACGCCACCTACCGCCAGTTCTTCCGCGGCCAGTTGCGCTACGACAACGGGCCGTTCACCGCGAACCTGATGCTGGAGCGGTCGAACGAACGCGTGCCGGGCCTAGTGTACCAGGTCGTCACCTTCGCCAACGCGAACTTCCCGCAGGGCTATTTCACCGACAAGTACGACACGCCGTGGAACACCGACTCCACCGGCAAGCAGCGGGTGAGCAACCTGGAGTTCACCACCCAGACCGACCTCGGCTGGGCCACCCTGTCGACGGTCGTCAACCTGCGCGACCGCCGCGGCCAGAACCAGTACGACCGCGA
>NZ_JAEUMO010000242.1 GCF_016793285.1 Phenylobacterium sp.
TCCGCCTTCCGCCGCCGCCTTGAAGGCGGTGGGGCGCACCGTCAGAACCTTCTTGGCGTCGCCCGACTGCACCGTCTCCATGGCGTTGCCGGCATAGATGGGGTGGGTGAAGGTGTCGGCCTAGACGACCTCGGTCACGTCCGAGATCTGCGCCACGTCCAGCTTCGCCGCGACGCGGGGGCTGAAGTTCTTACCCTGCGAGGTGGCCGGGGTCAGGATGGCGTCGTAGCCGCCCGCCAGGCCCACGATCAGGTCGGCCACGGATTCGGCCAGGCCCTGGCCCAGCTCGGCGCTTTCCGCGGTCAGCACCTTGCGCACGCCCGCGATCTTGGCCGCTTCAGCCGCGATCGCCGCGGTGTTCGTGCCGGCCACCAGGATGTCGATGTCGCCACCGATCGCCTGGGCGGCGGTCACCACCTTGTGCGTGTTGTCCTTCAGGGTCGCGTTGTCGTGATCCGCGATGACGAGAACGGCCATTTAGAGGACCCCCGCGGTCTTGAGGTTGGAAACGATGTCGGCGGCGGTTTCCACCTTGATGCCGGCCGAACGCTTCGGCGGCTCGGAAACCTTCACGACCTTGAGGCGCGGGGCGGTGTCGACGCCGAGCGAGCCCAGCTCCTTCACGTCCAGCGGCTTCTTCTTAGCCTTCATGATGTTGGGCAGCGAGGCGTAGCGCGGCTCGTTGAGACGCAGGTCGGCGGTGACCACCGCCGGCAGGCTCACGTCGATGGTCTGTAGCCCGCCGTCAACTTCACGCGTCACGGTGGCCTTGCCGCCGCCGATCGCCACTTCCGAGGCGAAGGTCGCCTGCGGCCAGTCGAGCAGCGCCGAGAGCATCTGGCCGACGGCGTTGTTGTCGCCGTCGATCGCCTGCTTGCCCATCAGGACCAGCTCGGGGCTCTCTTCGCCGATCACCGCCTTCAGCACCTTGGCCACCGCCAGCGGCTCCAGGTCCTGATCGGTCTGCACCAGGATGGCGCGGTCGGCGCCCATGGCGAGCGCCGTGCGCAGCGTCTCCTGCGCCTGCGTCGGGCCCACCGACACGGCGACGACCTCGGTGGCCACGCCCTTTTCCTTGAGACGGACGGCCTCTTCGACCGCGATCTCGCAGAAGGGATTCATCGACATCTTGACGTTCGCGAGGTCGACACCCGTCTGATCGGCCTTCACGCGGGCCTTGACGTTGTAGTCGATCACCCGCTTGACCGGGACCAACACCTTCATGGGTTGCTAGCGCCTCAAATTGTTCGCGGAAAAGCAATAAGCGGGTGGCTGATACCCGTTCCGCCGCGCTTTGCAAGTCTGGCGGACAAGGTTGTGCCGCGGCGCACAAAACTAGCCAGACCCGCCTGTCCTTACGTAAAAGGCCACATGAACCCGCATATCGAGCGCCTGAAGCTGATCTTCTTCGGCCTTTTCATCGCCGCGGCCATCGGCGTGGGGGTCTGGCAGGTGTGGTGGGTGCAGCCCGCCATGCACTGCGAGAAGGAGCTCAGGAAGTGGTGGGATCCGGTCGAGCGCATCTGCGCCACCCCGGTGCTGACCAGCGACATCACCGGCCGCCTGATCACCGACGAGAAGGCCCTGGCGGAGGCGAAGAAGGCCATCGGTCGGGCCTCTGCGCCTGACAGGAAGTAGTTCCCTTCCCCGCTACGGAAGGGAACGCGTCGCGCCGGACTTCCAGAACACCTCGGCCGCGCCGCGGTTGTTGGCCCATCTCGCGGCCACGAAGAGGAAGTCCGAGAGGCGGTTGAGATAGCGCATCGCCGGTCCGCTCACCGGCTCGCCGGCCTCGACGAGCCGCACCGCCTCGCGCTCGGCCCGCCGGCACACCGTCCGCGCCAGGTGCAGCGCCGCCGCCGCCGGCGTCCCGCCCGGCAGCACGAACGAAGCCAGCGGCGGCAGCTTGTCGTTCAGCGCGTCGATCGCGCCCTCCAGCCACGTCACCTGTCCGTCGCTCACCCGCAGCACCGAGCCCTCGGCTTCGCCGTCCCTCGGCGGCGTCGACAGGTCCGCGCCCAGGTCGAACAGCTCGTTCTGGATCCGCGCCAGCATGGCGTCGAGTTCGGCGTCGGCGAGGCCCGCCCGCGCCAGCCCGAGGCAGGCGTTGGTCTCGTCCACGGCGCCATAGGCCTCGACCCGCAGGTCGGCCTTGCTGACCGGCGCGCCGGTCGAGAGCCGCGTGGTCCCCGCGTCGCCGGTGCGCGTGTAGATGCGGTTCAGCGTGACCATCAGCTATGGCTGCGCCACCAGACCGCGAGGCAGAGGACGGCTATCGCGATCGCCTGGGTGATCACGCGCAGGCGCATCAGCTTGTTGGAGTACGACCGCCCGAAGTCGCCGCCGCGGAACAGCGAAAAGATCCCCGCCGCGAGCACGATCGCGACCGCCGCCAGCGCCGCGTAGATGAGGTAGTCGAACACGTCCATGCGCCCAACTTAGGCCGCAGAGCGCCGATAGGCCAACGCCAAGCTCTTGTTTCTTCTGAATTTGAGTTTGGCGTGCGTGATCATGTTCAGCGAGCGCCGCTCAGGGCCTCCGGTCAGATTCGACGTGACGGGGGATTCCTTATGGAATAAGGGCTTGCCGGTCGGCGACACCGGTCTCGAAGGGTCCGGCGCCCGGCAGGTTGCAACTCTGTAACCCAGTTCGAGTAACGAGTTAGTTGAACACGTTCATCACCGGTGATACCGCATGGCAGCGCCGGTTTCTCCCCCAAACCAAGCACTTCGCCGGAACCCCCCTCCGGTGAACGACAAGAGACGAATGAAGCACATTTCCCCCAACTCGGTCGCGGCCGATTCTCCGGCCCGCGCCCCCACCCGCCGCGCCCTCGCCAAGCAACAGACCCGCCTCAAGGTCCTGGCCGCCGCGCGGCGCCTCTTCTCCGAACAAGGCTACGAAGGCGCCACCATCCGCGACATCGCCTCGGCCGCCGGCATGTCGACCGGCGCCGTGTTCGCGAACTTCACGGACAAGTCGGACCTCTTCCGCGAGATCATGATCGACGACATCGAGGCGCTGATCGCCTCGATGCGCGAAGCCGCCGAGCGCGGCCGCAACGTCGAGGACGGCCTGCTGAAGATGTTCATGGCCGGCTACACCTTCTACAAGACCCGCCTGCAACTGGCCCGCGCGGCCTTCTCGGTGTCGTGGGACAAGGACGGCGGCCCGACGCTGCGCGGCCTGCCCAACAACGTCACGATGCAGGACCTCTTCACCGAGAGCCTGGCCAACGCGGTCACCCGCGGCGAGTTGTCGCAGGAAGCCGAGGTGAAGCTCCGCTCGCAGATGCTGTTCGACACCTACCTGTCGAACTTCCCGCAGGCGATCTTCGAAGGCTGGAGCCTCGACGCGCTCCAGGCGCGTGCGCGCGACCAGATCCGCATCCTGCTGGCGGGCGCCCGTCGCGGCTGAGGCGGCGAGCGCATCCCGCATGAAGGCTGACGTCGGACCCACGCCTCCGCTGCCTTCGGGAAAGGCGGCCCCGCCTGCTCGGCAGTCGCAGAAGGAAGCGACGCGCCAGCGGGTCATCGCTGCCGCGCGGGAGCTGTTCGACACCCACGGCTACGAAGGCACGACGATCCGCGAGATCGCCCGTCATGCCGGCGTCGCCGTGGGCTCGGTCTTCACGACCTTCGCCTCCAAGGGCGAGATCCTCTCCGAGGTGATGGCCGCCCGGCTCGACCCGCTCTACGCGGAGATCGACCGGGTGATGCCGCATGTGCGCGGCTCCACCGCCGACCGCCTGCGGACGATGTTCGCCGTCCACTTCGAGTTCGAGGCCCGGCATGTCCGGCTGTTCCTCAGCCACATCGCCGCCGCCTACGACTGGACGCTCGCGCCCGGCGTCCGGCCCTACGGGCGCAACCAGCGCCTGCGCGAGGTCATCCGCGAAACGCTTCGGCGCGGCCAGGCGGAGGGCGACGTCCGCCCCGACGCCGACCTGGACGAAGTCATCGACCTGCTCGTCAGCGCCTACGCCTGGACCTACCGGCTGGTGGTGACCAGCAACGCCGACGCCAAGGCCATGATCGCCGTCATGGACCGCCAGATCGGCCTCATCGCCGACGGCTTCGCGCTCCGCGCCTGAACCGGCCTCCCGCGCGCTACGGCGCCTCTCCCGTCCACTCCCAGTGCCACGGCTCGAACGGGTAGTTCACGAACCCGAACCGGCCGGCGTTCGCCAGCAGCCAGCGGTAGGTCGCCGTCCGCGTCATGAAGAGCCGGTTCGGGTCGGCGCTGGAATCCGGTCCGAAGCCCGGGGCCTGGCCCACGTACATGTCCGCCGCCAGCCCGGTGCGATGCGCCGAGCAGCGGGCCCGCACGACGCCGTCGCAGTTGCCCTCCGCCTGGCAGCGCGCCGCGTCCGCCGAGGGGCTGCGATAGCCGGAGAAGATGGAGAGGTTGCGCGGGTCGGCGGCGATCTCGGGGACCTCGGCGCGGGCGGCCGAGACCATGCGCCGGTAGGCCGCGAGCGCGCGCGGCCGCATCCACACCTGCTTGCCGCCATAGCCCTCCTCGATCCGCGCGGCGGTGATCAGGTCCGGCGTCTCGGGGCAGGCGCCGCCGGCCGTGTAGCGCACGAATTCGCGGCGGGTCTGCACCACGCTCTTCATGGCCAGGAAGACGGCCTCGCCGAAGACGCCGTCGGGCTCTCGGCCGTTCGCCGCCTGCCAGCTCGCGAGCGCGGCGGCGAAGCCCTCGGCGTTGGCGGGGCAACGGGTGCGGATCTCGTGCTGCACCAGCGGGACGTAGATCTCCCAGCCGGTCTCCGCGCGGCCGAACGGCGCCCAGTTCAGGGTCGGCAGCGAATCGGCGTTCGCCTGCGCCGCGGTCCGCCAGCCCTCGAGGCGGCATTCGGCGCTGACCGGCTGTGGCCCGACCGGCTCGACCGGCTGGGGCTCGACCGGCGCCTGGGCGAACAGGCGGCCCAGGGGCGCCTCCACGCCCGGCTGTCCCGGCGCGCACGACGTCACGCGGAAGAAGACGATGCCCAGCAGGACGCCCGCGATCGCGAGCGCCTGCAGGAACCCCCGGACGTCTCGAAGCTTCATCTGCATTCCGCCGCAGCAAGTCGCGGCTCAACGCAGAGGTCCAGCATGAAGTTCTCCGCGATCCTGCTCGTCGGCCTGGCGCTCCCGGCTCTGGCGGCCTGCGACGTGCGGATCACGCCGAAGCCCGAGACCAGGGCCGCCGCGCCGGCGAAGGCGTCTCCGGGCCCGCCGCAGGCGTCGACGGCCGGGCAGCCGCCGGCCCAGCCGTCGTCGTCGCCAGTCGCGACCGCCATCGACCAGGCGGTGTTCAGCGCCCAGCTCGCCGATCCCAGGGCCAGGCGCGACCTCTGGGTGCGGGCCCAGGTCCTCCTCGACCGCGCGCACTTCTCGCCCGGCGTCATCGACGGCCTGGACGGCGAGAACATGCGCAACGCCGTCGCCGCCTACGAGCGCGCCAACGGCCTGCCCGAGGACGGGATCCTGGACGTCGAGGTCTGGGACCGGCTGACGGCGGACTCCGGCCCCGTCCTGACCGACTACGTCATCACCGACGCGGACGTGGAGGGCCCGTTCACGCCCGACATCCCGAAGGACTACGCCCGGATGGCGAAGCTGGAGCGACTGGCCTACGCCAATCCGCTCGAGGCTCTGGCCGAGCGCTTCCACATGGACGCGCCGCTGCTTCAGGCCCTGAATCCCGGCGTCGACTTCGCCGTGGCCGGCACGCGGATCGTCGTCGCCTATCCCGCCCGCGAGGCGCTCGCCGCCAAGGTCGCCACCATCGAGGTCGACAAGGGCCGCCAGCAGGTCCGCGCCTACGACGCCGCCGGAACGCTGCTCGCCGCCTATCCGGCGACGGTCGGCTCGCAGGACCTCCCGAGCCCATCCGGCGAACTCACCGTCACCGCCGTCGCGCCGGCGCCCACCTGGACCTACGATCCCTCGAAGCTCAGCTTCGGCGACAGGAAGGCCGGCAAGCTCACCATCCAGGCGGGGCCGAACAACCCGGTCGGCGCGGTCTGGATCGACCTCTCGAAGGACACCTACGGCATCCACGGTGCGCCCGAGCCGCGGCTGGTCGGCAAGGCCGCCAGCCACGGCTGCGTCCGCCTCACCAACTGGGACGCGGTCCAGCTCTCCAAGGCCGTCGAGAAGGGTACGCGGGTGGTGTTCACCGGCGAGGCGGGCAAGGCGTAGCCTCTAGCTCCGCCACCTGAGCGTCGCGGGCTCGACCGGGTTCACGAACGCGCGGGCCTCCCGGCGGCTCGCCACCCATTCGCGCTTCAGGGCCTGATACCACTTGGCCTGGCGGTCGGCGTCGTCCAGCCAGAGCAGCGACGGATCGTGCTTCAGGCCCTGGTTCTGCAGGTCCACCATCTCGGCGTCCTGGCGCAGGAAGGTCCGCGCCATCGCGCCGATCACCGGCTTCAGCAGCGTGAAGGCCGGGTGGTCCGACCAGGCGATCTGGGTCACCTGGGTCCGCCGCTCGTCGATCGGCGTCAGGCAGGTCAGCGACAGCACCTGGCGGCGGCCCACCACCACATGCTCCCAGCGCAGGCCCGGCAGGCGGAAGGTGATCTCGGTGAGCGGCTGCCCGCCCAGGAGCGCGTAGGCGCGGCTGTTCTTCGACGGCGCGTGGCGGACCATGGCGAAGCCCTGCTCGCGCGGCTCGAACCGCTTTTCCTTGTCATGCTCGGATCCGGCCGTGCGCCACCACCACTGCCGATGCACGTAGGGCCCGTGCGCCGGGTCCATCAGGCCCACGACCGCCTGGTCGATGTGGGCCTCGAACACCATGCGGTCGACCAGCTTCGGCGCGCCGCCGACCACGCCGGGAAAGCTCGGCGGCGGATGGTCGGGCTCGGAGGCCGGCGAGGATCCCATCCACACGAACGCCATCCCCTGGCTCTCCGCCACCGGATAGCGCCGCACGCGGATGCGCTCGGTCTCCATCGCCTGGTCGGCGGTCAGCGACGGGATCGCCGCGCAGGCCCCGTCCGCCCGGAACCGCCAGCCGTGATAGGGGCAGGCCACCGTCTCGACGCCCGCCGCATCCCGGTGGAAACGGCCGGCCGACAACGGCGCGGCGCGGTGCGGGCAGACGTCGCGCAGCGCGAAGACCTCGCCGCCCCTGCTGCGCCCCAGCATCACCGGCTCGCCCAGCATCTCGACGTGGCTGAGCTTGCCCGGCTTCAGGTCGCCGGACAGCGCCGCCAGATACCAGGCGTCGGTCAGGAAGCCTTGGCCGAAGCGCGCGCCGATGGCGCTCTCCGGGCGGGCGGCAGGGGTCTCGCCATCGGGCATCGCGCCCTTCTAAACGCCCGGGTGCGCCGCAGGAAGCACGGCGCGCCTATACCGCCGGCCGCAGGAAGCACGCCGCATAGGGCGACAGGCCCACGGACTCGCCCCGCAGGTCGGCCTCGCCGGTGCGGAGCGGGAGAAGCTCCGCCTGCGCCAGTCCCGGATGGGCGAACACCTGCGGCTCGCCCGAGAAGTTGAAGACGCACAGGACGTCGCCGTCTTCGTGCGCGCGGACGAAGGCCGCCAGCGGCGCAGGCACGGCCAGGAACGCGATGTCGCCCACGCTGAGCGCGGGCGTCGCCTTGCGCAGCGCGATCATCTCCTTCGAGAAGCTGAGCGCCGAGTCGGGGTCGGCGCCCTGTTCCTCCACCGACAGCCCGCGGTGTTCGGCGGCCAGCGGCAGCCAGGGCTCGCCGCTGGTGAAGCCCATGTTCTCGCCGGTCGTCCACGGCATCGGCGTGCGGCAGCCGTCGCGGCCGCCGTCGTAGGGCCAGTAGAGGTCGCCCACCGGGTCGCGCAGTTGGTCGCGGGTCAGCGAGGCCTGCGGCAGCCCCAGCTCCTCGCCCTGGTAGACCAGCGTCGTGCCCTTCAGCGCGATCAGGAGCGCGAACATCATCTTCGCCAGCTCGGGCGAGGCGTCCTTGCCGCCGAACCGGCTGACGGTGCGCGGCACGTCGTGGTTCGAGAAGCTGATCGTGGGCCAGTGGTCCGGGAAGCGCGCCAGCGTCTCGTAGTGCTGCGTCACGAACCCCGCCTCCAGCTTCCGCTGCAGCAGCATCACGAAGGTGTAGCCAGAGTGCAGGCCGTCCATCGGCGACAGGTACGCGCCGCAGCGCTCCTCCTCCTCCGAGAATTCGCCGAACACGAAGCGGTCCGGAAACGCGTCGACCCGGCGGCGGATGACGTCCAGCGTCTCGACGTTCTCCTCGAGGTTGGAGTCGTAGTGGTGGAACTGGAGGTTGCCGGCGTGGCTCCAGTTCAGCCCGCGCCGCTCGGCCATCGGCACGGGCGGGTTCGGCGTCAGCGCCGCGTCGTGCAGGAAGGTCCCGGCCACGTCGAGCCGGAAGCCGTCGACGCCCTTGTCCAGCCAGTGGTCCAGCACCGAGAGCGCCGCCTCGCGCGCGTCCGGGTCGCGCCAGTTCAGCTTCGGCTGCTGGCGCAGGAACTTGTGATGATAGTGCTGCCGCCGTGTCGGCTGGTAGGCCCAGGCCGGACCGCCGAACACCGACAGCCAGTTGTTCGGCGCGGTCCCGTCCTCCTGCGGATCGGCCCACACGTACCAGTTCGCCTTCGGCCCATCCCTGCCGCCGGTCAGGCTCTCCACGAACCAGGGATGAACGTCGGACGTGTGGCTCAGCACCTCGTCCAGCACCACCTTCAGGCCGCGGGCGTGGGCCTCGTCCAGCAGAGCCTGGAAGTCCTCGTCCGTCCCATAGTCCGCCTGGATGCCCGAGAAGTCGGCGATGTCGTAGCCCCAGTCGCGGTTCGGCGACGGGTGGATGGGCGACAGCCACACCCCGTCCACGCCCAGCCCCTGGATGTAGTCCAGCTTCGACATCAGTCCCGGCAGGTCGCCGTGCCCGTCGCCGTCCGAGTCGCAGAAGCTGCGGACATAGACGTGGTAGAGGATCGCGCCCTTCCACCACGGCTGTGTCATCTCTCTCTCCCGCTCATCCCGGCGCAGGCCGGGACCCAGATCGCGAACGCCCGAGCTGATGGGATCAGCGCAGAGCCAGTCGAACCTCTCTAGAGCATCGTGCCGAAAAGTGGCCGCCGGTTTTCGGCGAAATCAAGAATCGGGAGCGCGCTGCTTGATTCCCGGATCACGCAGCGCGCTCTGCCGCCATTCCATCTGGGTTCGCCGGGATGAGCGGAATGGGAGTGTCCTACACCTCCGACGCGTCGGTGATGATCTTGCCGACCAGGCCGTACTCGACCGCCTGCTCGGCGCTCATCCAGAAGTTCCGGTGGGTGTCCTTGACCACCTTCTCGTAGGGCTGGCCGGTCTCGCGGGCGATCATCCGGTTCACCCGCTCCTGCATCTTGATGATCTCCTCGGCCTCGATCTGGATATCCGAGGCTTGGCCGCGCACGCCGCCGGCAGGCTGGTGCAGCAGGAAGCGCGTGTTCGGCAGGCAGAGCCGGTTTTCCTTCTTCGCGCCCAGGAAGATGTGCGCGCCGGCCGAGGCCACCCAGCCGGTGCCGATCACCTTCACGTCGGCGCCGCAGAAGCGGATCATGTCGTGGATGGTGTCGCCGCTCTCGACGTGGCCGCCCGGCGAGTTGATGATGACGCGGATCGGCTTGTCGCTCTCGGCGGCCAGCGCGGTGATCTGGGCGGTGACCCGCTCGGCCAGGCGCATGTCGATCTCGCCGAAGATCAGCACGGTGCGGCTCTTGAACAGCGCGTTCTGGACCGGCCCCGCCGTCATCGGCATGTCGGGCAGGCGGCTCTTGTCCTCGTCGTCGCCGTCTTCGTCGTCGAGGTAGGAAGTCCACTTCAGCATAGGTCGCGCCTTTTGGTCAGCCGCCGCGGCGGGCGGTATGTTTCGTACCCCTGGAGTTATTGGTCCGTTGCGGTTCCGGCAAGTCCGCAACGCTGCGTCTTCGCCTCACCCCGCGCTGGTCACGATCAGGCGCGCGTAGAACTGGAGCATCTTCTCGAGGTTCTTCAGCGTCATGTGCTCGTTGGTGCCGTGGATCATCTCGATGTCGCTCATCTCGAACTCCACCGGCTGGAAGCGGTAGACGTCCTTCGCCACCGGCGCGAGGTAGCGGCTGTCGGTGCCGGCGGTGACGAGGCTGGGCGCGACCGGCGCCCCGGCCACGGCGCCGGCGGTCGCGGCGACCATCTTCCAGCCCCACGAGGTCGTGGACGAGACCGGCGACGGCTCGTTGGGCTTGCGGGTCCAGGCCAACTCCACCGGCAGGCCTTCCACGGCGTTCTTGGCCCGCGCCATCACGTCCGCCGAGGTGTCGCCCGGTGCAATGCGGTAGTTGATGAACGCCGTGGCGTCCTGCGGCAGCACGTTCTCCTTCGGGCTGCCCTTCAGCATGGTGGGCGCGATGGTGGTGTGCAGCAGCGCCGCGCCGGACGCGGTCGCCGCCGCCTGCTTCGTCATCAGCCCGCCGAACAGCCACTCGTTGGCCACCGCCATCCGCACCGCGAACGGCGCGGTCGGGGCCAGCGAGCGGATCATGTCCGCGCCCGGGCCGGTGAATTTCAGCGGGAAGCCCTTGTCCGAGATCGCTGTCACGGCACGGGCCAGCGTCACCACGCCGCCGCCGTCGGCCGGCGGGGCCGAGGAGTGGCCGCCCGTCGCCGGCGCCGTCACCTTCAGCGTCGCATAGCCCTTCTCCGCCGTGCCGATCACCGCCAGCTTGCCGCCGCTGATCGGGTTCTTCAGCAGCACCGCCAGGCCTTCGTCGAGCACGAACTCGACGGTGATCCCCCGGCTCTTCAGGTAGGCGGCCGCGGCCGGCGCGCCCTGGCCGATGGCCTCCTCGTCGCCGCCCGAGACGACGATCACCGTCCGCTTCGGCCTGAACCCCTGCTTCAGCAGGGTCTCGGTCGCCTCGAAGATGCCGATCAGCGAGCCCTTGTCGTCGATGGCGCCGCGGCCCCAGACGGCGCCGTCCGCGATCACGCCGCCGAACGGCGGATGCCGCCAGTCGTCCTCGGTCCCGGCCGTCACCGGCACCACGTCCTGGTGCGCCATCAGCACGATGGGGGCGAGCGAGGGGTCGCTGCCGGGCCAGGTCATCACCAGCGTCCGGCTGGCCAGCTCCACCTTCTGCATCGCCGCGTGGCTCAGCGGATAGCTGGCCGCCAGCATCGCGTGCAGCTTCGTCCATTCGGCGTCGACGTCGTCGGCGCGCTCCTGGTGGCGCACGGTCGGGATCTGGATCGCCTGGCTCAGGTGGCGCGCGGCGAGGTCCACGTCCATCGCCACCGGCGCTGCGACCTTCACGTCGGCGAGGTCCGCCGTCGCGCCGCCCTTGAACGTCAGCGTCCGCACCACGACCACGGCCGCCAGCACCACGACAACCAGCAGCAGCCCCAGCAGGACCCGCACCACCACCCGCATCACCGCAATCCCTCCGACCTCTGGCTCAGCTTAGACCACGGCGGCCTACCCTCAAGGCCGCGAAGCGGCGCCTTCCGATTCAACAAACCGCGGAATACGCGGAATTGCGCGGAAGACTTCCGGCGCTTTTCTCCGCGTCATTCCGCGTATTCCGCGTGTTCCGAAAGACTGAGCCTCCGCTGGCGCGAAGGCTCCGGGGTCACTTCGGCCGGAACGCCAGCAGCACGTTGCCCGGGGCCTGGCCGAACATCCCGTAGCCCGAGCCTACCAGGACCAGCCCGTTCACCCCCACGATCGAGGCGGCGTCGATCGAGCCGCCCCGGCCGGGCACGCCGTTCAGCGTCGTGAACTCGCGCAGGGTGTCGTAGCCCCAGACCTTCGCGCCGGTCTTCGCGTCCAGCGCCACCAGCCGTCCGTCCAGCGTGCCCTGCACGGCCACGCCGTCGATCACGGTGACGGCGCCGGAATAGCCGTAGAGCCGGTCGCACCGCGGCGCTTTCTTGCCCCGCTCGCCCGCGCAGTCCGGCGTCGCCGAATAGTGCCACCGGATCTCGCCGGTGCGGGCGTCCAGCCCGTACATGCCGGGTTGCAGCTTCGGGTCGATGGGCGCGCCGCCGGGCAGCGGCCGGCCGACCTGCGCCACCGGCACGATCACCATGTCGTCCAGGAAGGCGATGCTCCAGTGGATGCCGCCGTTCGGTGCGCCCGTGCCGATGTCGGTTCGCCAGACCACCTTTCCGGTGTCCGGATCCATCGCCCAGACCGTCCCCGACTTCTGGCCCGCCAGCACCAGCTCGCGCCCGCTCTTCAGCTTCGCCAGCATGAACGAAGCGCCGAAGTCCACGTCGCGATAGACCGTCTCCGGCGTCTTCACGCAGTTGAACCGGCCCGGCTGCGGATTGAGCCCGCAGCCGATGTTGAAGATGTCGTCGGCGGTCGCCTGGTGGCTCCAGGCTTCGGTCCCGTCCTTCAGCCGGATGGCGATCAGGGCGTCGGTGTTGCGGTGCGCGGGCGGCGAATTGCTCTCGCCCGTGCCGAAGAAGATCAGCCCGCGCTTCTCGTCGATCACCGGCGAGTTCCAGATCGGCGCGCCCGAGGGGCCGAGCAGCGGCTTGCCGTCGCCGCGGTCGCGCACCGGCTGGGCGTCCGGCATGGTGTCGTAGCGCCACTGCTGTTCGCCGCTCTTCGGGTCCAGCGACAGCACGTAGCCGTGGTTGGTGCAGCAGGCGACCTTGTTGTCGCCGGCCATGGTGATCTCGAACTGGCTGACCGGCACGATGATCCGGTCCTTCAGCACGCGCGGCGTGCCGGTCGTCATCGAGTAGGAATAGCTGCCGACCTGTTTCTTCCAGATCGGCTTGCCGGTGCGCGCGTCCAGGACGTGGACGGTGGTGTCCAGGCCCGCGAAGGCCAGCACCGGCGTCCCGTCGGCGATCACGCCGTAGGCCGCGCTCGTGCGCAGCGGGGCGCCGGGGGCGTTGTAGACCCACTTGATGCAGGGCTTGCCGGGATCGCTGACGTCGAAGGCGTACATCGCCGACGATTCCGCCACCGGCAGGAACACCATGTTCCCCACCACCGCGGGCTGCGCGCGGATCATCGTCGTCTCGGGGAAGCCGATGGCCCAGGCGAGGTCCAGCTTGCTGAGCTTCGCCTTCGTCAGTCCGGTCTGCTTCGCCGTCAGCGTCCGCGTCTGGCGCGCGTCGAAGCCGAAGGTGGCGACGCTCGCCGGGCCCTTCACCGCCACCGTCTTGCTGGCGCAGGCCATGGCCGCGCTCCAGGTCTCGGTGGCGGCCTGGCTGCGGCCGGTCAGGTAGCCGATGAGCTGTCCGCGCTCGTCGGCCGAAAGCCCGTCGGCCATCGCCTGCATCTTGCCGCCGGTCATGGCGAACTCGAGCGTCTGCACGCTCATCGCCTCCAGCGCCGCCTTCGAGGGCGAGCGGCTCGCCTCGGGATTGTCGTGACAGGTCGCGCAGCGCAGCCGGTAGATCGCCTGCCCCGGATGCGGCATCTGCCCCACGCTCTGCGCCAGGCTGGCCGAACTCGCCGCCCACACGCCGACCGCCGCCGCGATCCCCGTGGCCACGCCCCACAACGTCCGCATCGATTCCCCCAATACGCTGGCGGCTCTCGCCCGGCCGCCTCGTTTTCGAAGATACGGCATCGGGGCGGGCCGTCACGCGCAATCGCACGCGCGGGTTCGCATTCGCGCCGGGCGCGACGCCTTGACCGCGCGTCACCACCCGTCGCAAATGACCGCCGACTTAAACAGATGTTTGGAGGAGCCTGCGATGGCCGTACTGGAAGCCCCCAAGGTGAGCGCCAAAGGCCTCTTCGATCTCACCGGCAAGGTGGCGGTCATCACCGGCTCGTCGCGCGGCATCGGCAAGGCCATCGCCGAGCGCATGGCCCAGCAGGGCGCCAAGGTGGTGATCTCCTCGCGCAAGGCCGGCCCCTGCGACGAGGTCGCCGCCGCCATCAACGCCGAGTATCCGGGCCACGCCATCGCGGTGCCGGCCAACATCTCGTCGAAGGAAGACCTGCAGCGCCTGATGGACGAGACGCGCAAGGCGTTCGGCCAGATCGACATCCTGGTCTGCAACGCCGCGTCGAACCCGTTCTACGGCTCGCAGCTCGATATCCCCGACGACGCGTTCAACAAGATCCTGTCGAACAACATCGTGGCCAACAACTGGATGATCCAGATGGTGGCGCCCGAGATGAAGGCGCGCATGGACGGGGCCATCATCATCGTCTCGTCCATCGGCGGCCTGCGCGGCAGCCAGGTGATCGGCGCCTACTGCATCTCCAAGGCCGCCGACATGCAGCTCGCCCGCAACCTCGCCGGCGAGCTCGGCCCCTACAACATCCGCGTGAACTGCGTGGCCCCGGGCCTGGTGAAGACCGACTTCGCCAAGGCGCTGTGGGACAATCC
>NZ_JAEUMO010000243.1 GCF_016793285.1 Phenylobacterium sp.
CGTGAACCTCGTCGACGCCGGCGACCCGGTCGAACAGGCCCAGGCCTATGACGCGGCCGGCGCCGACGAGCTGATGTTCCTCGACATCACCGCCAGCCACGAGAACCGCGGCATCATCCTCGACGTCGTGCGCCGCACCGCCGAGGTCTGCTTCATGCCGCTGAGCGTCGGTGGCGGGGTGCGCAGCGTCGAGGACGGTCGGCGCCTGTTGCTGGCGGGGGCCGACAAGATCTCGATCATGACCGCCGCCGTGAACGACCGCGACGTCGTCAGCCGCTGCGCCGACGCCTTCGGCAGCCAGGCCGTGGTGGTCTCGGTCGACGCCAAGCGCACCGCCGACGGCCGCTGGGAGGTCTTCACCCACGGCGGCCGCAATCCCACCGGCCTCGACGCCGTCGCCTACGCCGCCGAGGTGGTAGCCAGGGGCGCGGGCGAGATCCTGCTCACCTCGATGGACCGCGACGGCGCGAAGACCGGCTACGACCTGGAGCTGGTGCGCCGCGTCAGCGCCGCCGTCTCCGTGCCCGTGATCGCCTCCGGCGGCGCGGGCGACGCGCAGCATCTGGTCGAGGGCGTGCAGGCCGGCGCCGACGCCGTGCTGGCCGCCTCCATCTTCCACTTCGGCGAAGTCGGGATCGGCGAGGCGAAGGCCGCCATGGCCGCCGCCGGCATCCCGGTTCGTCTCACGGAGAAGGCCGCATGAGCCGCTTCACCACCGTCGTCGGCCGCCTGGCCGACACCATCGAGAGCCGCCGCGGCGGCGACACCTCGACCTCCTACACCGCCCAGCTCCTGGGCGACCTCGACCGCGCCGCCAAGAAGATGGGCGAGGAGGCCGTCGAGACCGTCATCGCCGCCGCCCAGGGCGACCGCGAAGCCCTCACCGCCGAAAGCGCCGACCTGATCTACCACTGGCTGGTGCTCATCGCCGCCGCCGGCGTCAGCCTCGACGAGGTCGCCGAGCGCCTGGAGACCCGCGAGGGGACCAGCGGGCTGAAGGAGAAGGCGTCGCGTGGGGCCTAGCGCCACTCAGTCCGCTACCCCCTCGCCTTCCGCTTCAACGCCACGTACAGCGCGCCCGCGCCGCCGTGCTGCCGCGCGGCTTCCGAGATGCCCGCCACGATGTGGGAGAGTTCCGGGGCGCCCAGCCAGTCCGGCACGCGGCGCTTCAGCACGCCATCGCCCTGCACGCCCTTGCCGGTGATCACCAGCACCGCGCGCCAGCCGTCGTTCCAGGCCCGCGCAAGGAACCCCTCCAGCGCCGCCCGCGCCCGGTCCTGCGTCAGGCCGTGCAGGTCGATGCGGCCGCCGATCTCCTCCCGCTCGCGGGCGATGCGGTGGCGGCGGTTGGGCTCGATGTCCTCCAGCCCGCCGCGCCGCATGTCATGGACAGGTTTCAGGTCCTTCGGCGCGATCCGGGCCGGCGCGTCGAGGCTCTGGCCGCGGGCCGTGCGCGGCTCGGCCCGCCCCTGCAGCGGATGCACCGTGGCCGCCACCCGGCCCCACAGGTGCAGTTCCTCTGGCGTCGGATGGCGCTTCATCGTGGGACCAGCCGCCAGAGCTTCAGGGTGTGGCGCACGCGACCTGCTTCGGCGCCGGCCGCGTCGCCTTCGCCCAGATAGAGGTCGGCCCGCACGTCGCCCTTGATCGCCCCGCCCGTGTCGAGCGCGCTCACCACGCGCCGGTAGCTCGGAAAGGCGCCGGCCAGCAGCGGTGCGTCGGCGTCGATCCAGAGCAGTTCGCCCATGGCGTGGAAGGCCGGGTCCACCGCCACGGCGCGGCCGCGGGGCAGGGGGATGTTGGCCGCGCCCACCGGCGGCTGACCATCGTCCGGCGCGAGGCGGAAGAAGGCGTAGCGCGGGTTCAGCCGCATGATCTCGTCGGCCTCGGGCCCGCGGTGGGCGGCGAGCCAGCCGCGGATCGCGTCGCCCGAGGTATTGTCCCGCGGCAGGAGCCCACGGTCGCGCATCGGGTTGGCGATGCCGGCGAAGACCTGTCCGTTGTGCGCCGCATAGAGCGCCTTCAGCCGCCGGCCGTCCTCGAACGTCAGCGTTCCCGAGCCCTGCACCTGCAGGAAGAAGAGGTCCTCGGGTCGCATCCAGGCCAGGGCGTCGTCGGCCGGCCAGCCCTCGATCGCGGCCCGGTCGGGGTAGGGCATGACGCCGCCGTCCGCCCGGACCTGCAGCACCGCCGTTCCGTCGACGCGCAGGTCGGCGGGGCGGGGGCGCACGGGGGCGCTGAACTCGGGGTCGGGTTTGCGGCGCGCCGGGTAGACCGGGGCGAAGTAGGCCGTGAGCACGCCTTCGCCGCTCACGCGTTCGGCCACGAAGAACGCCTCGAAGAACGGCCGCCCCACACCGGGCGCGACATCGCGCACCGCTTTTGCGCGGAGGCACAGTTCGCCCAGGCCCGGATCGCGGCTGGCCTGGCAGGTCGCCCGCCAGGCGCCGAACGCGGCGTCGTGGTCGTCGCCAGCCCAGCCCGGAAGGGCGGCGAGTTCGACCCGGCGCGGCGGCTCCGCAGGCGGCGAAGGTCGCGGCCCCGCGGCTGGCGGCGGATAGCCCGGCGGCGTCGGCCCGTGTTCGGACGGCGTGGCGCAGGCGGCGAGGCTAAGCGCGGCGAGACCCGCCGCCATCACTCGCCAGCCCGGAAGGGTCACGCCTCGGCGGCGTCCACGTGGACGAGCGTCCAGTTGGGATCGCGGCTCTTCAGGCGCCTCTCGAACGTCCACAGTTCGGCGGTGCGCCGGTCATCCACGCCCTCGCCCTCAGGGCCTTTCGTGCGGCTGCGGAATTCGGCCAGAAAGCGCACGGTCAGGCGCGCGAGATCGCCGTCGGTCACCTCGGCCTTCTCGAGGTCGGCGCGCGGCGCCTGGAGGAACTCGACGCGCTCGGTGCGGCCCTCGGCCGCGCGCTGGTCGATCACGCCCTCGAAACTCGCCATCACCGGCGGGGCCAGGAGATTGCGCAGCGTGTCCTTGTCGCCCGCCGCAAAGGCCTTCACCACCATCTCGTAGGCGCCCTTCGCGCCGCCCAGGAAGCGGGTCATGTCGAAGGCCGGATCCTTGGCCTTCACGGCGGCCAGACCCGTCAGCTCGACGCCGTCGTCCGCAGGGTCGGCGAGACCCGCCGGCGCACGCGGCGCACGGACCTTGGCGTCGGCCGTGGCCTGTTGATCCTCCGGCTGGCGTCCCACGCGCCGGCCCAGCACCGAGTAGAGCTGGTAGAGCACGATGGCCGCGAGGCCGGCGAAGATGATCAGTTCGAGGACTTGCAACGCGCAGCTTTCGGTCAGGACCCTGTCGAGGCGGTCTGAGCGCAGGAGAACTCATACGCCCGATCATAGCTATATAGTCCGACGGAACGTCCGCGTCAGGGGCGACGTTGCATCCCCGTCGACCCCATGATAGCCGCGTGCCCCGAACCCGCGCGCGTTCCGCCGCGAACCAGAGAGATTTCCGCCTTCCC
>NZ_JAEUMO010000021.1 GCF_016793285.1 Phenylobacterium sp.
GCGGCCGGACCGGCGGCCGCGGCGCTCGCCACGCTCATGACGGTCGTGCCGGCCGCCGGCGGAGCCCATGTGGCCGCCCCAGCCATGGCGGCTGCGGTGGAAACGGTGTTCGTGAAAGTGTCTGTGCATTTGATTTAGACCTAGTTTCGATATGTCTGAAATTCAGATACATCGAAATCGCATCGGGCTGCAAGCGCTTTTTCGATACAGTCGAAATACGATCTAAAAGCGCGGGGGCGCTATGCGTCCTTCAGCACCTCGGCGAGAAGGCGGCCCTCGGCGCGGCGGTTGGAGCCCGCGCGCCAGGCGACGACGATTTCGCGGGCGGCGTGGTCGGCGGCGAGCGGCTTCACCGCGACATGAGCGGCATCGGCCAGGCCGGCGCTCACGGCCATCTGCGGCAGGAAGGTGACGCCCAGGCCCGAACCCACCATCTGGACCAGCGTCGGCAGCGAGGTGGCGGCGAACGGCTCCTCGCCGGCGCCGGCGCGCGGCGGCCCGAGCTTGCAGGCCGAGAGCGCATGCTCACGCAGGCAGTGGCCGTCCTCGAGCAGGATCAGGTTCTCGCGCTCCAGCGCCTCCGGGCTGGCCGTGGCCTCGCGCGCCAGCGGGTGGTCGGCGGGCACAGCGGCCAGGAGCTCGTCGTCGCTGACGTGGGCCCACTCCAGCCCGGCCGTGTCGAACGGCAGCGCGATCAGGGCGGCGTCGAGGCGACCCGCCTTCAACTGGGCGATCAGCCGCTGGGTCAGGTCCTCGCGCAGGAAGAGCCGCAGCTTCGGGAAGCGCTGGCGCAGCAGGGGCAGCGCGCCGGGCAGCAGGAACGGCGCGATCGTGGGGATGACACCCAGGCGGAAGCGCCCCGTCAGCGGCTGGCCGGCGTTCTTCGCCGCCTCCACCAGCTCCTCCGCCTCGTTGAGGATGACGGTGGCGCGGCGCAGCGCCTCCTCGCCTACCGGCGTCAGGATCACCCCCGTCCGCGCCCGGTCGACCACCGGCGCGCCCAGCGTGCGTTCCAGTTCCTGGATGCCGGCCGACAGCGTGGGCTGGGTGACGTGGGCCGCCTCGGCCGCCCGACCGAACGCGCCGTTCTCGGCGAGCAGCTTCAGGTACTGGAGTTGGCGGATGGTGGGCAGCAGCATCCGGACACCATAGACCGGCCCTATATCAATCTCAAAAACTATCGATTGGCGCTGTGGAGCCGGCCTCCCTATCTCCCGGTCAGCGCGACGCTCCTCCCCGGCGTCGGAAATGATTTCAAGGAGTTGTCACTTGCTGAGCGTTGGCCAGACCCTTCCCGACTTCAAGCTCGTCGGCGTGAAGCCGAAGTTCATGCGCCACGAAGAGAAGGGCGAAAGCGCCTTCGAGATCCTGACCAAGGACAGCTTCCCGGGCCAGTGGAAGGTCATCTTCTTCTATCCGAAGGACTTCACCTTCGTCTGCCCCACGGAGATCGCCGAGTTCGCCCGCCTGAACCGCGAATTCGCCGACCGTGACGCCGTCGTCCTGGGCGGTTCGACCGACAACGAGCACGCCAAGCTCGGCTGGCGCCGCGAGCATCCGGACCTGAACGAACTGGCGATCTGGAACTTCGCCGACAACGGCGGCCGCTTCGCCCGCGACCTCGGCGTCCTGAACGTCGAAGAGGGCGTCGCCCAGCGCGCCACCTTCATCGTCGACCCCGACAACGTGGTGCAGCACGTCTACGTCACAAACCTCAACGTGGGGCGCAATCCGCAGGACACCCTGCGGGTTCTGGACGCGCTCCAGACCGACGAACTCTGCCCGTGCAACCGTTCGGTTGGCGGCGAGACCCTGAAGGCGGCGTAGCACACACCCGCCACCTTCAGAGACTGTCCGGGGGCGCTCGCTCCTTCTCTCCCAGGAGCGCCTCCGGATCTTTCCCCTTCGATCTTGCTGGAGACGACCCGATGTCGCTCGAAACTCTGCGCGACGCGCTGCCCGCCTACGCCAAGGACATCAGCCTGAACCTGGGCAGCCTGGCCGCCGAGACCGTGCTCAGCGACCAGCAGAAGTGGGGCGCGTTCGTCGCCTCGGGCCACGCGGTGGGCGAACCCTCGGTGATCCGCGCGGTCGAAGCGGCCGCCAGCGACGCCGGCCTGTCGCCCGAAGCCCGGACCGCCGCCAGGTCGGCCGCGGCCATCATGGGCATGAACAACGTCTACTACCGCTCGCTCCACCTGCTCTCGAACGGCGAGTACAGGACGCTGCCGGCCCGCCTGCGCATGAACGTGCTGGCGAATCCGGGCGTCGAGAAGGCCGACTTCGAGCTGTGGTCGACGGCGGTCTCGGCGGTGAACGGATGCGGCATGTGCCTCGACGCCCACGAGGCCGAACTCAAGAAGCACGGCGTTCCCGCGCAGCAGATCCAGGCGGCGCTCCGCATCGCTGCCGTGGTCAACGCCGCCAGCCGCGTCATCGCGGCCGAGACCGCCCTGGCGGCGTAGCGGGCCGCGGCCCCAGAGGCGTCATCCCTCCAGCGCGGCCGCGAGCTTCGCCACGCCGCCGGCCATCGCCTGGGCCGGAAAGCCCGTGAAGCCGAGGAGCAGCCCGCTCCTCGGCTTTTCGTCATGGAAGAGGGCGCTGATGCCTCGGGCGGTAATGCCGCGGGCCGCGGCCTTCGCCTCGACGTCGACGTCCGGGCGGCCGTCCTTCAGGTAGGCGATCAGGTGCATGCCCTGGTCGGGGACGTCGACGTCCAGGACGTGGCCCAGCCGCCGGTCCAGCGCCTCGGCCAGGGCGTCGCGCTGGGCCCTGTAGGCGAGGCGGCGGCGGCGGATATGGGCGGCGAACTGGCCGCTTTCCATGAAGTCGAGCGTGACCGCCTGGGTCAGCGTCGGCGGCTGGCGGTCGGTGAGGCGCCGCAGGGCCGAGAACTTCGCCGCCAGCTCGCGCGGCGCCACGAGGTAGCCCAGCCGGATCCCCGGGAAGAGCGACTTGTTGAAGGTCCCGACGTAGACGACGCGCTCGCCGCCATCGAGACCCTGCAGCGCCGGCAAGGGCGCGCCCTCGTAGCGGAACTCGGCGGCGTAGTCGTCCTCGACGATCCAGGCCTTCGCCTCTCGCGCCCAGGCGACCAGCTCCAGCCGCCGCGCCATCGACATCGCCACGCCGAGCGGGAACTGGTGCGAGGGCGTGACGAACGCGGCCCTGGCCCGCGCCGCCCGGGCGACGCCGGCCTGCACGATCAGCCCATGCCGGTCGACCGGCACGGCCACGCCCCTCGCGCCGGCGGCGCGGGCTGCGTGCCAGGTGGGCTGGTAGCCGGGATCCTCCAGCCAGACCTCGTCTCCCGGTGGGAGCAGCACGCGCAGCGACAGGTCGGTGGCATGTTGCGCGCCGGAGGTCATCAGGATCTGGTCGGGCGTGCAGACCACGCCGCGGGCGGCGCGAAGGTAGTCGGCGACGGCGGCGCGCAGCTTCAGATCGCCGGCCGGCCCGGAATAGCCGAAGTGGATCGGGTCCAGGACGCGCAGGGCCCGACGCGTGGACTTCGACCATTCGTCCAGCGCGCGGGCGTCCATCAGGGTGCGACCGTTCGAGAAGGTCTGCGACGCCATCGCCAGCGGCGCGAAGCCCATGGCCGCCTGCTCGGCCTCGGCCGCGATCGCCCCGCCCTCGCCGGCGCGCGCAGGCTTCAGGTCGACCACGCCGGAAAGGTCGCCCGAGACATAGGTTCCCGAACCCTGGCGGCCTTCGGCGTAGCCTTCCGCCAGCAGCCGGTCGTAGGCCGCCACCACCGAGGCGCGGGCGACACCCAGGCGCGCGGCGAGGTCGCGGCTAGACGGCAGGCGGCCGCCGGGCTTCAGCGCGCCCTGGTGGATCGCCTCTCGGACCTGGTCGTAGACCTGCCGGATCACCGGCCCGCCGGCCTCGGGCGCCCGCCAGGGGTAGATGTCCGCCCAGCTCATCCGCCCCCCAATGGTCTGCCGCAACTGCAGCAACTGGACCTGTTTAGCAGACCACATGCGGCTTAGTCCGCCAAGCCGGAAGAAGGACGGCCGCATGAGCACAGCGCACGACGTGACGAACGGGGCCCCCGCGTTCCGCCCCACCGACCGGTCGCGGGTGCGGCGCAGACCGCAGCGGGCCGCCTACGACGAGGCCGCCGTCTACCGGATCCTCGACGCCGGCGTGATGGCCCACGTCGGCTACACGATCAACGGCCGGCCCTACGTCACGCCCACCGCCTACTGGCGCGAGGGCCGGAGGCTCTACTGGCACGGCTCGGCGATGAACCGGATGCTGGGCGCGGTGGGCGAAGGCGTGCCCGTCTGCGTGACGGTCAGCTTCCTCGACGGCTTCATCGTCGGGCGCTCGGGCATGGTGCATTCGCTCAACTACCGCTCGGTGATGGCCTTCGGCCGCGCGAAGCCGGTGGAGGGGATCGCGGCGCGGCGGGCCGCGCTCGACAACTTCATCGACCGCCTCTACGCGGGCCGGCCCGTGAAGCTGCGGCCGACCACCGACGAGGAGGTGGCCGCCACCGCCATGGTCGAGATGGAGATCGAAGAGGCCTCGGCGAAGGTGCGGGCGACCGGCGTCGCCGACCTGCCCGCCGACGCCGGCTGGACGGCCTGGGCGGGCGTCTTGCCGGTCGAGACCCGTATCGGCGCGCCCTTGCCCGAGCCCGGGATGGGCGCGGGCGGGCCGCCGACCGCCGACCTCGCGCCCTACGCCTAGGGCGCGCCGCTGGACGAGGCGCTCGCGGCGGCTGCGCGGGCGGCGTCCGTCACACCCTGATGTCCGGACGCCATGGCCCGGATAAGCCGGGTACGACGAGCTTTGGTCTACGGCTTGCCGGTCTCGACGTAGCGCTTGAGGCGCGCCCAGGCGCCCGTCAGCACGCCGTCGACGCCCGGTGCGGCCTTCAGGATGGCGTCGCGGGCGCCGCCGACGTTGTAGGTGACGGTGAGCTCCGTCCCGCCGTCCTTCGGCTTCGTCTGGAAGAGCAGCGCCGTCGAGACGCCTTCGTCCTGCAGCGGCCCGAGCGGCGCGCTGGCGCGGATCATCCCCAGGCCCGGTGACGCCAGCACGACGACGCCGTGTTGCACGCTGCCGTTCGGCGGCACGGTTTCGCACCAGCAGCCGCCGGCTTGCAGCGCGATCGAAAGGTTCCTGGCATCGCCAGAATAGGTGTGCGCCGGATCCCACCACCGGCCGATCTCGCCGATGGCCCGGTAGACCCGCTCGGGCGAGGCGCTGATCTGCACGACCGATTTCAGCCGGAAGCCATTGGCGTTGGCGCCGACGACCTCGGCGCGCGCCGCGCCCGCGAGCGACAGGGCGCTCAGCGCGCCCGCGATCCAAGCCTTCATGCCAAACCCCCGTTCAGGCCGGCTCGAAGCTTAGCGGCGCGCCCCAGAACGTCGCAACCAGGCTGTTCTGGGCGCCGGGCTCACCGGTCGTCAGGAAGCGACGAACGGCGCCGGTTCCGGTCGCGAACTCCGGGTGCCGCTCGAAATAGCGTGCGAGCGCGTCCGCGGTGGCGTCGGGCTGGCGGATCAGCGGTGTGCCGGGCGGCAGGGCCGCCTGGAAGAGATCCGCGACGATCTCATAGTGCGTGCAGCCCAGGATCGCGCGGTCGGGTGCGCGGCCGATGCGGGTGGTGAGCGCCTTGACGTGGCCCTCGACGACCCTGGCCAGCTCGTCGCGCGGCGCGTTGGCCTCGATCATCCGCGCCAGCTCGGGGCAGGGTTCGGAGAAGACGGCGACGTCCTGCCGGCGCTTGTCGATCTCGATCTCGTAGACGCGGCTCTTCGCGGTCGCCGGGGTCGAGAAGACGCCCAGGATCTCCAGCTTCTCGGCCTTCTCCTCGCGCCACTGCGCCTCGTGCTCCCAGGGCAGGCCGGTCGCCGCCTCGATGGTCGGCACCACGATGCCCAGCACGTTGATCGGCCGGCCCAGCTCCTTGCGATAGCCGGGCAGCCACGTCTGCTGCAGGCGGCGCAGGGCCACGCTGGCGGCGGTGTTGCAGGCCAGCACCACCAGATCGCAGCCCTCGTCGAACAGGCGCCTGGCCCCGGCCCTGGTCAGCTCGACGATCTCCTCGCCCGAGCGGCCGCCGTAGGGCGCGTTGGCCTGGTCGGCCAGGTAGATGAAGTCGGCCTGCGGAAACCGCTCCACCAGCCGGTGATGCACGGTCAGCCCGCCGACGCCGGAATCGAACACGCCGATGCTCATGCGCCGGTGTTAGCGAGGGTCGCGGGGCGTGTCGACGCCGGGCCCGACGGCAACGGGGCGGCCAGCCTAGGCGAAGGTGGTCGCGAGCTCCGCATACGATCGGTCGCCCGGCGCCGGGCCGAAGCGGTTCTCGCCGCGCGTGCCGGGGAGCATGCTGAAGACGAAGAGCACGAGGCCGCCGATCAGCGGGATCGCCCCGATCAGGATCCACCAGGCCGTCCGGTCGGTGTCGTGCAGCCGCCGGAACGTCAGCGACAGGTTCGGGATCAGGTTGGCGAAGACGAAGAGCAGCGACGTCGGGCCGAGCAGCCCCGGCACGCCCTCGCCGGGAAAGGCGAAGGCGTCGACCAGCCCCGCCGCCACGCCGACCAGGACGTTGAAGAGGAAGAACAGCCAGTACTCGGCCCGCGACGCCCGGCCCCGGAAGTCCCAGTAGTTGCTGTAGGCCGCGAACATGGCGCAGTCCCCCGGCTGACGTCGCCCACAGGCTCGCGCCGGGGCCTTAAGGTCGCGTTGGGCGAATGGGTTAAGACGCGCGCCGGCCCGCGACCTTGCCTCGCGCCTGCGTTTCAGCACGTATGCGCCGCGATGACCGCGGCCACCAAGCTCCTGACCACCCGCGACGGCCGGATGCTGGCGCTGGCCGGCGACCGCTTCATCACCCCCTGCCTGGAGACCTACGGCGAGCTCAGCCCGGCCGAGCGCGCCATCCTGGTGCAGATGATCAGGCCCGGCATGACGGTGGTCGAGGCGGGCGCCAACGTCGGCGCCTTCACCCTGGCGATGGCGCGGGCCTGCCACCCGGGCCCGCTCTACGCCTTCGAGCCGCAGCAGCGCGTGTTCCAGATCCTCTGCGCCAACCTGGCGATGAACGGGATCGAGAACGTGGTCGCTTCGCCCGACGCCTGCGGCCGCGCGCCCGGCCGCGCGACGATCCCGCCGCTGGACTACGCGGCGCAGAACAACTTCGGCGGCGTCTCGCTGTCGGCGGCGGATCGCCCGGGACAAAGCGTCCGCATCACGCCTCTCGACGAGCTTGCCCTGCCGGCCTGCGGCCTCGTCAAGGCGGACGTCGAGGGATTCGAGGTCGAGGTGATCGAGGGGGCCCGCGAGACCATCGCCCGCTGCCGGCCGCTGCTCTACGTCGAGAACGACCGGCGCGAGCATCGCGACACGCTGATCCGGCTGATCCATTCGCTCGGCTACCGGCTCTTCTGGCACAGGCCGGCGCTGGCCAGCCCGCAGAACTTCAACGGCGTGCAGCGGGCGATCTTCGACCGGAACTACGTGTCCACGAACATGCTCTGCATTCCCCACGAGCGCGGCACGCACACCGACCTGGAGCCTATCGATCCGGCGAACCCTCAGCCGCCGACACCGGGCCGCCCCGCGGGCGGGTAGCTCAGCGCCAGGCCTGGCCGGCCTTGATGATGTCGCGGCCCTGCGAGAGGCGGCCCACCGAGCCGCGGTCGCTGATGCACTGGGCGACCAGGCCCTGCTCGTCCTGGCCGGTGATGCGACAGGTGACGTCCTGGCCGAAGCTGGCGGCCATCAGCGCGCCGCGGGAGGCGGGCGCGGTCGAGACCTTCATCGGCGCATCCGCGAGACGCACCGGCACCCAGGCCGACGGATCGGCGCCCAGCGCCACGCACAGTCGCTCGCCGTCGAGCACCTCGAGGACGGGGCCGCGGAACTCGTCCGCGTCGGCAGGCGGTGCGCCGCCGCACGTCGCCGCCTGGGCCACGCCGCCCCCGACGCCAAAAGCGAGGGCGAGGGACAGGAGGGTCGCGGTGGTGATGGATCGCAGGATCATCTCGGGTCTCAACGCGGGTCTGGCCGGTTCGTTCGCAACTTCCGGGCCATCCCGAACACAATTGCGCAGACGGCGCCGGACCGCCCGATCCCTAGGCGAACCGGCGCCCAATTCGCGCGCGCAGAACCGCAGGGCTCAGGAAGCGAAGAGGTCCGCCTGCGCCGCGGCCCTCGCGCCCTCGATGCCGAGCAGCTTCAGCTTGGTGTTCACGCCGCCGCGGGCCGAGAAGCCGCCCGGCTTGCCGCCGGCCGCGGTGACACGGTGGCACGGCACCACGATGGGCCACGGGTTCTTGCCCAGCGCCTGACCGACGTCGCGCGCCAGCAGCCGGTCGCCCAGCTTCACCGCGATCTCGCCGTAGGTCAGCGTCTCGCCGGGCGGGATGGCGCGGGCGATCTCGTAGACGCGCGCGTGGAACTCCGGCGTCTGCGACAGGTCGAGCGGCGCGTCACTGAGATCGACCTTCTCGCCGCGCATCAGCGCGCGGATGCCCTCGACGGTGGACGCCAGACGATCGGGGATCGCGGCCTCGGTCGCGTCGGGGAACCGGCGCAGGAAACTGCGGCGCGAGTTGTCGGTATCGCGCTCGGGCAGATGGCAGGCGACGAGGCCCGCGTCGTTCCAGGCGATGCCGGCGAACCCGATTGCGGTCTCGAACAAGGCGTATTGGGTCATAACGCCAAGATAAGGCCGTTCGCCGAAAGTCGCTGGCGGCTTTCGGACATGGATCGCGTTGGCAGGGCCTTTTCTTGACCTGACAGCGTCTTTCGCCCATAAGCGCGCCCTTCCGGCGCCAACCTCGGTCAGCGCCCTCTACCGCTACGACCCCCATGGCCCCAATTCAAAGGGTCCTCTGGGACGAGAGCGGCGAGGCCCCCCGTCCACGCAATCGTGCACGGGGGTCGACTGCGTTTGGGCCTTAGGAGCGGCATTTGTTCGACGCGCTGACAGATCGGCTGACAGGGGTCTTCGACCGGCTTTCCGGCAAGGGCGTGCTGTCCGAGAAGGACGTCACCGAGGTGATGCGCGAAATCCGCGTCGCCCTGCTCGAGGCCGACGTCGCGCTGCCGGTCGTCCGCGACTTCATCGCCAAGGCGACCGAGGCCGCCACGGGCGAGGCGGTGATCCGCTCGGTGCGGCCCGCCGACCAGGTGGTGAAGATCACCTACGACGGCCTGGTCGAGATGCTGGGCGGCTCGGGCGAGCCGCAGAGCCTGAACATCTCGCTGAACCCGCCGACGGTCATCATGATGGCGGGCCTCCAGGGCTCGGGTAAGACCACCACTGCCGGCAAGCTGGCGCTGCGCCTCGTCAAGGAGCGCAAGAAGGTCCTGCTGGCCTCGCTCGACACCCGCCGCCCGGCCGCCATGGAGCAGCTCGGCATGCTGGCCGAGCAGGCGGGCGCCAACTTCCTGCCGATCGTCCAGGGCCAGGCCGCCGCCGACATCGCGCGCCGCGCCATGCAGGCGGCGAAGCTGCAGGGCTTCGACATCCTGATCCTCGACACCGCCGGCCGCACGACGATCGACGAGGCGATGATGGCCGAGGCGGCCGAGATCGCGAAGATCTCGACGCCGTCCGAGACCCTGCTGGTCGCCGATGCGCTGACCGGCCAGGACGCCGTGCGCACCGCCAAGGCCTTCCACGAGCGCCTGCCGCTGACCGGACTGGTGCTGACCCGCGCCGACGGCGACGGCCGCGGGGGCGCGGCGCTCTCGATGCGCGCCGTCACCGGCCTGCCGATCAAGTTCCTCGGCGTTTCGGAGAAGATCGACGGCCTGGACGCCTTCGACGCCGACCGCGTGGCCGGCCGCATTCTGGGACGCGGCGACGTCGTGGCGCTTGTCGAGAAGGCCGCCCAGGAGCTCGACATCGCCAAGGCGGAAGCCACGGCCAAGAAGCTCGCCAAGGGCCAGTTCGACCTCGACATGATGGCCGACCAGCTCGCCCAGATGAAGCGCATGGGCGGCATGGAGGGCATGATGGGCCTGCTGCCCGGCGTGGCGAAGATGAAGAAGCAGATCGCCGAGAGCGGCCTGAACGACAAGAGCTTCGACCGCCAGATGGCGATCATCTCGTCGATGACGAAGCAGGAACGGAAGAAGCCCGACATCCTGGCCGCCTCGCGCAAGCGCCGCATCGCCGCGGGCTCGGGCGTCGACGTGGCCGAGGTGAACCGGCTCCTGAAGCAGCACCGCCAGATGGCCGACGCCTTCAAGGCGCTGAGCAAGAACGGCGGCAAGGGCTTCGGCCAGATGGCCAGGATGCTGGGCGGCGGGAATCTCGACATGGGCAAGATCGCCCAGATGACGGGGCAGCCCGCGCCCACCCCCGAACAGCTCGAACAGATGCAGGCCCAGCTCAAGAACATGCCGGGCGGCCTGCCGAAACTTCCCGGATTGGGCGGCGGCGGCCTCCCTCCCGGTTTCAACCCCTTCAAGAAATAGCTTTCAGACCAAGGACTAAGACCAATGCTGAAGATCCGTCTCGCCCGTGGCGGCGCCAAGAAGCGCCCCTACTACTCGATCGTCGTCGCCGACAGCCACTCGCCCCGCGACGGCCGTTTCATCGAGAAGGTGGGCAGCTACAACCCGCTGCTGAAGAAGGACGACCCGAACCGCGTCGTCCTGAACCAGGAGCGCATCGGCGAATGGCTCGCGAAGGGCGCCCAGCCGACCGACCGCGTGGCCCGTGAACTGGGCAAGCTCGGCGTCGTGAAGTGGGAAGCCGGCAACAACCCGAACAAGGGCCAGCCGGGCACGAAGGCCAAGGAACGTGCGGAAGAGCGCGCCCAGCGCGAAGCCGACCGCGCCGCGGCCGCCGAGGAAGCCAAGAACAACCCGCCGCCGGTGGAAGAGCCCGCCGCTGAAGAAGCCGCTCCGGTCGAAGCCGCTGCCGAAGAAGCCCCGGCCGTTGAAGCCGCGGCCGAGGAAGCCCCGGCCGCCGAAGCTGCTGCTGAAGAGGCCCCGGCTGCTGAGGAAGCTCCGGCCGCCGAAGGCGAAGAGCAGGCCTAAGCCTGCCGGATGGGATCTGATCTCATCCAGGTGGGTCGCGTCGCGGGCGCCTTCGGGGTCCGCGGCGAGGTCCGCATCACCAGCTTCACGGCCGAGCCTGCGGCCCTGCTGGAGTACAAGGATCTGAAGCGTGAGGACGGCTCGGTCGGCCTCACGCTCCTGTCCGGCCGCCCCGCCAAGGGCGGCGTCGTCGCGCGCGCCCGCGAGATCGAGACGCGCGAGCAGGCCGAGGCGCTCCGCGGCCTCAAGCTCTTCATCGACCGCGCGGCGTTGCCCGAGCCCGACGAGGACGAATTCTACGTCACCGACCTGATCGGCCTTTCGGTCGAGACCGCCGACGGCGCAGCGCTCGGGACCGTGAAAGCGGTGCAGGACTTCGGCGCCGGCGACCTGCTGGAGATCGTCCCGCCCGAGGGCGGGGCCACGTGGTATCTCCCCTTCACGCGCGAGGCCGTGCCCGAGGTGCGGATCGCGGAGCGCAAGGTCGTGGGCGTCCGGCCGCCCGAGATCGAGTAAGACGAGATCGAATAGGGAGTTCGCCATGCCGCTGAAGCTGGAGCCCGGGACGCGGCTGGTCGTCGCCACGCATAATCCGGGCAAGGCGCGCGAGCTGGCTGAGATCCTGGAGGACCGCTTCGAGCTGGTGGCTGCGGGCGAGCTGGGCCTCCCCGAACCCGACGAGACCGAGCAGACCTTCGTGGGCAACGCGCTGCTGAAGGCGCGCGCCGCGGCCGACGCGTCGGGCCTGATCGCGCTCGCCGACGACTCGGGGCTGTCGGTGAGGGCGCTGGACGGCGCGCCGGGCATCTATTCGGCGCGCTGGGCGGGGCCTTCGAAGGACTTCGCCCTGGCGATGCGGAAGGTCGAGGAGCGGCTGGAGGAAGTGGGCGGCGACGACGCCTCGGCGTGGTTCACCTCGGCGCTGGCAGTGGCCTGGCCGAACGGTCCGGCGGTGGTCGTGGAGGGCCGCGTCGACGGGACGCTCACCTTCCCGCCGCGCGGCGACAAGGGCTTCGGCTACGACCCCATCTTCATTCCCCAGGGCTTCGACCTGACCTTCGGCGAGATGGAGCCCGCGGCGAAGGACGCCATGAGCCACCGGGCGCGGGCCTTCGGGAAGCTGAAAGCCGCGCTGCTTTGACCGAACCCTCGCCGCTGGGGGTCTACGTCCACTGGCCCTATTGCGCGCGCATCTGTCCCTACTGCGACTTCAACGTCTTCAGGGCGAAGGGCCGCGAAGGCGAGGCAACCGGGCTGGCGCGCGCCATCGTCGCCGACCTCTCGGCGCAGCGTGAACTCAGCGGGGCGCGCGAACTGGTCTCGGTGTTCTTCGGCGGCGGCACGCCCTCGCTGATGGAGCCGGCGGCGGTCGGCGAGATCGTCGCCGCGGCGCGGCGCCTGTGGACCCCGCGCGACGACCTGGAGGTCAGCCTGGAGGCCAACCCGACCGACGCCGAAGCCGACCGGTTCGCGGCGCTGGCCGACGCGGGCGTGAACCGCCTGTCGCTGGGCCTCCAGTCGCTGGACGACGCGGCGCTGCGGTTCCTGGGCCGTAATCACGACGCGGCCGAGGGTCTGCGCGCGGCAGAGGCGGCGGCGAAAGCGTTCCCGCGCCTGTCGGTCGACCTGATCTACGCCCTGCCCGACCAGACGCCGGGCGCTTGGCGCGCCGAGCTGGAGGCCGCCGTCGCGCTCGGCGCGGAGCACGTCTCGCCCTATCAGCTCACCATCGAGGAGGGCACCGCGTTCGCCCGCGCGGTGCGCCGGGGCCGCTTCGCGCCGCCGGACGACGAGGCGGGCGCCGACCTGTACGACACCACCCAGGCCGTGCTGGAGCAGCACGGCTTCCACGCCTACGAGGTCTCGAACCATGCGAGGGGCGAGGGGGCGCGGTCGCGGCACAACCTCGTCTACTGGCGGGGCTGGGACTACGTCGGTGTCGGCCCCGGCGCGCACGGCCGCGTCACTCTCGGCGGCGCCCGCGAGGCGACGGAAGCGGCGGACCGGCCGGCAGACTATATCCGCCGGGTCGGCGAGACCGGCGTGGGCTTCGCCAGCCGCGAGACCCTCACGCCCGCCGAGGCCGCGGCGGAGCGCCTGCTGAGCGGCCTGCGCATCGCCGACGGCGTGCCGTTCGCCGACCTCGCCGCGCTCGGGCTGGAGCCCGGCCATGCCACTGTGCAGCATCTCGTCGAACTAGGCCTCGTCACCGCCGACGCCGGGCGCCTGCAGGCGACGCCGGACGGGCGGCGCGTCCTCGACCGCGTGACGGCGGAACTGGCGCTGGCGAACGGCTGAGCGTCACGGCCGGCGCCCGCGCAGCGGCGCCATCCTTTGGGTGGGCCATGAAGGAGGCGGAAGGACGCGGAAGGAGTCCGGCGCTCTTCCACCCTGGGCTCTCTTGCCTTTGTGGGCCGGAGCGGCGAACCCTCGGCCATGGCCCGCGCCCTTCCGCCTCCGCAGCTCGACGATGCGCCGCTGGCGCCGGGGCTCTACGTCGTGGCGACGCCGATCGGGAACCTGCGCGACATCACGCTGCGCGCGCTCGACGTGCTCGGCCAGGCCGACCTGGTGCTGGCCGAGGACACGCGGGTGACGGCCAGGCTGCTGCAGGCGTTCGGCCTTTCGGCGAAGCTCGAGCGCCACGACGAGCACGCCGCCGAACGGGCGCGGCCCAAGGCCATGGCGCTGCTGGCCGACGGCGGCCGGGTGGCGCTCGTGAGCGACGCGGGCACGCCGCTGATCTCGGATCCCGGCTACCGGCTGGTGCGCGAGGCCGCCGCCGCCGGCCATGCGGTCCACCCGATCCCCGGCGCCTCGGCGCTGCTGGCGGGCCTGTCGGCGGCTGGGCTACCGACCGACCGCTTCCTGTTCGTGGGCTTTCCGCCGCCGAAATCGGCGGCCCGCCGCACCTTCCTGGCGGAGTTCGCCGGCGTGCGCGCCACGCTCGTGTTCTTCGAGGGCGGTTCGCGGCTGGCGGAGAGCCTGGCCGACATGGCCGCGGTCCTCGGCGACCGCGAGGCCGTCGTCGCGCGCGAGATCACCAAGCTCTACGAGACCTTCTACCGCGGCCCGCTGCCCGAACTGGCGGCCGACCCGAAGCTGGACGCCCCCAGGGGCGAGATCGTGATCCTGGTGGCGCCGGGCCGCGAGGTGGAGGCCACCGCCGCCGATGCGGACGCCGCCCTGGCCGACGCGCTTACCCGCCTCAAGCCTGCCGATGCCGCCGCCGAGGTGGCCAAGGCGCTCGGCCTCCCTCGCCGCGAACTCTACCGCCGGGCCATGGAGCTGAAGCGGTGAACGACCGCGCCGCGCGCGGGGCGGCGGCCCGGCTTTCGGGACGGCGCGCCGAGGTCTGGGCGGCGGCGTGGCTGATGGCGAAGGGGTATCGCATCCTGGGTTTCCGCCTGAAGACCCCGATCGCCGAGATCGACCTCCTGGCGCACCGCGGCGACACGCTGGCCGTCGTCGAGGTCAAGAGCCGCACCAGTCTCGAGGCTGCGCTCGAGACGGTGACCTTCGACCAGCGCGACCGGCTGCGGCGCGCCGGGAGCCACCTGGCCGCGAACCGGCCGGGCCTGAAGGGGTGCGGCGTGCGCCTGGACCTCGTGGCCTTGGCGCCCGGGCGACTTCCTAGGCATATACCCGACGCGTGGAAGGGCGGCTGACGTCGCAGCCGCTACGGGAGATGGACCGCGAAGAGGCCGAGACCATCCTGTCCGAGGCGGGGGGCGCCGCGGACACGGAGTTTCCGCTGCTGGAGGCGGCGATCGCGTGCGCGGTCCACGAGGACCCCGCGCGCGATCCCGCCGCCGCGCGCGAACTCGCCCGCCGCGGCGTGGAGCGCCTGAGCGAGCGGCTGAAGCGCGAGAGTCCGGAGGAGGCCATCGCCGAGACCATGGCCGGCGACCTGGGCCTCGGCGGCGACCTGTTCACCCTGGACGACCCCGACAACGCCGACATCCTGTCGGTGGCGACCCGGCGGCGCGGCCTGGCGGTGACCATCGGGCTCTTCTACCTGCACGCGGCGAGGAAGTGCGGCCTGACGGTGCAGGGCGTCGACTTCCCGGGCCACTTCCTGCTGCGGATCGAGACGGAGGAAGGACCGCTGGCCCTGGATCCCTTCTCCGAGGGGCGCGTCGTGCTGCCGTCCGAACTGACGCGCCGCGCGCTGCACGCGGGCCTCACGCCCAACGTCGCCGACCGGCTCGACCGCCTGATGGCGCCGGTCAGCGACCGCGCCGTGCTGCTGCGCCTGCAGAACGTCTGCTACGCCACCGCCAGCAACGCCGGCGACTACGCGCGCGCCGAGCGCGCCGCGCTCCGGCGTGCGCTCCTCGACCCACCGGACCACCGCCCCTGGCTCGACGTCGCGGCGGCCCGCGAAGGGCAGGGCGCGCTGGCCGGAGCCCTTGAGGCGTTGCAGAAGGCCACCGCGCTGGACGGCGGCGCGGCGCTTGCGGCCCGGGCGGCGCGCGAGCGGGTGAGGCTGCGGCTCAATTGAGCGAGGCCTCCACCAACGAGGTCATGCGGATGATCTTCTTCGACGCCCCGCCGGTCGGATGGACCACGGTCTTCGGCTGGAGCAGCGCCGGGCGCCAGACGCTGCCGAACCAGTGGGTCGGAAGCATCGTGAGCGTGAGGGACCGCCTCAACGCCGCGCGTGAACGCTGGCGGTAGCGGCGGCGAGGCCCTACATCGGCTGAGCTTCAGGTCGGAAGGACGCCCGTATGCCGCTCAAGGTCGCCGTGCAGATGGACCCCATCGAGGGGATCAACATCGAGGGCGACACCACCTTCCTGATGATGGAGACGGCGCAGGCGCGGGGGCACTCGCTGTTCGTCTACCTCACCGACTCCCTCGCGCTGGAGGAGGGTCGCGTCTTCGCCCGCGGGCGCGACGTCAGCGTCGACCGGGTGAAAGGCGACCACTTCAGGGCCGGGCCGGTGCGGCGCGTGGAGCTGACCGAGTTCGACGTCGCGCTGATGCGCCAGGATCCGCCGTTCGACATGCACTACATCGACGCGACCTTCTTCCTGGAGGCGGTGCATCCCAGGGTGCTGGTGGTCAACAACCCGCGCGAGGTGCGCAGCGCGCCCGAGAAGCTGTTCGTCACCAAGTTCCCGCAGTTGCAGCCGCCGACGCTGATCACCAACGACCGCGAGGCGATCCGCGCGTTCCGCGAGAAGCACGGCGACATCGTCCTGAAGCCGCTGAACGGCAAGGGCGGCTCGGGCGTGACGCGGCACCTCAAGGACGACCCGAACCTGTCGGCGCTGCTGGAGATCCACGCGGAGCTCGGTCGCGAGCCGGTGATCGTGCAGAAGTTCCTGCCCTCGGTGACCAAGGGCGACAAGCGCATCCTGCTGGTCGACGGTGAGCCCGTGGGCGCGATCAACCGCGTGCCGGCCAAGGGGCAGATCCGCTCGAACCTCGCGGTCGGCGGCAAGGCCGAGCCGGTCGAGCTGTCCGCGCGCGACAAGGAGATCTGCGCCGCCATCGGGCCCGAGCTGAGGGCGCGCGGCCTCATCTTCGTCGGCATCGACGTGATCGGCGACCACCTGACCGAGATCAACGTGACCTCGCCGACCGGCGCCGTGGCGCTGAAGCAGTTCAGCGGAATCGACGCGACCGAGGCGATGTGGGAGCGTGTCGAGGCGATACGGGCGGTGTCTTAGTTCCGTCTCACAGGAGACGTCCGGAAGTTACGGAATCGTCTCACTTTCCCTCTAAGTTCCCAATTTGTTCTTGATCTGAGCCAGGCGACATGCTTGGTTGTGGATAACTTTTGGCCGACCACAATGGGTTGATCGGGGGGTGAGCACGATGGCCGCAAGCGTCGTGACGTTGGCGTTCAACGGCGTGGATGCGGTGCGCGTGGACGTCCAGGTCCAGTTCACCGGCGGCGAGGCCAAGTTCTTCATCGTCGGGATGGGCGACAAGGCCGTGCAGGAGAGCCGCGAGCGTGTTCGCGGCGCCTTCATCGGCATGGGCCTGGCCCTGCCGTCGCGGCGGATCATCGCCAACCTCGCGCCCGCCGACCTGCCCAAGGTGGGCAGCCACTACGACCTGCCGATCGCGCTGGCGATCATGGCGGGCATGGGGATCATCCCGCCCGACACGCTGGAGGGCTGGGCGGCCATCGGCGAACTGGCGCTCGACGGCCGGATCCTGCCTGTGGCCGGCGCCCTGCCGGCGGCGGTCGCGGCCGGCAGCCTGGGGCTGGGTCTGATCTGCCCCGACGCGTGCGGGCCCGAGGCGGCCTGGGCGGGCGGGACGCGGATCGTGGCGGCGCCGTCGCTGATCGCGCTCGTGAACCACTTCCGCGGCACGCAGGTGCTGTCGCCGCCAAAACCCGGCGACATGCTGGACGCGGAGCGCGCGCCCGACCTGCGCGACGTGAAGGGCCAGGAGAACGCCAAGCGCGCGCTGGAGATCGCCGCGGCCGGCGGCCACAATCTCAGCTTCATCGGCCCGCCCGGGTCCGGCAAGTCGATGATGGCCGCGCGCCTGCCGGGTCTGCTCCCGCCGCTGACGCCCGGCGAACTGCTCGAGACCTCGATGATCCACTCGATCGCGGGGCTGATCGCGCGAGGGCAACTGTCGCGCAACCGCCCGTTCCGCAATCCGCACCACTCCGCCAGCATGGCGGCGCTGACCGGCGGCGGGCTGAAGGCCAAGCCGGGCGAGGTGAGCCTGGCGCACAACGGCGTGCTCTTCCTCGACGAACTGCCGGAGTTCAGCGCGCAGGCGCTGGATTCGCTGCGCCAGCCGCTGGAGACCGGCGAAGTCGTCGTGGCGCGCGCCAACGCCCACGTCCGCTATCCGGCGCGCTTCCAGTTGGTGGCGGCGATGAACCCCTGCCGCTGCGGTCTGGGCGGCGCCGGCCGCGGCGCCTGCGGGCGCGCGCCGCGCTGCCAGAGCGACTATCAGGGCCGCATCTCGGGCCCACTGATGGACCGCATCGATCTGCAGGTGGAGGTCCCGCCGGTCACCGCCGCTGACCTGGCGCTGCCCGCGCCGGCCGAGGGGACGGCCGAGGCGGCGGCCCGCGTGCTGGCCGCACGGGCGCAGATGGCCGACCGGGCCGGCACGACGTCCGACACGCCACGCCTGAACGCACAGGCCGAGGGCGACTTCCTGGAGACCATCTGCGACCTCGACCCGCCGGCCCGTGCGCTGCTGGCCCGCGCCGCCGAGGCCGGCGGTCTGTCGGCCCGCGGCTGGACCCGGACGCTGCGGCTCGCGCGCACCATCGCCGACCTGGAAGGCGCGGGCCCGGTGCGCCGCGTTCACGTCGCCGAGGCGCTGATCTACCGTCGCGTTGCGCCGGGCGGATCGATGGCCGGCATCGCCTCGATCTCGGCGTAGCGCCGCGGCGCCGACAGCGAGGCGTAGATGATCGTGAAAAGGATCAGGTAGCTCCAGATGATCTGGGCGGTGATGTAGGCCCAGGCGCTGATGCCCGTGTCGAGCGTCTTGGCGCCGTGGGTGACGACCTGGAGGAGACCGAATCCGGCCGCGAACAGGGGCCAGTAGCGTCGCGTCTTCATCGACAGCCAGACGAAGACGACGAACTGCACCGTATCGACCGCGAAGATGCCCCACTGTGTGTCGCGGCTCCCGGTCCGATAGACGACCATGGTGACCGCCCAGGCGGCCAGCATCGTGAAGGCGCCGAGGCGCTCTTCCTCGCGACCGCGCCACAGCGCGGCGAGGCCGGCGCCGATCACGACGGTCGGATAGGTCCACAGAGGAAGCTGGAAGGCGGACAAAGAACGGCCCTCGGTTGAACCCGAGGGCCGCACTCTGCCAGATGGTGTGAGCGGTTTGAACCGCCGACTACGAGGCGACCCGCAGGGTGCGCATGCGGACCCGCTCGACTTCCAGGCCTTCCGGCGGCGGCTTCTCACCGGGGTCGCCGCTGAGCGTCACGGCGCCGAGGCCGATCTGGCCCTGGACGACACTGAGCTCCCTGTGGGTCTCGACGATGGCGCGGCGGGCTTCGGCCAGGGCCATGATGGCCTGGCTGGCGCGCTCGACCGCGTCCTGCCCGATCAGCGCCGAGGCGCCGGCGACCTTGCGGAGGGCAGGCATCGCGCCCGTCAGGGCGGCAGTCTTGCTGAGCGCCGCGTCGATGGCGGCTTCAGCGTCGAACAGGGCGGCGGCGACCTCTTGGGCGGCCATGCGGCGTTCTTTGAGCATGAGTTCTCTCCATGCGCGTCCGTCAACACGGCGCGCCGTTACATTCAGCGATCAGGGTTTCGTAGCCGTTCAGGCTTTTAGTAAATTCGCCGCCAGATCGTTGAGGGCGTGGAGGCCCGCCAGCATCCCCCCGAAGGCGAGGACGGTGACGACGGCGATCCCGACGATCGCGACGACCCGGACGGCGGGGCTCAGTTCATTTCGGCGGGTCCAGTCTCCGCTTCGCCCTTGAAGTTCTCGTCCAGGAGAACCCAGGTGAGGCAGAGGATTTCCCGCAGCACCATTTCCGGCGGCTTGAACGGCGCCAGCTTCCGGGTCGCGGAAACCAGATGCCGCGCCATGTCCGCCTGCGCCGGCGTCGCCGAGAGATCGACGAGCTGCCGCTCGAGCTGCGTCCATGAGAAGCCGGGAAGAAGCTCCTCCCGCCTCGCCAAGGCCGGCCAACGCTCCTCGAAGTCGTCGATCTCCCGGCGAAGGCGGAGCGCCCTGCCAATCACCGCCCTGTTCTCGAAGCTCGGCCACTCGCCCATCGGATGTCTCCTCGGTTGCGAGGGCATCCGGCCAGCTTCGGTTAACCGTGTCTGTCCTGATCGTGTCGTGTCCTGACGCGATCAGGACAGCGCCGCGGTCGAGTTCGCGCAGCAGCCTGGCCGCCTGGAAGCGGTCGTCCACGCCCAGCTTCCGGCGCGCGCGGTCGCAGTAGGTGTCGACGGACGTCTTGGACATCCCGAGTTCGCGGGCGATCTGCTTGGAGCTGAGATGCTGATCGACCAGCCGCAGACAATCCCTCTCGCGCTGGGTCAGGATCTCGACAGGGTTCATGACGCCCCCCAAAGCGCACTCCGTCTTGCGCAGTAAACGACGGGTTTTGCCCCGCGTCTACTTTGCCGCGTGGTTTACAGGGGCTCGCGTTGTTTTGCAGCAAGTCATTCGTCGCGCTTGACGGCCCGTTAAGCCCTCTGCGGCTAATTCGACCGCCGCATGCGTAAACCGACACGGTCCCTCTCCGAACGGCGCCCGGCCCGAGTGCAGATCAGCGCCGAACAACTCGCGTCGCTCAGCCACGAGTTCCGCACGCCCCTGAACGGCGTGCTGGGCATGGCCCGACTCCTCGAGGGCACCAAGCTCACGGAAGAGCAGAAGACCTATGTCGCGGCGCTCCGCGACTCGGGCCAGCACCTGCTCACCCTGGTCAACGACGTCCTCGATTTCGCCAAGCTGGGCGCCGGGCGCCTGGAGCTGCATCCGGCGCGCACCGACATCGAGGCGCTGCTGCAGAGCGTGGCCGAGCTGCTGTCGCCGCGGGCCCGCGAGAAGGACCTGGAGATCGCCTGGGCCGCGCGGGCCGCGCCGCTCACGATCCACGCCGACGAAAGCCGCCTGCGCCAGATCCTGCTCAACTTCGCCGGCAACGCCGTGAAGTTCACCGAGACCGGCGGCGTCCTGATCACCGCGGCGGCGCCGGAACCCGGCGTGCTGCGCTTCACGGTCGAGGACACCGGGCCCGGCGTGTCGGACTCCGACCGCGACCGCATCTTCGAGGCCTTCGCCCAGGCCGAGACCGCGCACGCCGACCTCGGCGGCTCGGGCCTCGGCCTCGCCATCGCCCGGCGCATCGCCCGCGCCATGGGCGGCGAGGTGGGCGTCGAGACGGCCCGCGAAGGCGGCGCCGCGTTCTGGTTCGAGGCCGAACTTCCGATCGTTCCCGCGGCGCCGCGCGGCCTGCCCCTCTCGCGCCGGCGCGTGGGCGTCGCCTCGCCGAGCCGCATCGTGCGCGCCGCGGCGGCCGCGCAGGTCGAAGCCTGCGGCGGGACCGCGGTCTGCGGCGAGACCGTCGCCGAGGTCGTCGCCGCCACGCGGACCGGCGACGTCATCCTGGTCGACGCCGGCCTGGCCGGACCGACGGGCGCGCTCAGGCCGCCGGCCCAGCGCAAGGGCATCGTGCTGCTGGCGCCCGACGAGCGCGACCGCGTGGCGCGCTATCGCCGGGCGGGCTTCACGGGCTACCTCATCAAGCCGCTCCGCCGCGCATCGCTGGCCGAGCGCGTGCTGATCGCCGCGGGCGAGGCGCCCACCGCCGCGCCGCCGCGCGAGGACGAGCGCATCGTGACGGCCGCGGCGCCGGGCGCGCGCATCCTGCTCGTGGAGGACAACCCGATCAACGCGCTCCTGGCGCGCACCCTGCTGACCCGCGAGGGCTGCGAGGTCGAGCATGTGACCAGCGGCGCCGAGGCGCTGAAGGCCGCCGACATGGGCGCCTTCGACGTGATCCTGATGGACATGCGGATGCCCGGCCTGTCGGGCGAGGAGACCGCGGGCCGCCTGCGCGAGGCCGGCATCGCGACGCCGATCGTGGCGCTGACCGCCAACGCCTTCGAGGACGACCGCCGGGCCTGCCTCGCCGCCGGGATGGACGACTTCCTGGTGAAGCCGCTGTCGCCCGACGCCCTGCGCACCGCGCTGACGCGCTGGGCCGCGCCCACGAGCCGGGCCAACTGGACGAAGCCCGCCAAGCGCTTCAAGGTCGGCTAGTTGCGGGCGGCCCAGGAAGCGTCCTGAGGAGCGCCGCTGAGAGGCCGGCATGACCGACAAGGCTGAAGGGGCGCAAACCCCGCGGCGCAAGCGCACCGCCATGGAGGTGGTCCGGTCCCTGCGCCAGCCGAAGGTCGCGGTCACGCTCGCGCTGGGCTTCTCCTCGGGCCTGCCGTTCCTGCTCACCGGCAACACCTTCGGCTACTGGCTGCGCGACGAAGGCACCAGCCTGAAGGCCATCGGGTTCATCTCCTGGGTCGGCATGGCCTATGTGCTGAAGCCGTTCTGGGCGCCGATCGTCGACCGCGTCGACGTACCCCTGCTGGGCCGCCTGGGCCGCCGCCGCGGCTGGATGCTGCTGTCGCAGGTCCTGATCGCCCTGGGCCTGATCGGCATGGTGATCACCGGGCCCGAAGGGGGCCTCACGGCCATCGGCGCCTGCGCGCTCCTGGTCGCGTTCGCCTCGGCGACGCAGGACATCGTCATCGACGCCTGGCGCATCGAGGCCTCGTCCGACTCCGACGAGATGGGCCTGCTCTCGTCGGCGGCCCAGCTCGGCTACCGCGTCGCCCTGCTGGTCGCCGATGCGGCGATCATCGCGGCGGCCGAGCACTTCGGCTGGCCGATCAGCTACGTCTGGATGGCGATCCTGATGGGCGTCGGGGTCGCGGCAAGCCTCTTCGCGTTCGAGCCCGCGCGCGCCGACGAGGTGATGCACGCCAAGGCGCCGCTGTGGACGCCGCGCGGCTTCTTCGACGCCGTCGTCGGGCCCTTCATCGACTTCTTCGGCAAGCACAAGGCCGTCGGCCTGCTGATGCTGGCGGCCATCGCCGCCTACCGGCTCCCCGACTTCCTCATGGGGCCGATGTACAACCCCTACTACCACGACCTCGGGATCACGAAGGACACGGTGGCGGTCGTGCGCGCGGCCACAGGCCTGCCCGGGGCCTTCGCCGGCATCGCCGTGGCGGGGCTCTTCGCGGTGCGGTTCGGCCTGTTCCCGACGCTGCTGGTCGGCTCGGTCCTGCAGGGCTTCGGCACGGCCGCCTTCGCGCTGTTGGCCTACGACAACGACCCTGCGCTCTTCACCGCCGTCATGGCGCTCGACAATTTCGCCCAGGCGTTCGCCGGCGTGGCGCTGGTGGCCTACATGTCGAGCCTGACGGGCCTCGGCTACACCGCCACGCAATACGCGCTGCTGTCCTCGACCTACGCCTTCCTGGGCAAGTTCCTGAAGGGCTTCTCAGGCGCGGTCGTGGAGGGCATGACGCCGACCCACGGCCTGCTCGGCGCCTACGCCACCGCCTTCATCGGCACGGGGCTGACGGCCATCCCGCCGATCCTGCTGTTCCTGTGGCTGGCGCGCATCCACGCCCGGCAGACGAAGGCCGCCTAGCCGCCCAGGCAGACCACCTGCGCCACCTGCAGCTCCCGGCGCAGGTCGTCGGCGACGTAGAAGTAGTTCTGCGGCGTGATCTGCTCGCCGGTCGCGGTGGCGTCCGCGCGGCGGCCGCTGGCGATCAGGGTCGCGCGCACCACCTCGGGCGCGGTCGTGTAGATGCGGCCCCGCCGCGGGCTCTCGGCGATGGTCACGCCCAGCACGCGGCCCTGGGCGTCCAGCGCCGGCGCGCCGGAGAGGCCCCCCAGCGTGCCGTTCAGACCCTCGGTCCGGCCGGTCTCGGCCCAGACCAGGACCGGCTCGGTCCGCGCGCCGTGGCCGCGCACGACCAGGTTCTCGCGGCCCAGCAGGCGCGACGACGCCTCGCCGGGCTGCCCCTGCGGGAAGCCGGGATGGAAGGCCCGCTGGCCCCTGTGCAGCGGTTCGGCCAGCGCGAGCGGGAGCGGCGCGGCGCCGCCCTCGGTGTAGAGCAGCGCCGCCTCGCCCTTCGGGTCGATCTTCACGCTCACGGCCACGCCGGCGCCGGGACCGACCACGATGGCCGCCCGCGCGCAGCCGTCGACGACGTGGCGCGCGGTCAGCCACACGCCCGAGCGGGCAATGGAGAAAGCGGTGCCGGCGGCCGGGCCGGGCTTGTCCGGCACGTCCACGACGATCGACGGATCGAACGGCGAGGCCGGGCCCAGCGCCTCGCCCAGCGGGTCGGCGCTCTTCGGCGGCGGCGGCGGCGCGTCGGTGCGCTCGTCCCGTCCCAGCGCAGCGAACAGCAGCACCACGAGGATCGCGGCGTAGACCACCCAGTCCGGCAGCCGCGGGAACTTCATGACTACGAGCGGGCCGCCGCGAGAATGACGGCGGTGGCGAGCTTGGCGCCGACCAGCAGCGCCGCGGCGGAGAGCTCGCCCTCCTGGATGCGCTTGGGCAGGCCGCGCAGGATCATGTCGACCAGCCGGAAGATCAGCAGTTGCACCACCACGGTGACCGCGCCCCACAGGCCGATCTCGATGACGTTGGTCGACGCCTTCAGCGACGCCGAGAGCGGGATGGCGAGCCCCACCAGCACGCCGCCCAGCGACAGCGCCGCGGCGGTGTTGCCGTCGCGGATGAGGGTGATCTCCTTGTGCGGCGTCAGCAGCACGTAGGCCGCCGCCGCCGCGATCAGGATCGTCATCGTGACGGAGACGTGCAGCAGGAAGACCGGGAACCCGGCGGCAAAGGCCTGGATCTCAGGCGAAGGCGTAGGCATCGAAAAGCGTCCCCGAAGCAGGCGGTCGAACCGTTACCACGCCGCCTGCCCAATCAGAACGCCATCGCCCATGCGTGCGTTAGGGTGCTCGAACGGAGGACGCGCCATGCAGCAACAGGTCGCGGTCATCACCCTGGGCGTCGCCGGCCTGGTGCGCTCGAAGCGCTTTTATGTCGAGGGCTTCGGCTGGACGCCGGTGTTCGAGAACGAGGAGATCGTGTTCTACCAGATGAACGGCTTCGTGCTGGGCACATGGCTCCAGGCCGGCCTCGAGGCCGACATGCAGCGCAGCGGGCTCGCGCGGGGCGGCGCGTTCGCGCTCGCCCACAACGTCGGCTCCGAGGCGGAAGTGCGGTCGGTGATCAACCGCCTCGCCGGCTTCGGCGGCAAGGTGCTGCGTCCGGGCGACGCCCCGCCGCACGGCGGCTTCCGGGGCTATGTCGCCGACCCCGACGACCACGCCTGGGAGATCGCCTTCAACCCCGCCTGGCCCATCGACGCCGAGGGCCACGTGACGTTCGGGCTCTAATCGGCCTGCTCGATCTTTCGCCGCGCGCTGGCCCGCAGCTTCTCGCTTTCGCTCTTGAGCTGGCCGCAGGCGGCGAGGATGTCGCGGCCGCGGGGCGTGCGGATCGGCGAGGCGTAGCCGCCGCGGTTCAGGATCGCGGCGAACCGCTCGATCGTGGACCAGGACGAGCACTCGTACTCGGTCCCCGGCCACGGGTTGAACGGGATCAGGTTGATCTTGGCCGGGATGCCCTTCAGCAACTGCACCAGCGCCTTGGCCTCTGCCGGGCTGTCGTTGACGCCCTTCAGCATCACGTACTCGAAGGTCACGCGCCTGGCGTTGCCCAGGCCCGGATAGGCGCGGATGCCGGCCATCAACTCCTTCAGCGGATACTTCTTGTTCAGCGGCACGAGCTTCTCGCGGAGCTCGTCGTTGGTGGCGTGCAGCGAGATGGCCAGCATCGCCTGGGTCTTCTCGCCCAGCGCCTGAAGTTGCGGGACCACGCCCGACGTCGAGACGGTGATCCGGCGGCGCGAGATCGCGATGCCTTCGTGGTCGGCGATGATGTCGATCGCCTGGGCCACGTTGTCGAGATTATAGAGCGGCTCGCCCATGCCCATGAACACGATGTTCGAGAGGCGGCGGTCCTCCTTGGGCGAGGGCCATTCGCCGAGGTCGTCGCGGGCCACCTGCACCTGGGCCACGATCTCGGCGGCGGTCAGGTTGCGCACCAGAGACTGTGTACCTGTATGGCAAAAGGTACAGTTCAGGGTACAGCCCACCTGCGAACTGACGCAGAGCGCGCCGGCGCGGCCGACGTCGGGGATGTAGACGGTCTCGACCTCGATGCCCGGGCCCATCCGGATCAGCCACTTGCGCGTGCCGTCCCTGGAGACCTGGCGCTCGACCACCTCGGGGCGCTCCAGGCTGAAGGCCGGGGCGAGCTTCGCGCGCTGCTCCTTGGCGATGTCGGTCATCCGGTCGAAGTCGGTGACGCCGTAGTGGTGCAGCCAGCGCCAGACCTGCGCGGCGCGCATCTTGGCCTTCTCGGGCGGGACCGCCCCGGCGTCGACCAGCGCAGCCGCCAGTTCCTGGCGGCTGAGGCCCGTCAGGTTCGGCGCCTTCGGCGCGAGCGGGGTCGCCGGCGCGCGGCTGAGATCGAGGGTCACGCCCAAGGCTGGGTCCTTCTGGAGCGCGGCGAATATAGGGGAGCGCGCCTCGGTCGCCAAATCCCGACGCCGCCGCACGCCCGCGCGCCCGCGCCGCGGCCTGCCCCAGGGGAGGACTTCAAACATCCGTTCGAGACCGCTAGGGTCCGCCCACGCAATCGAGAACCGGGAGAACGTCCATGAAAGCGCTGCTCAGCAAGGCCGTCGGCGGGCCCGAGACCCTGGTGCTCGACGAGATGCCCTCGCCCGAGGCCAAGCCGGGCCAGGCCGTGGTCAGCGTCAAGGCCGTGGGCGTCAACTTCCCCGACGTGCTGATCATCGAGGACAAGTACCAGTTCAAGCCGGCCCGCCCGTTCGCGCCCGGCGGCGAGGTCAGCGGCATCGTGAAGGCGGTGGGCGAGGGCGTGACCCACATCAAGCCGGGCGACCGGGTGCTGGGCAACACCGGCTGGGGCGGCATGGCCGAGGAACTGGCGCTGGAAGCGCACCGGCTGGTGAAGATCCCCGACGCCATGCCCTTCGACGAGGCCGCCGCCTTCATCATGACCTACGGCACGAGCTGGCACGCCCTGGAGGCCCGCGCGAACCTCCAGCCGGGCCAGACCCTGCTGGTCCTCGGCGCGGCCGGCGGCGTGGGCCTGGCGGCCGTGGAGCTGGGCGCCGCGATGGGCGCACGCGTGATCGCCGCGTGCTCGAGCCAGGAGAAGGTCGACCTCTGCCTGAAGCACGGGGCCGCCGCGGGCGTGGTCTATCCGAAGGGGCCGTTCGACCGCGAAGGCCAGAAGGCGCTGGCGGCCCTCTTCAAGGACGCCTGCGGCCCGAACGGCGCCGACGTGATCTACGACCCGATCGGCGACGCCTATGCCGAGCCGGCTCTGCGCTCCATCGCCTGGGAAGGCACCTATCTGGTCGTGGGCTTCGCCGCCGGCGAGATCCCCAAGGTCCCGCTCAACCTCGCGCTGCTGAAGGGCTGCCAGATCGTCGGCGTCTTCTGGGGCGGCTGGGTCGCCAAGAACCCCGAGAAGCACCAGAAGAACGTGGCCGACCTCCTGGAGATGTACGCCAGGGGCAAGATCAAGCCGTTCGTTTCGCAACGCTTCCCGCTGGAGCGCGCCGCCGAGGCGATCACCCACCTCGCGAGCCGCAAGGCGCTGGGCAAGGTCGTCGTCACCGTCGACTGACGAACGCCGGCCGGCGCGGGGGCGCGGCCGGCCGCCGGCCGAGGTTGCGCCGCGCGGCGCGCCTCCGTAGGGATCGCGCGACCTGGGGGACGGCTGCGGCGTGAGCGAGAGATCCGAGAGCTCGAACCTGCAGGGCGCGCTCTGGATGCTGCTCTCGGCGGTCACCTTCTCGGCGATGACCACGCTCGTGAAGTTCCTGGGCGACGACTACCCCGCCGCGCTGCAGACCTTCTACCGCCAGGCCGCGGGCTTCGTGGTCCTGCTGCCCTTCATCCTGCGCCACCGCGGGGCGGCGTTCGCCAGCAGCCGGCCCGGGATCATGGTCTTCCGCTCGCTCGCCGGCACCCTTGGCCTGATCCTGTCGTTCTGGGCCTTCCAGGAGATGCCGCTGGCCGACGCCAACGCGCTCTCGTTCACCCGCACGCTGTGGCTCGTGCCGCTGGCCGCCTTCGTCGTGAAGGAACAGGTGGGCCCGCTGCGGGTCGTCGCGGCGCTCGTTGGGTTCGCCGGGGTGCTGGTGATGATCCGGCCGGGCGCCGACGGGCACTTCGCGGTCGGGCTGCCGGCCCTGGCCATGCTGGCGTCGTCGTTCCTGTTCGCCTTCACCGTCACCGGCATGAAGGTGCTGACCCGCGACCACTCGCCGATGGTGATCCTGTGCTGGTCGGCGGCGCTGGGCCTCTTGCTGGCGATCCCCGGTGGCATCGTGGCCTGGCGCTGGCCGACGCCGGTCGACTTCGCGCTGCTCTGCGCCATGGGCGTGATCGCGACCGTCAACCAGGCCTGCTACATCAAGGGCATGCAACTGGGCGACGCGGCCGCCATGGCGCCCATCGACTACACGCGGCTCGTCTTCGCCGCGGGCATCGGCTTCCTGGCGTTCAACGAGATCCCGACCGTCTGGACCGTCGCCGGCGCCGCCATCGTGGTGGCCGCCACGCTCTTCATCACGCTGCGCGAGCAGCAGCTCGCGCGCTCGGCGCGGCTGAGCGCCGAGCCCGAGGGCGAACGCTAGAGCGCGCCGCGCGATCCGGGACCCGGGCCGCGCGCTCCAGGTTTTCGCTGTCGCCCCGTTGTCGCGGGGGCAAAGACCCTAGGCCAGCGCCGCCCGGCGCCGGCGGATCGCCGCGCCCGCGCCCGCGAAGCCCAGGATCATCAGGCCCCAGGCGGCCGGCTCGGGCACGCCGCCGCTGACGAGGTTGTCCCCGCTCAGGACCACGTTGTCGAACTTGGCGAGGAAATGGCCGCTGGAGGCGTTGGTGGTGTGCATGCCCAGGGTGATGGTGTGGTCGCCGGCGCCGAGGGCGCCGAGATTGAAGCTGCGCGCCTGGAACGTGTTCGTGCCCGCCGTCCGCGTCAGCGAAACCCCGTCGAACAGCACGTCGTAGCTGATCGTGCAGCCCTGGCAGACCAGCGCCCACGCGTCGAGGTCGAGCGTGTAGTCGCCCGCGAGCAAGGTCAGCGTGCGGGTGGCCCGCGCGGTGAGCTGGCCGCCGCCGGGCGGGGCGTTGATGTAGGGGCCCAGGATGCCGCCCTCGTCGATGCCCGCGGCGCCGCCGTAGTTGGTGCTGAAGACCCACTCGGGCCCCACCCCGGCGTCGAAGTCGTCGGAGAAGACGACGGTGGCGGCCTGCGCCTGGGCGCTCAAGGCCGCGGCCGACAGCGCGGTCGCCCAGAACAGCTTGCGATACATGGCGTCATCCCCGCGACATCCGGCCCGCACGGCCGGAGCCGCACCATGCGGCGCGGCGCGGACGACTCCCTCCCCCGATCGGGGGTGTCGCTACTCGCCCCGCAGGCGGGCGATGTCGCGCCGGGCGGCGTCCTTGTGGCTGGACTTCAGGTTGCGGCCGATCACCGCCATCAGGGCGGCGAACACCGCCGCGTCGTCGGTGTAGCCCAGGCCGGCGATGAAGTCGGGGATCGCGTCGACCGGAAGCACGAAGTAGGCGAGCGCCGCCAGCATCATGCCCTTGGCCGCGATCGGCGTGTCGTCGTCGCGGGCGCAATACCAGACGCTGAGCGCGTCCTTGGCGAACGGGATACGCGCCACGACGCGGGCGATCTTCGGCCAGAAGCCGCGCTCGACGCGCTGTTCGTTCAGCTTCATCACCGACGGGACCAGGGCATGGTCCTTCGCGATGACTTCCGCCGCATCGAAGGTGACGTCGGGTGAGACTTTTTTGCCGGGGCTCATGGGGGTAAGGGTTCGCCGGTTTTACTCACGCCATCATATGGGAGCGGGCGTTCCATGGAACTCAATTCATCCGTCGCGGCGGTCGTCACCGGCGGCGCGTCGGGCCTCGGCGAGGCGACGGCGCGCCGTCTGGCCGCCAAGGGCGTGAAGGTCGCGATCTTCGACATGAACGAGCAGAAGGGCGAGGCCGTGGCCGGCGAGATCGGCGGCGTCTTCTGCAAGTGCAACGTGACGTCCGAGGAAGAGGTCGACGCGGCCTTCGCCAAGGCGCGCGCGGCGCACGGCCAGGAGCGCATCCTGGTGAACTGCGCCGGCACGGGCAACGCCATCAAGACCGCCGGCCGCGACAAGCAGACCGGCGAGACGAAGCACTTCCCGCTCGACGCCTTCAACTGGATCATCCAGATCAACCTCGTCGGCACGTTCCGCTGCATCGCCAAGTCGGCGAAGGGCATGCTGGACCTGGAGCCGGTCGACGGCGAGCGCGGCGCGATCGTCAACACCGCCTCGGTGGCGGCCGAGGACGGCCAGATGGGCCAGGCGGCCTACTCCGCGTCCAAGGGCGGCGTGGTCGGCATGACGCTGCCCATCGCGCGCGACCTGGCCGGCGACGGCATCCGCGTGAACACCATCCTGCCGGGCATCTTCAACACCCCGCTGATGAACGCCGCCCCGCCGCAGGTGAAGGAGGCGCTGGCCGCCTCGGTGCCGTTCCCGAAGCGCCTGGGCAACGCCGAGGACTACGCTTCGCTGGCGCTGGAGATGATCACCAACGGCTACTTCAACGGCGAAGACGTCCGCCTCGACGGCGCCATCCGCATGGCGCCGCGGTAAGCGATCGCGTCACCGCGGAACGGATCGAGCCCTCGCGCAAGCGGGGGCTCTTTTCGTTTTTGGAACCGCGGAAAGCGCGGAAGGACGCGCAAGAGCGCCCGCCGCTTCTTCCGCTTCTTCCGCTTCTTCCGCTTCTTCCGCTTCTTCCGCGGCCTTCCGCGGCCTTCCGCGGTTCATCGACCTTCGGGCACGATGCTCTAGTGCCGCGTCGTGCGCGCGTCGGGTTCGAGGCCGCGGGCGGGGAGCGGCCAGCCGGCGGCGCAGAGCGCGCTGTTGAGCTGGCGGCTGAGCATGATCACCATCCCGGGCTCGCGCACGATCGGCTCCAGCAGCGCCTCGGCCAGCGGGCGGTCGACAGGGGCCAGGCCACAGGCGAAGATCAGGCGCTGGGCGTCGGTCGACATGCCGCCGCAGTGGCTGCAGGTGAGGCGCAGCGGCCGGGCGCTCGCGGCCTCCACCGCCTGGATCCAGGCCAGGAAGAGGCTCGACGCGCGGGGCGAGGCCCTGGCGGCCAGCACCTCGCCGACGTGGCCGTGCGGGCGCTCGCCCATCAGCCGCGCCGCAGACCAGGCCTTGAGCGCGTAGAACAGCAGGCGTTCCGCCGGGAACAGCCGCGCCTCGCACGCCTGCGGCTCGCGCCCGGTCCTCGCCACGCCCTGCATCGACATCGCCGCGCTCCATTGTTGCGAATGGTTCGCAACAGGAGTGCGCGGGCGCTAGTTGCGAGTCAATCGCAAAAGCGCGGTCAGCGACGGCGGCGCGTGGGCCGGCTGGAGGCGGCCAGCCCGCCCAGCACGCCGCGGATCAGCTCGCGGCCCAACTGGCTGCCGAGGGTGCGCAGCATCGACTTGGCGAAAGCTTCGCCCATGCCCTGGCGGTTCGAGGCGCGCGGACGCGGCGCGGCCTCGTCGCCGTCGTCGCCCGCGCGGCCGCGGCGCTGCGGCGGCTCGGCGTCCGGCTCGGGCTCGGCCCGCTTCTGCTGCAGCATCTCGTAGGCGCTCTCGCGGTCCAGCGCCTGGTCGTAGACCCCGCGCACCGGGCTCTGGCCGATCAGCGCCGCGCGCTCGGCCGGCGTCAGCGGCCCCAGCCGCGAGACCGGCGGCCGGATCATGGTCTTCTGCACCACCGTGGGCACCCCCTTCTCGTCCAGCACCGAGACCAGCGCCTCGCCGACGCCCAGGGCCTGGATCGTGGTGGCGGTGTCGAAGGCGGGGTTGGGCCGGAAGCTCTCGGCGGCGGCGCGAAGCCCCTTCTGTTCGGCGGGCGTGTAGGCGCGCAGGGCATGCTGCACGCGGTTGCCCAACTGGCCCAGCACGGTCTCGGGGATGTCGGCCGGGTTCTGGGTGACGAAGTAGATGCCGACGCCCTTGGAGCGGATCAGCCGCACCACCTGCTCGACCTTCTCCAGCAGCGGCTTCGGCGCGTCGCGGAACAGCAGGTGCGCCTCGTCGAAGAAGAACGCGAGCTTCGGCTTCTCCGGATCGCCGACCTCGGGAAGCTCCTCGAACAGCTCCGACAGCAGCCAGAGGAGGAAGGTGGCGTAGAGCCGGGGCGTGGCGATCAGCCTGTCGGCCGCCAGGATGTTGATGTAGCCGCGGCCCGCCCCGTCGGTGCGCATCAGGTCCGAGAGCCGCAGCGCCGGTTCGCCGAACAGGTTGGTCCCGCCCTGGGTCTCCAGGCTGAGCAGGCTGCGCTGGATCGTGGCGATGGTGGCCGGCGAGATGTTGCCGTACCTGGCGCTGAGCTCCTTGGCGTTCTCGGACGCGTGGGTGAGCATCGCCTGCAGGTCCTTCAGGTCCAGCAGCGCTAGGCCCGCCTCGTCGGCCGCGCGGAAGACGACCATCAGGACGCCTTCCTGCACGTCGTTCAGCTCCAGCATCCGCGAGATCAGCAGCGGGCCCATCTCCGACACCGTCGCGCGGACCGGGTGGCCGGACTGTCCGAACAGGTCCCAGAACACGACCGGCGCGGCGCGCGACTCCAGCGTGAGGCCCATGTCCCTGGCCCGCGTCAGCATCTTCTCATTGGGCGTCCCCGGCGCGCCCACGCCGCAGAGGTCGCCCTTCACGTCCGCGGCGAAGACGGGCACGCCGGCGTCGGACAGCCCCTGCGCCAGCACCTGCAGCGTCACCGTCTTGCCCGTGCCCGTCGCCCCGGCCACCAGGCCGTGCCGGTTGGCGCGGCTCAGCAGCAATTGCTCGGGCTGGCCCGAGAACCCGATCAGGACGCCATCACTCATTTCCAGGACCCCCGCAGAACCGTCAAAACCACAGCCATCACCAAAGACCCGAGCCGGGCCCGGCTTCCACGGCCTTTTCGTGTCCTTTCGTCTTTTTCGGACTTCGCGCAAGAGCCGCTTCGTGGCCTGATTTGCGCCGGAATCGCGACGAACCGTGCCGGAAATTGCGCCCGGCAGGGCAAATCGCCTCCCCCTTGAGCGCGAAGAGGGGTAGAGAACGCCCGATTTGACGTTGCAGGCCCTTCGCGCCGACAGTCCTCCGAGCCTTGCCGAAAGCGCGCATGCCCGCCCCGAAACCCCCGGCCGCCGACCCCGTCTCGCGAAACGCCCTGGTCATCCTGGCGACGATCGCCGGCGGCCTGGTGCTGTACGCGCTCTCCGACATCCTGACGCCGCTGGCGCTGGCCCTCTTCCTGGCGCTGATGATCGACGGGTTCGCGCGGGTGCTGCAGAACCGGCTGCCGGGCGTGTCGGGCCGGGTGGCGGTGCCGCTCGCCGTCGTGCTCTCGATCGTGATCTTCGGGGGCGCGGCCTTCTTCATCGCCGACAACGCCGCCTCGTTCGCCGGCCAGCTCGTCGGCTACGCGCCGAAGCTCAACGGCCTGATCGCGCGGGTCGCCGGCATGGTGGGCGTGGACGTGCCGCCGACGATCACCCAGCTCATCCAGCGCGCCGATCCGGCCAGCCACCTGGGCGAGGTGGCGCGCGGGCTTCAGACCTTCGTCTCCACCGCCGCCTTCGTGCTGGTCTACCTGGGCTTCATCCTGGCCAGCCGCCGCGGCTGGGAGCGCAAGGCGGTCGGCCTGTTCGAGAACCGCGAGCGTCGGCAGGAAGCCGTCGCCGCCTTCCTGCGCATCCGCAACGGCGTCGAGCAGTACCTCTGGGTGCAGACGGTCACCGGCCTGATGATCGCGGTCGCGTCGTGGATCGCGATGGTCTCGGTCGGCCTCGACAACGCGCTCTTCTGGTCGATCCTGATCTTCATCGCGTCGTACATCCCGGTGGTCGGCGGGATCATCGCCGTGGTCCTGCCGCCGGTGTTCGCCCTGGTGCAGTTCGACACGCTCTGGCAGGCGGTCCTGCTGTTCGTGGTCCTGCAGGCCATCGGCATGTTCGTCGGCAACGTGGTGCAGCCCCGGATGCAGGGCCGCAGCCTCAACATGGACCCCATCGTGCTCCTGATGGCGCTGGCCTTCTGGAGCGTGGTCTGGGGCCTGCCCGGCGCGTTCCTGTCGACCCCCCTGACCACGGTGGTGATGGTCATCCTCGTGCAGTTCCAGGGCACGCGCTGGATCGCCGTGCTGCTCTCGGCGGACGGCGAGCCGGGCGAGCTCCGCCACCGCCCGACCCACGCCACGCCCGACACCCCGCCGTCGCGGCGGGACGCCGGACGCCGTTCGAAGACGCCCCCCAAAAAAGACGGACCCGGGACTTAAAACGTGACCCTTGCCTCCCTAGATACTGTTGGCTGGACGGCACTTTCCTCCAGCAGATGCGTCCGCTCCCCAACCCCGCGGACGCAGCGAGCACCCGGAGCTCCGCCTGTCCCCCCCGGCGGAGCCACGCGCCGCCGGACTCTCTCCTCCGGCGGCGTTCTCGCGTCCGGCGTCCCCCTCATCGAAGGAGGCGCCCGATGAGCCGCGCTCCCCGCACCGCCCGCGCCCTCGCCAGGGCGCTCGCCGAGGACCTGGGAGACGACGCCTCCAGGGCCGTGAAGTCGTTCGTGGCCCAGGCCGCGGAGGACGCGCACGCCGACGAAACCCCGGAGCTCTCGACCGCGGACCTCGCGAAGAACCTCGCCGACCTCTGGCGCTATGGCGAAAGCCGCCGCGGGCGCGGCCCGCAACTGCGCATCACCGACGCGGTGGGCGCCAGCTTCGACCGCCTCGACATCGTGCAGGACGACGCACCGTTCCTGGTCGACAGCATCATGGGCGAGATCGCCGACCAGGGCCTGTCGGTGCGCGCCATGGTCCACCCGATCGTCGAGATCCAGCGCGACCGGGCCGGCGTGCGCGGCGACACCGGGACCGCGCGGCGCGAGTCGATGATCCAGGTGATGATCGAGGACGTGGCCAAGGACCGCGAGAGGGCCCTGCTCGACGGCGTGAAGGCGACGCTCGCCGACGTCCGCGCCGCGGTCGAGGACTTCCCGGCGATGCTGGCGATGATCTCCCAGACCACGGCCGAGCTGCAGGCGTCGGGCAAGGCGCGGCCCGAGGAGATCGACTTCCTGAACTGGCTGCACGAGCAGCACTTCGTGTTCCTGGGCGCCCGCATCTACGAGTACCCGAGGCTGAAGAACGGGGACTACGCCGCGGAAGAGCCGCTGTACCAGCCGAAGGACGGCCTGGGGGTGCTGCGCGATCCCGGGCGCACCGTGCTGCGCCGCGCGAACGAGCCCGCCGTGCTGATGGCGGCGATGAAGGACCGCATCGTCCGCGACCCGGCGCTGACCATCGCCAAGTCGAACGTGAGAAGCCGCGTCCACCGCCGCGGCTACATGGATTACGTCGGCATCAAGCGCTACGGCGACGATGGCCGCCCGTCCGGCGAGGTCCGCTTCGTGGGGCTGTTCACGGCAGAGGCCTACGACCAGCCCGCGACCACCGTGCCCCTGATCCGCGAAAAGGCCGCGCGCGTCCTGCGGCGCGCCGGCGCCGCGCCCGGCAGCTACAACGAAAAGCGCCTGCGCAACATCGTCGAGAACCACCCGCGCGACGAACTCTTCCAGATCGGCGAAGACGAACTGCTGGAGATGGCGCAGGGCATCCTGCACCTGGCGGACCGGCCGCGCGTGCGGCTGTTCGAGCGGCGCGATCCCTTCGACCGCTTCGCCTCCGTGCTGCTGTTCGTGCCGCGCGAGCGCTACGACTCCGACCTGCGCCGCAAGGCCGGGGAACTGCTCACCGAAGCCTATGGCGGCCGCCTCTCGGCCTACTATCCCAGCTTCAACGACAGCCCGCTGGCGCGCGTCCACTTCATCATCGGGTTCACCCCGGGCCAGCATCACGAGCCGGACCTGCGCGCCCTCGAGGCGGCGATCACGGAGGCGGCGCGCACCTGGGAGGATCGCCTGGACGCCGCGATCCGCGGCGTCGGCGGCGATCCCGAGGACGCGACGGGCCGCATGGCGCGCTACCGCACCGCCTTCCCCGCCGGCTACCGCGACCGCTTCGACGCCGCCGAGGCGCTGGAGGACATGGCCGTCATCGACGGCATGGCCGCCGACCAGGCGGTCTGCGCGCGCGCCTATCGCGCGCCCGGCGACGGCCCGCTGCACTTCCGCTTCAAGCTCTACCGCCGGATCGTCCCCGCGGCGCTCGCCGACGTGCTGCCGATCCTGGAGAACATGGGCCTGAAGGCCCTGGCCGAGGCCGGCTTCGCGCTCACCCCCGAGGGCCAGGACGCCGTCTGGGTGCATGACTTCGAGATCGAGGACCCGCGCGGGGCGAACCTGATCTTCTCCGAGATCAAGGACGCCTTCGAGGACGCCGTGGTCGCCGTCTGGACCGGCAGGACCGAGAACGACGGCTTCAACCGCCTCGTCATGGAGCTCTCGATCCCGTGGCGCGACGCGGCCCTGGTCCGCGCGCTGGCGCGCTACCGCCAGCAGTCGGGGCTCGACCCCTCGCAGCGGGTGCAGGAGCAGGCGCTGTCGAACCACCCGGGCGTCGCGCGGCTGATCCTCGACCTCTGGCGGATCAAGTTCGACCCGGCGATCGCCGCCGACGTCGAGGCCCGCAAGGACCAGGCCGGCGCCGTCATGGACGAGATCGTCGAGGCGCTGCAACTCGTCGAGAGCCTGGACGACGACCGCGTGCTGCGCCGCCTGGCGCTGCTGGTCGGCGCGATCCAGCGGACCAACTTCTATCAGGCCGCGGGCGACGGGTCCGTGAAGCCCTACATCTCGTTCAAGGTCGCCTCGGGGGCGCTGGCCGACCTGCCGGCGCCGAAGCCCTATCGCGAGATCTTCGTGTCCTCGACGCAGGTCGAGGGCGTCCACTGCCGCTTCGGCCCGGTGGCCCGCGGCGGCCTGCGCTGGTCGGACCGCCGCGACGACTTCCGCACCGAGGTGCTCGGCCTGGTGAAGGCCCAGCAGGTGAAGAACGCGGTGATCGTGCCCGTGGGCTCCAAGGGCGGCTTCTATCCGAAGCAGTTGCCGAAGGGTCCGCCCGACGCCGTGCGCGCCGAGGCGATCGCGGCCTACAAGACCTTCCTCTCGGGCCTGCTGGACCTCACCGACAACCTCGACGCCAGGGGCAGGGTGATCCCGCCGCAGGGCGTGGTCGTCCACGACGGCGACGATCCCTACCTCGTCGTGGCCGCCGACAAGGGCACGGCCACCTTCTCCGACATCGCCAACGGCGTGGCCGAGGACTACGGCTTCTGGCTGGGCGACGCCTTCGCGAGCGGCGGCTCGGTGGGCTACGACCACAAGGCCATGGGCATCACCGCCCGCGGCGCGTGGGAGGCGGTCAAGCGCCACTTCCGCGAGATGGGCAAGGACATCCAGTCCGAGCCGTTCACCGTGGTCGGCTGCGGCGACATGTCGGGCGACGTGTTCGGCAACGGCATGCTGCTCTCCACGCAGATCCGCCTGCAGGCGGCGTTCGACCACCGCGACATCTTCCTCGACCCCGACCCCGACCCGGCCCGGAGCTATGCCGAGCGGGAGCGGATGTTCGCGCTGCCGCGCTCGTCCTGGCAGGACTACGACAAGAAGAAGATCAGCCGGGGCGGCGGCGTCTTCTCGCGCGCGCTGAAGTCGATCCCGCTGTCGAACGAGATCCGCGCGCTCCTGGGGACGACGGCCGAGGCGCTGTCGCCCGCCGAGGTGATCAACCTGATCCTGAAGGCGCCGGCCGAGCTGCTCTACCTGGGCGGCATCGGGACCTACGTGAAGGCCAAGGGCGAGTCGAACGCCGAGGTCGGCGACAAGGCCAACGACGCGGTGCGCGTCAACGGCGCGGACCTCAGGGTGAAGGTCGTCGGCGAAGGCGCGAACCTGGGCCTGACCCAGGCCGGCCGCATCGAGTTCGCGGAAGCCGGCGGTCGCGTGGACACCGACGCCATCGACAACTCCGCCGGCGTCGATTCGTCCGACCACGAGGTGAACATCAAGATCACCACCGGCATCCTCGAGCGGCAGGGCAAGCTCACGCGCAAGGCGCGCAACACGCTGCTGCCCAAGATGACCGACGACGTGGCGACCCACGTCCTGGTCCACAACTACGACCAGACGCTGGCGCTCTCGCTGCTGGAGATGGACACCGTCGGCGAGCTGGAGCCGCACGCGCGGTTCATGACCGAACTGGAGCAGGCGGGCCGCCTGGACCGCACGGTCGAGGGCCTGCCCGACGCCCTGGCGGTCTCCGAACGCAAGAAGGCCGGCAGGGGGCTCACGCGGCCCGAGCTCGCCGTGCTGCTGGCCTACGGCAAGCTGGAGCTCAAGCGCGAGATGGTCGCCGGCGACGCGACCGCCGACCCGTTCTTCGAGCGGCTCCTGATCGACTACTTCCCGAGGCTGCTGCGCAAGTACAAGGACGCGATCCTGCAGCACCGCCTGCGGCCCGACATCATCGCGACCGTCATCGCCAACGACATGGTCAATCGCTGCGGGCCCTCGTTCCCGTCGCGGATCATGACCTCGGCAGGCGTGGACGTGACGGCGTTCACCGCCGCCTACGCCGCGGCCAAGCAGGCCCTCGGCTTCGAGACGCTCTGGCAGGACGTCGAGGCGCTGGACCTGAAGATCCCGTCGTCCGGGCAGATGGCGCTGTTCCGCCGCCTGACCGCGGCCCTGCGCGGCGCGACCTTCTGGCTGGCCCGCCGGGCGGGGCGCGAGGACCTGAACGTGGCGGAGCTGACGGGCCGCTACGCGCCGGGCTTCAAGAGCCTGCACGGCCTGATGCCCGAGATCCTGTCGCCGGCGGAGCACGAGGGCGTGATGGCCCGCAAGCGCCAGCTCGTCGACGCGGGCGCGCCGGCCGACCAGGCCATGGCGGCCGCCGTCCTGGGCCCGCTCACCAACGCCGCCGACCTCGTCGACCTGGCCGAGGCGTCGAGCTGGCCGATCGCCAGCGTCGCGCGGCTCTACTACGCCGTGGACGAGGTCTTCGCCTTCGACCGCGTGCGCGCGGCGGCGGGCGCGTTCCGGGCCGGCGACATCTTCGAGCGGACGGCGCTTCGCCGCCTGATCGAGGACCTGCTGAGCGAACAGGCGCAGCTCACCCGCGCGATCATGGCCTTCACCGGCAGCGCCCAGGCCGGCGAGGACAAGGGCTCGGCCCGCGACGCGGTCCGCGCCTGGGCGGCCCTGCGCCGCGATCTCGCCAGCACCGCGACGCGCACGGTCGAGGAGATCGAGGCCGGCGGCTCGGCCTGGACCTTCGCCAAGCTCACCATCGCCAACGCCGCCCTGCGCGAACTGGCGGCGGAAGCGGCGGCGGGCCGGCGTCGGAAAGGCTAGGTCAGCCGGAACGGGACCGTGCGGCGCTCGTGCTCGGGCACGTTCAGCCGCCGGTCCACCGGCGGGAAGGCGCGCTGGGCGCAGTCGTCGCGCTCGCAGATCCGGCAACTGACGCCGATGGGCGCGACCGGCCCCTTCAGGTCCACGCCCTCGGAGTAGACCAGCTCGTGCGCGTGGTCGATCTCGCAGCCGAAGCCCAGGACGTAGCGACGGTCCGGCCTCAGGTAGGCTTCAGAGCGCTTCACGACCGCCCGCGCCACGCAGAGATAGCGTGTGCCGTCCGGCATCGCGGCCACCTGCACCAGGAAGCGGTCGGACGCCGCCGCCGCGTCGTGGACGTTCCACAGCGGACACGCGCCGCCGAACCGCGCGAACTGGAACCGCGTGGCGCTGTGACGCTTGGTGATGTTGCCGGCGTAGTCGAGCCGCACGAAGTAGATCGGCGTCCCGCGCTGTCCCGGGCGCTGCAGGGTCGAGAGCCGGTGGCAGACCTGCTCCAGGCTGGCGCCGAAGTGCAGGGCCAGTTGCTCGACGTCGTAGCGCCGCGCGCGGGCGAAGGTCGCAAAGCGGCCGTAGGGCATGATCAGCGCGCCGGCCGCGTAGTTGCCCAGGCCGACCCGGCAGACGTCGACGGCCTCGCGGCTGCGGAACCGCGCCCCGGCCAGCTCGGCGTCGACCTCGCCCGCGAGGTTCGCCACGGCCACGTGATAGGCGAGCTGGAACACCCGCGTCGCCAGCGGCTGGGCCACGTTCAGCCACAGCACGTTCGCCGTGGGGTCGTAGCGGCGCATCACGTCGTCCATCGCCGCATAGCGCACGTCCACGCCCATCCGCTCGCGCACGTACATCTCGAGCAGCATGTCGGCCGGCCCCGGTTGGTCGAGGCCGATTTCCCGCGCCAGGTCCTCGGCGGCGCGGTCGAGGCTGTCGACGTAGTTGTCCCGGAAGTGGAAGAAGTCGCGCACCTCCTCGTAGGGGAGCAGCGAGCTGGCCGCCGTCGCCTCGTCCAGCGCCACGGCCTCTTCCGTCAGCTTCAGCCGCTCCGACAGCCGATGGTTGGCGCGGTGCAGGTCGAGAAAGCGCCGCGCCAGGCCCGGCGACTGCAACGCGACCTGGCGCAGCTCGCTGAGCGGGATCGGGTCGCCCAGGCCGCCGCTCTCGGCCACCGCTTCGCGCAGGTCGGCGATCAGCCGCTGGTCGTTGTCGGCCTCGAACAGTTCGGCCGGCGCGCGGAAGGTCTCCATCAGGCCGGCCAGCACGCGGTCTGTCACCGGCCGCTGGTTCGCCTCGATCTGCGAGAGATAGCTGACCGAGATGCCCAGCCGCTGGGCGCAGGCCTCGAGCCGCCAGCCGCGCTGGGCGCGCAGCGCACGGACCTTGGGACCGACGAACAGCTTGTAGCGCATTTCGCAATTTCACAAATCGAGTGGCGCGGACGGCCAATTCTTCGCACGATCTCGGTTGAAACCCAACGGTCCGTAGCGGCACCTTCGCGCCCGCACAGCCCGCAACGGGTATCGGCCCACTACCCCGATCTTGTGGAATGGTGTGGCCATGGGATGCGAGACATGATGGACGACAACCTCCGCCACCTGCCGCGCCTGGGCATCGCCGGCGCCATGCGGCTCTACGGCATGACCGCCCGCGCGCTCCGCTTCTACGAGGAGCGCGGCCTGATCGAGGCCCGCCGAGACCGCCAGAACGCGCGCTTCTACGACCCCGCGGCGCGGCGTCGGCTGGAGTGGATCTCGCGCCTGCGCCGCGCCGGCGTCGGCCTGCCCGAGATCGAGGCCGTGCTGGAAGCGGAGGTCGAGTCCGAGGCGCGCGCCCTGGCCGCCGAAACGCTGACGGCCCGGCGCGCGAAGCTGGCGGCCGAGATGGCCGCCCTCGACGAGGTCATCATCGACCTGGACCGCCCGGAAACGCCGCGGCGGCTCGCCGTCCGCGGCTGATCCCGCGCGCCGGTCCTAGTGCCGGAACACGCGCACGCCGGTGAACACCATCGCCACGCCGCGCTCGTCCGCGGCGTCGATCACCGCCTGGTCGCCGATGGAGCCGCCGGGCTGGATCACCGCCGTGCAGCCTGCGTCGGCCGCCTGGAGCAGGCCGTCCGGGAACGGGAAGAACGCCTCCGACGCGCAGGCCGAGCCCCTGAGGTCCAGGCCGAAGTCGGCGGCGCGGAGCGCGGCGATCCGCGCCGAGTCCTTGCGGTTCATCTGCCCCGCCCCGATCCCCAGCGTCTGGCCGGCCCTGGCGTAGACGATCGCGTTCGACTTCACATGCTTGGCGACGGTGAAGGCGAAGAGCATGTCGCGGACTTCCTCGTCGGTCGGCGCGCGCCTCGTCACCACTCTCAGGTCGGCCGGCGTCAGGTGCGCCGTGTCCTTGCTCTGCACCAGGAAGCCGCCGGTCACCGACTTGAACGTCTTCCCGAAGGCCCGCGGATCGGGCAGGCCGCCGGTGACCAGCAGGCGCACGTTCTTCTTCTTGCGGAAGAGCGCGACGGCGTCGTCGTCGGCTTCGGG
>NZ_JAEUMO010000039.1 GCF_016793285.1 Phenylobacterium sp.
ATCGCGGCGTCGGTGGGGCGGCGCACCTCGCCGTAGAGGCTGAAGATCGGAATGCCGTGGACCGGATCGGCGAAGTCCGGGCTCTCGACCATGTTGTCCTGCTTGTCGCCGCGCAGGCCGTGCTGGGGGCCGAAGGCGGCGGTGAGCTTCAGGTCCGGGAGCGCGGCCAGGGCGTCCAGCGCGTGCGTCAGATCCGCGGTGACCGAGGCCGGATGGGCCAGCAGCGCGATGCGCCTGCCGGCCAGCGACCGGCGCAGGTCAGGGTCCGCGACGAGGCGGTCGATGCCGAATCTCATGGGGCCGAAACTGCGGGAAGTTCGACGGCGAATCCATCGGCGTGGTGGAAGTCGGGCCTGCTGCCGGCCGGGTGACGAACCGCCCAGTAGGAAATCCGGCCCGACGTCTCCTCGATCACGGCGGCGAGGCTGAGCAGGCCGGTCGCCTCCGCCAGTTCGAGCCGGGCCCGCAGTTCGAGCCGCCCGCCCGAGCGGTCGACCTCGATCGCCGGCGGGGCGATCTCGGCGGCGCGCATGCCGCGCCGGTAGCCGTCGAACCGGTAGGCGGCCCACGCCGTCGACGGCGCCAGGTTGTACTCGGTGTAGCCCCGACCGGCGGCGTCGGCGGCGAAGGCTTCGAGGCAGGTGTGGCGCCAGAGGTCGTCGGTGCGGACCGGGGGGGCGGGCGGCGGGAGCGCGACGGCGTCGATATCGCCTTCGACGACATAGCGGACCGCGAGCGCCGAGGCGCCCGCGTAGCTCACGTCGACCGCCACCGCGCGGACGGCCTCGCAGGGGAAATCAGGGTGGCGGATCAGGTGGACGCGCATGGCCCGATGCTAACGCTCCCGCCCCGCCGCGTCAGCGCCGGCGGACCTGGCCGGTCCCGCGCTTGACCGGCGCAGGCGCAGCACTAACATGTCAGCGCTGAAGACGAGGGGGCGCCGATGGCCGGGTTCAACGGGCTGGGCATGCACATGGGCGTGCTGTCGCGCCTCAGCGACGCCAGGAGCCGCTCCATCAGCCCCGAGAACTTCGACGGCGCGAAGGGCGGCGGGGGGCGGGCGAGCCAGGGGACGGGCGCGGCCTTCGCCGAGGCCGGCGGGCTCGGCTGCGGCTGGAAGATCAGCCCGTCGATCTTCATCGAGCCCGGGGAAACCTTCACCCTGGCCGAGATCGACGGACCGGGCGCGATCCAGCAGATCTGGATGACGCTGGCGCTGGGCAAGTGGCGCCACTCGATCATCCGCATGTACTGGGACGGCCAGGAGCAGCCGAGCGTCGAATGCCCGGCCGGCGACTTCTTCGCCAACGGCTGGGAGGAATATGCGCGCGTCGACAGCCTGGCGGTGTGCGTGAACCCGGGCCGCGCCTTCAACTGCTACTGGGAGATGCCCTTCCGGAAGACGGCGAAGATCACGATAACCAACGTCGGGATCGACCGGCTCTACGTCTACTACCAGATCAACTACACGCTCACGGAAGTCCCGGAGGACTGCGCCTACTTCCACGCCCAGTTCCGGCGCACCAATCCCCTGCCCTATGGCGAGGTCTACACGATCGTCGACGGCGTCGCCGGACGCGGCCAGTTCGTCGGGACCTACATGGCCTGGGGGGGCAACAACACCGGCTGGTGGGGCGAGGGCGAGATCAAGTTCTTCATGGACGGCGACGGCGAGTTCCCGACCATCTGCGGCACGGGGACCGAGGACTACTTCTGCGGGGCCTACGACTTCGATCCGGCGATCATGGAGAAGGAAAAGTACGGCAAGTCGTTCTACGAGACGTTCAACAGTCCCTATGCCGGCCTGCCGCAGGTGATCCGCCCCGACGGCGCCTACCGGAGCCAGCAGCGGTTCGGGCTGTACCGCTGGCACGTGATGGACCCGGTGCGGTTCCAGGCGGACCTCAAGGTGACGATCCAGGCGCTGGGCTGGCGGCCGCGCAAGCAGCGCGCCTACCTGCCGCTGCAGGACGACATCGCCTCGGTCGCCTTCTGGTATCAGACGCTGCCGACGGCGCCGTTCCCGGAACTGCCGCACCGCAACTATCTGGAAGTGATCTGATGTCGGACGGCGTCGCCCCGCGCGCTTCTCCGGTCATCCGCCTGCATCCGCTGGACAACGTGGCGATCGCCGCCCGCCGCCTGCCGAAGGGCGTCGTCGCGGGCCGCGAAGGGGTGGTGACGCTCGAGCCGGTCCCCGCCGGCCACAAGGTCGCCACGGCCGCGATCCCCGCCGGCCGGCCGGTGCTGAAGTACGGCCAGGTGATCGGGGCGGCCACGCAGGACATCGCCGCCGGCGCCCACGTCCACTCGCACAACCTGGCGGTCAGCGACCTGCGCCTCGGGGCCGAGGCGCGCGCGCCGGAGCCGCGGCGCGAGCCGGCGCGCGCATTCCGGGGATACCGCCGCGACGACGGGCGGGTCGGCGTGCGCAACTACGTCGGCATCCTCACCTCGGTGAACTGCTCGGCCACGGTCGCGCGGCTGATCGCGCGGGAGGCGGAGCGCTCGGGGATGCTGGACGCCTTCCCGAACGTCGACGGCGTGGCGCCGATCACCCACACCTCGGGCTGCGGTATGGCGGGTTCCGGCGAAGGCTTCGACATGCTCCGGCGCACGCTCTGGGGCACGGCCGCGAACCCCAACTTCGGGGCGATCATGCTGGTGGGCCTGGGGTGCGAGGTGATCCAGACCGGCAGGTTCGCCAGGGAGTTCGGCCTGGCCGGCCGCGAGACCTTCCAGGCGTTCACGATCCAGGACGTCGGCGGCACGCGCAGGGCCGTCGAGCAGGGCCTGGAGCGGCTGGCCGAGATGCTGCCGCTGGCCGACCGGGCGCGACGGACCGAGTGCCCGGCGTCCGAACTGGTGCTGGGCCTGCAGTGCGGCGGCTCGGACGGGTGGTCGGGCGTGACCTCGAACCCGGCGCTGGGCGACGCGGTCGACCGGCTGGTGGCGCTGGGCGGCACGGCGATGCTGTCGGAGACGCCCGAGATCTACGGCGCCGAGCACCTGCTCTACGCCCGTGCCGTCAGCGACGACGTGTCGGCCAAGCTGCGCCGGCGGCTTGCCTGGTGGGAGGAGTACACCGCTCGCCACGGCGCCGAGATGGACAACAACCCTTCCCCCGGCAACAAGGCCGGCGGCCTGACGACCATCCTGGAGAAGTCGCTCGGCGCGGTCGCGAAATCGGGTTCGTCGCCGCTCACCGACGTGATCGAGTACGCCGAGCCGCTGCGCTCGAAGGGCCTCGTGTTCATGGACAGCCCCGGCTTCGATCCCTGCTCGGCCACGGGCCAGGTGGCCTCGGGCGCGACGATGATCGCCTTCACCACCGGTCGCGGCTCGGCCTTCGGCTGCCGGCCCAGCCCGTCGATCAAGCTCTCCTCCAACACCGACATCTACCTGCGCATGACCGAGGACATAGATGTCGACTGCGGCGCCATCGGCAGCGGCGAGGCGCAGATCGCCGACAAGGGCGCCGAGATCCTCGAGCGCCTGCTGGCGGTCGCGTCGGGCCAGCCGAGCAAGAGCGAGGCCCTGGGCTATGGCGGCGAGGAGTTCGTCCCGTGGCTCATCGGCGCGACGATGTAGCGCCCGCCCCGAAGCGGCTGGAGCGCGCTGCGTGAGTCGGGAATCAAGCCGCGCGCTCCAGATTCTTGATTTCGCATCGTTGTCGCCGAAAACCGGCGGCCACCTTTCGGCACGATGCTCTAACGCGCGACGGCGGGCATGGCGACGCCGGCCAGATGCAGGATCAGCGGCGCCAGGAAGGCGATCAGGCTGAGCACCAGGCCCACCAGCAGCACCCGGTAGGCGTAGCCCAGCAGCTTGTACTTCTTCCGGGCGAGCACCGTGCCGTTCTGGTAGATGTCGCGCGCCATCGCCTCGTAGGTAGTCCGCGTGTCGCCGCAGATCTCCAGCAGCATCGCGACATAGTCGTCTTCGTTCTCCTGGGTGAACGACCCGAAGAAGAGGACGTTGGCAGGCCCGTTCGGCCGCGGCGGCGCCTTCACGGCCGGCAGCACCGCCATCACGGTCAGCAGGGCGGCGATGAACGCCGTGCCCCCCAGCACGATCACCGCCAGCGGCGTGGCGGCGCCGCGCGCCTGGCCGATCGAGATGGTGAAGATCACGAAGGTGATGCCGAGCAGCATGCTGGCCTTCTGATCGGCCATCTGGCTCAACTGGTACTGGATCGTCTGCGTCGTGCGCAGCAGGTGGATGGCGTCGTTCGAGAACGTCCGCCGCGTTTCCTGTCCAGGCGCCAGTTCCGTGTCACGCATTCGCGCCGCCCCCCAGCGGCATCCCGTCAGTATAGCCCCAAAGTCGGCAACTTGGCCCACCCCACGCCGTCACGCCAATCGCGCCGCCGCGGGAAGTCCCCATATTGAGTACCGTTCACCCAACACGTTCGGTGTGCCGCCGGTGAATCATCCTAATCTCGCAGCGCGAAAAGGGGATTTGTCCAGTATGCGTTCGCGGATGTCGGACCGCACTGGCGCGGCCATCCGTAAGCTCCGACTTGCGCGTGGCTGGAGCCTGGCGGTGCTGAGCGACCAGAGTGGCGTGCCGATCTCGACGCTGTCGCGCGTCGAGCTGGGCCAGAACGCCCTGAACTACGACAAACTCGTCCGCCTGTGCCGCGCCCTCGAGGTCGATCTCGAAGGACTCGTGACCCGCGAGGCGGAGACCTCCGTGGCCGCGTCGGGTCGCCGGTCGGTCACCCGCGCGGGTGAAGGTCCCGGCGCCCGCGCCGGGGGCAACACCGGGCGCCGCTCCGCCTCGGACCTGCTGTCCAAGGGCCTTTCGCCGCTCCTGCTCGACGTCACGGCCCGCACGCTGGAGGCGCACGGTCCCCTCGCCGTCCATGAGGGCGAGGCGTATGCGTTCGTCGTCGCCGGCGAGGTCGAGTTCCACAGCCATCTCTATGCGCCGCTGCCGCTGACCGTCGGCGACTCCGTCTACTTCGACGCCGGGGCCGGCTATGCGCTGCTCGCCCCCGACCTTCCGGCCAGGGTGCTGTTGATCGCGTCCGGCGAGACCGCCTTCGGGCCCTGAGACCGCTTCCCCGGGCCCGACGCGGCGACGCTCAGAGCAGGTCGCCGCCGCAGGCGCCGGCCGTCGTGCCCGTGGCCTGGAAGGCCTTGATGACATTGCGGCCGACGGTCCAGCGGTGGACCTCGTCCGGGCCGTCCACGAGGCGTTGCGAGCGGATGTGGGTATACCACGCGGCCAGCGGGGTATCGCGGCTGTAGCCGAGCGCGCCGTGCAACTGGATGGCCGTGTCGACCACATGATGCACCATGTGGGCGAGGTAGACCTTGGCGATGGAGTTCTCCTGCCGAAGGTCCGCGCCCTTCTCCGCCTTGTAGGCGATGTGCAGCAGCATGAGGCGGGCGATGTAGAGTTGGCTCGCGCACTCGGCCATCATGAACTGCACGGCTTGGCGCTTGTGCAGCGGGCTGCCGAAGGTCTCGCGGCTGGTGATGTGCGCCGCGGCCAGGTCCAGAGCGCGCTGGGCCATGGCGACGTTGTGCATGCCGTGCCGCAGGCGTCCGTAGGCCAGGCGGTGCTGGCCCATGTTGAAGCCGTTGCCTACGCCGCCCACGATGTTCTCGGCCGGGACCACGAGGTCCTTGATCTCGATCTCGGAGTGGCCGCCGCCCATGATGTGGCTGAGCGGACCCTCGGCGGCCATCGTCGGGATGTCGCGCTTGATCCTGTAGCCGGGGTTCGGCAGCTCGACGATGAAGGTCGAGAACTGCTGGTGGCGCGGGCCTTCCGTGTCGGTCCGGGCCATGACGAGCGCCAGGTCGGCGGCCGAGGCCGCGGAGGAGAACCACTTCTCGCCGTTCAGCACGTAGTTCTCGTTGCCGTCGGGCACCGCGGTGGTGCGCATGCCGGTGGCGTCGGCGCCGGCGGCCTTCTCGGTCATCGAGTAGCAGACGCGCTTCTCGCCGTTCAGCAGCGGCTTGAGGAACTTCTCCTTCTGGTGCTCGGTGCCGTGGGCGATGAGCGTGAGGATCGTGGCGTCGTCGGGCCCCTGCGAGTTCATGGAGAGGGCGCCGATGTAGCTCTCGCCCAGTTCCATCTGCACCAGGGCGTTGGCCAGCGGGCCCAGCCCCATGCCGCCGTATTCCTTGGGTACGAAGGGCATCCACAGGCCCTGGGCGCGGGCCTTGGTCCGCAGCTCGCCGAGGACCTTCTCGAAACTGGCCTTGTCCTTGATCTTCTCCTGGGCCGGGATGCACTCGTCATGCACCCACTGGCGCACCTTCTCGCGGACGGCCTTGGCCTCGGCGGGAATCTCGAAGTCGATGGACATGGCGCGCCCTTCCCTACTGGTTCTTCTAAAAACCGCAGGGTGAGGCCCCTCCGTGGCGGCAGGCAAGCGCGAATGCGGGCTTGCCCCCGGTCAGGTCGAGCGACGCGGCGTCATCCGCCGTGCGGAAGCCTCCGGCGGAGGGCTACTGCAGCGCCTCTTCCGTGGCTTCCATCTCGTCGCGGATCCAGTCGTGGCCGCTGGTGACCATCACGCCTTCGATGGCGCTGATGTGGCCGCGCAGACGGTCGCGGATGTCCTGCGGCACGTCGGGGCGCGCCGCGACGTAGCGGGCGAGCTGATGGACCGCGAAGGCGGTGTGAAGGGCGAGGCGATCACGATCCTCGTCGGAGAGCTTCATGTGCGGGCTCCGTGCTGACAGGCGTCACGCTAACGCGCATCCGGGCCAAGTGGAAACCGTTCGGCGACAAAGGATGCGCGCCGGCCAACGCGCGGGCCCGCCGCACATGCCCTCTGGCGTCCGAGGCGCGGCGTGCGCCAGAGTGAGGACAAACGAGGAAACGCCGCCGTGAGTTCAGATCCCGATGCGCGCGCCGAGGCGCTGCTCGACCAGATGACGCTCGACGAGCAGATCGGCCTGCTCTCGGGACACATGCCGAGCGTGCTCAAACCCCGGCCCGAAGGGATCCAGCGCAGCGCCGGCTGGGTGCCGGGGCTCAGGCGCCTGGGCATTCCCGACCTGTTCGAGACCGACGCGAGCCTGGGCGTCTCGGCCGCGGGCCGACGCGACGACCAGGCGACCGCCCTGCCCTCCGGCCTCGCGCTGGCGTCGAGCTGGAGCCCCGAGCTGGCCGAGGAGGCCGGCGCGATGATCGCCGGCGAGGCGCGGGCGAAAGGCTTCAACTGCCTGCTGGCCGGCGGCGTGAACCTGACCCGCGAGCCGCGCAACGGGCGGAACTTCGAGTACCTGGGTGAGGATCCGCTGCTGGCCGGCGTGCTCTGCGGCGCGTCGATCAGGGGCATCCAGGCCCGGCACATCGTCTCGACGATCAAGCACTTCGCGCTGAACAGCCAGGAGACGGGCCGGATGGTGATGTCCGCCCACCTGGACGAGGCGGCGTTCCGCGAGAGCGACCTGCTGGCCTTCCAGATCGCCATCGAGGCCGGCCAGCCCGGCTCGGTGATGTGCGCCTACAACCGCGTCGACGGGACCTACGCCTCGGAGAACGCCTGGCTGCTGACCGACGTGCTGCGCGGAGACTGGGGCTACAAGGGCTGGGTGATGTCGGACTGGGGCGCGGTGCATTCCGCGGCGCCGGCCGCGAACGCAGGGCTGGACCAGCAGTCGGGCCGCGAGTTCGACGTGCAGCCGTTCTTCGTCGGGCCGCTGAAGGACGCCGTGGTGGCGGGCGAGGTCCCGACGGCGCGGATCCGCGAGATGGCGCACCGCTACCTGCGCTCGATGCTGGCCTGCGGGGTATTCGAGCATCCGGTGAGCAACGGTACGCCCGACCTCGCCGCGGGGGCGGCGGTGACCCGCAGGGCCGCCGAGGCCGGGGTCGTGCTGCTGAAGAACGACGGCCTGCTGCCCCTGGAGGGCGTGCGCAGGATCGCCGTGATCGGCGGCAAGGCGGACATCGGCGTGATGTCGGGCGGCGGGTCCAGCCAGGTGGTCCCGCAGGGCTCGACGCGGTTCGATCCGCCGCCGGGCGCGCCGCGCTGGACGGCCGGGGTCATCTACCAGCCCGACCCGCCGCTGGAGGCGATCCGGGCGCGGGCGGCCAACGTGCAGGTGGCGTTCGACGACGGCGCAGACCCGGCGCGCGCCGCGAAACTGGCCGCCGAGAGCGACGTCGCCATCGTCTTCGCCGTGGAGTGGGCGACCGAGGCGGTGGACACCACGCTGGTGCTTCCCGACGGCCAGGACGCCCTGATCGCCGCGGTGGCCGCCGCCAACCGACGGACGGTGGTGGCGCTCGAGACGGGGAACCCCGTCTTCATGCCGTGGCTCGGCGATGTCGGGGCCGTGGTCGAGGCCTGGTATCCGGGATCAGAGGGCGGGAAGGCGATCGCCGCGGTGCTGTTCGGCGACGTGAACCCGGCGGGGCGGTTGCCGATCACCTTCCCGGCTTCGACCGAGGCGCTGGCGCACAAGGCTCTGCCCGGCGGGGACCTGCCCATCGTCAACGACCGCGGCGACACCCCGCCCTTCGACGTGGACTATGTGGAGGGCGCCGACGTCGGCTACCGCTGGTACGCGCGGACGGGCGCCCGGCCCCTGTTCCCGTTCGGCTTCGGACTCTCCTACACGACGTTCCGGTACGCGAACCTGGCGATGGATGGCCTGGCCGCCAGCTTCGACGTGACCAACGCCGGGGCGCGCACCGGGATCGAGGTGGCCCAGCTCTACCTGACCGGGGCGCCGGGGCGGGACGGCCAGCGTCTGCTGGGCTGGGCGCGGGTGGCCCTGGAGCCGGGCGAGACGCGGCGCGTGACGGTGGACGCGAACCCGCGCCTGCTGGCCGACTGGAGCCTCGAGGCGCGCGCCTTCGTCATCGCCGGCGGCGAGTACCGCGTCGCGGTGGGGCCGGATGCGGCGACGCGGGTGCTGGAGGGCGCAACGACGCTGCTGGGCGGGCGGGTGGACTGACCGTCTCCCGGTCGTCGTCCGGGGCTCGTTCGCGGGATGACGTTCAAGAGGACGAATCTACCCTAAATGGCGCCTCAGCCAGGCGATGGTCTCGCCGACCGCCTGGTCGAAGCCCGCGCCCTGGTAGACGTCGAAGTGGCCGCCCGGCACATGGATCAGCTTCCTGGGCTCGCCAGCGCGGGCGAACGCGGCTTCCGCGTGGGCGGTCGGCGTGACCGTGTCGTCGGTCGCCACGATCATCAGCAGCGGCCGCGGCGCGACCTGCGCGATCCACCAGCCGGGCTCGTAGCCGCGGACGGCCTCGAAGGACGACAGCGTCACCTCGTTCCTCCACGTCGCGCCGCCGGTGCGGGCGAAGTAGGCGTGGCCGTCGTCGCCCGGCAGCGCGGCGACGCCGCCGTCGGGGGCGGTGACCGGGATCATGGTCGCCGGGGCGCCGGCCTGGCGGGACTCGCGCTCGGCGAAGAGCGCCGAGACGAACTCGTCGTGGTCCTCGCGAAGCGCCAGCAGCGCCGAGCCCGAGATGAACGGCGCCTGCGAGATCACGCAGGAGACCCGCGGGTCCAGCGCCGCCGCCTGCAGCACATGGCCGCCCGAGAAGCTGGAGCCCCAGAGCGCGACGCGGGCGGGATGCACGGCGGGCAGGGTGCGGACGAAGCCGACCGCGTCGCGGTAGCCGCGCAGTTGCCGCGCCGGGTCGACCTCCTGCCGCGGCTCGCCGTCCGAAGCGCCGAAGCCGGCGTGGTCGTAGGCGAAGACGTGGAACCCCGCCGCCGCGAAGGCGCGCGCCTGCGGCTCGAGTTGCGCGGCCACGGCCGAGAAGCCGTGCGCCATCACCACCACCGGCCGCTGGCCCGAAGCGGACGCCGGATAGAACCGGCCGCGGAGGGTCGCGCCCTCCGACACGAAGGTCAGGTCGTCGGCCATGGTTTCCTCTCCGCAAGCCGCGGATACCGAGGAAACCTCACTTTCGGATGCCGCGCACCAGCAAGGACGCCGCAGCCGGGTCAGCGGCGCGGCATGACGACGTAGAGAACGGCCGCCAGCCCGATCGGAGCCAGGGACCAGGCGATCTCCGACGGCTTGCCCGACGCGATCAGCACCAGCGCCGCCGCGCAGGCGAGCGCAGCCGTCAGCCCGGCCGCGGCCCGGCGCGCGATCGGCTGGCCCCGCATCACGCGCAGCAGCGACAGGGCCGCCAGCAGGTAGGTGTAGAGGCTCAGCAGCGAGACGACGTTGATCAGCGTCGAGAACTGCTCGGCGAGGTTCGGCGCCGCGGTGAGGAAGGCGGTGACGGTCATCAGGCCGCCCGCAGTCACCAGATTGATGGTCGAGGCATGCTCGCCGGGGCGGGTGCGGAACAGGCGCGGAAAGATACCGCCGTCGGCGGCCGTGCGCGTGGTCTCCGCCATGATCAGGCTCCAGCTCGCCAGGCAGCCGGTGGCGCGCACGGCGGCGCAGATGGCGATCAGCGCGCCCAGGCCCGCGCCGAGGGCGGCCCGCGCCGCGTCGGCGAACGGCGCCGTGGATCCAGCGAGCTGGGCCGCGGGCAGCAGGCCCATGACCGCGACGCTCGCAGCGATGTAGAGCGCCGCGGTTCCCAGCACGCCCAGCAGCGTGGCTCGCGGCACGTTGCGGGCCGGGTCGCGGACCACCGCGGCGGCCGCCGCCGCCGACTCCAGGCCGAGAAACGCCCAGAAGCAGCTCAGCGCCGAGCTTCGCAGCGCCTCGCCCAGCGGCGCGCCATGCGGGTTCCAGGACGCCTGAAACACCTCCGGCCGGAAGAAGAGGCCGCCGAGCGCGGCGATCAGCAGCACGGGCGCCAGGCCCGCGGCGAGCGTCAGCCCCTCGATGCGCGCGGTGAGCCGCGGCCCGCCCCATGCGCCGAGCACCCCGGCCCAGATGACCGCGATGGTCACGGCCAGGCGCGCGCCCGGCGGCTGCAGCGCTGGGAAGACGAAGCCGATCGCGCCGGCGGCGGCCAGCGCGAGCGGAACCATCCCGACCCAGACCGACACCCAGAACAGCACCACCGTCTGCGTGCCGAAGAACCGCCCGAGCCCGGCGCGGACATAGTCGCCGAGGCCCCTCGCCTCGGGCGCCAGGATCGCCAGCCAGATGAACACGCCCGCGATCGCCAGCGCCGCCAGTCCCGCCGCAAACCATCCGAGGATCGAGATCGAGCCCGTCGCCGCCAGCGTCGCCGGAAGGAGGTAGACCCCCGATCCGATCATCGACCCGGCGACCAGCGCCGCCGCGCCCAGAACGCCGATCCTGCCGTGTCGGTCCGCGACGCCGGAGGTCTCGTTTGCGGCAGCCATGGCAGTCCCCCCGCGGCGAGGCTGCCTTACTCCCGCCATCAGCCGCAAGCTCACTCGCCCCAGCTACGCTTGACTCTATTTTTTACGGGCGTAATCTCGCGCTTAGCCTACGGATGTAAGATGTCGAAGATTTCGGGCGCGGAAAGCCAGATCATGGAAGCCCTCTGGGCCAACGGCCAGATGACGGCGGACGAGATCGTGCAGGCGGTCGGTCCGCAGCAGAGCTGGGGCGAGGCCACGGTCAAGACGCTCATCAACCGCCTGCTGAAGAAGAAGGCCCTGGCGTCGGAGCGCACCGGCGGGCGGGCGATCTACCGCGTGCTGGTCAGCCGCGAGGACTACGTCACCGGCGAGAGCCAGGGCCTGCTGGACCGCCTGTTCGGCGGCCAGGTCGCCCCGCTGGTCGCCCACTACGCCCAACACCGCGCGCTTTCGGCCGAAGAGGTCGCCCGACTGAAGAAGCTCATCGCGGAGTTCGAGTCCGATGACGACTGAGGAACTGCTGGCGGGCCTGATCCGGGTCAATCTGGTGGGCGGCCTGGCCGTCCTGGCGGTGCTGGCCCTGCGCATCCCGTTCCGCCGCATGTTCGGGCCCGAGCTGGCCTACGGCCTGTGGGCCGCGCCGCCGCTGGCCGCCTTCGCCACCCTGCTGCCCGCCCGCACCGAGGATGGCGCGGACGCCCGCAGCTTCATCGCCGCCACAGTCGCGGACCAGTCCGGCGCGCTGCTGGTCCTGTGGATCGTGGGCTTCGCGGCCGTGTTCGCCGGCCTGGCGCTCGCGCAGAAGCGGTTCATGGACGCCGTGAAGCGCGGGACCGCGGGGCCCTCGGTCGTGGGCGTGATCGCGCCCCGGATCGTGATGCCGGGCGACGACGGGACCTACAGCGAGGAAGAGCGCGCGCTGATCCGCGCCCACGAGCGCGAGCACGTCAGCCGCATGGACCCGCGCGCCGGCGCGCTGGCCTCGGCGCTGCAGGCGCTGTGCTGGTTCAACCCGCTCGTCCACCTGGGCGCGCACGTCCTGCGCCTGGACCAGGAACTGGCGTGCGACGCCGCCGTGCTGCGCCGCCGGCCCAGCGCACGCGCGCTCTACGCCCGCACCCTGCTGAAGACCCAACTGGCGAGCCAGCCCCTGCCCTTCGGCTGCTACTGGCCGGCGTGCGGACCGCATCCTCTGGAAGTCCGCATCGGCCTGCTGCGGGCGCCGCACAACGACAACTATGGCCTGACGGGTTCCTGCCTGATCGCGGCCGGCCTGATCGTGATGGCCTACATGGGCTGGCGGCTGAACCCGCCGGTGCCGCCCCCGGCCCCGATGGTGGAGCTTTGGCGGCTCAACACCGGCCCGACGATGTCGGTGATGCTGGTGCCCGCGCCCGGCAAGGCCGTCTAGCCGCCCCGACGAGGAGACGATCCGATGCCCTACCCGCTCGCCCGGGCGCGAAGGGCGCCGTGACCGCCGCGCTGCTGGTCTGCGCCGACGCCACGGGACGAGCCCTGAGCTGGGTTCCGGCATGCGCGGGGATGAGCGGGGGTGTGGGGATGAGCGGGTGGCGCTTGACACCACGTCTTACACCTGTAGCGTCCGAGGGAGATTACGGGGGTAAGATGTCCAGGATCTCCGGGGCCGAGAGCCAGATCATGGAGGCCCTCTGGAACGAGGAGCCTCTCACCGCGGAAGAGATCATCGCCAAGGTGGGCCCGGCCAACGCGTGGGGCGAGGCCACCGTCAAGACGCTCATCAACCGGCTGCTGAAGAAGAAGGCGCTGATCTCGGCGCGTTCGGGCGGCCGCGCGCTCTACCGCACCCTGGTCAGCCGCGAGGAGTACGTGACCGGCGAGAGCCAGGGCCTGCTGGACCGGCTGTTCGGCGGCCAGATCGCGCCGCTCGTGGCCCACTATGCCCAGCACCGGGCGCTGTCGGCCGAGGAAGTCGCCCGCCTGAAGAGCCTGATCGCCGACCTCGAGGCCGACGATGAGTGACCTCGCCGCCGCCGTCCTGGGCCCGGAGCCGACGGCGAGCCTCGCGACCGCGTTCCTGGCGGCCAACGCCGTCGCGGCGGGCGCGGTGCTGGCTGTGGCGCCGGGCCGGCTGATCGTGCGGCGCATGTTCGGCCCGGCCGCGGCCTGCTCGCTCTGGTCGATCCCGCCGCTCGCGGCGCTGGCGAGCGTGCTGGTGACGCTGTCGCCGCCCGCCGGCGATGTGCTCTCGCCCGCGGCGGCGATCGCGGGCGGGCTGCCGAAGCCCGGACTGCTGCTCGCGGTGTGGGCCTCGGGGGCGATCGTGCTGGCCGCGGCCTTCGTCGCCGCCCAGGCGAGGTTCCTGGCCGAGGTCCGCGCCGGGCGCGGCGGGCCGGCCGTGGTGGGCCTGATCTCGCCGCGGATCGTGCTGCCGGCGCACCATGGCTACACGCCCGAGGAGCGCGAGCTGATCCGCGCCCACGAGCGGGCCCATGTGGCGCGCAAGGACCCGCGGGCCGCGGCGCTGGCGGCGCTGTTCCAGTGCCTCTGCTGGTTCAACCCGCTCGCGCACCTGGCCGCCTACCTGCTGCGCCTGGACCAGGAGCTCGCCTGCGACGCGGCGGTCGTGCTGCGGCGGCCGAACGCACGGGCGCTCTACGCGAAGACGCTGCTGAAGACCCAACTGGCCGCCACGCCGCTGCCGTTCGGCTGCTACTGGCCCGCGCGGAGCCGCCATCCGCTGGAGGTGCGCATCGCGCTCCTGAAGCCTGCGGCCAACAAGGGGCGCCCGTCGGGGACGTCGGTCGTGCTGGCCTCGATCGAGCCGATCCGGCCCTGAGGTTGACGCCGCGGGCGGTTGACCGCGCCCGCTGCGGCCTTAGCGTGCCGCCCGACAGATCAACGGGAGGACGTCGTGCCGGAAGCCATCCTCGAGCCCGAGCTGCCGATCGTCGACCCGCACCACCACCTGTGGGACCGGCGGAACTACGCCACGCCGCAGGTGGCCGAGCACCCCTTCATGACCGCCATCGAGCCCGCAAAGCGCTACCTGCTGGACGAGCTGATGGCCGACACGGGCTCGGGCCACAACGTCGTGGCCACCGTGTTCGTGGAGTGCGGGGCCTTCTACAGGGCCGGCGGGCCGGCCGAGATGCAGGTGGTCGGCGAGACCGAGTTCGTGAACGGCGTCGCGGCGATGAGCGCCAGCGGCCTCTACGGCGACTTCCGCGCCTGCGCCGGGATCGTGAGCCGCGCCGACCTGCTCCTGGGCGACGGCGTCAAGGCGGTGCTGGAGGCGCACGTCCGGGCCGGCGGCGGGCGGTTCCGCGGCATCCGGAACTCGGCGTCGTTCGACGCGGACAAGGATGTGCTGGGCCCGCTGAACCGGGTCGAGGCGGGGCTTTACCTGCGCGACGACTTCCGGGCCGGATTCAGGCACCTCGGCCAGATGGGCCTGACGTTCGACGCCTGGATGCTGGAGCCGCAGCTTCCGGACCTGATCGACCTCGCCCGCGCCTTCCCGGACACCACGATCGTCCTCGACCATGTGGGCACGCCCATCGGACGCGGCAGCTATGCCGGGAAGCTGGAGGAGCGCTTCCCGACCTGGAAGGCCAACATCCTGGAACTGGCCAGGTCGCCGAAGGTGAATGTGAAGCTGGGCGGGCTGGCCATGGCCTTCTGCAACTTCCCGTCCTTCCTGCAGGAGCCGCGGGCGCCGTCGCATGAGCTGGCCGACCAGTGGCGGCCCTACATCGAGACCTGCATCGAGGCCTTCGGCGCCGAGCGCTGCATGTTCGAGAGCAACTTCCCGGTCGACATGGGCAGTTGCAGCTACGCCACCCTCTGGAACGCCTTCAAGCACCTGGCGAAGGGCGCCTCGGTCGAGGAGAAGACGGCGCTGTTCTCCGGGACCGCGACCCGGGTCTACGGGCTTTCCCTCTCCTGATGGGGAGGGATCAGGGCTTCGCGCCGCTCCACTTCGGCGGCGGGGCGACGTAGCCGCGGAAGGCGTCCAGGACGGCCTCGGTGCTGTCGGCGTAGACCAGCATGTCGACGTAGGTCTGGCCGATGAAGCCGTTGTCGGCGGTGTGCTGGATGAGGTCGCGCAGGCGGTCGTAGTAGCCGGACACGTTTACGAAGCCGCACGGCTTGGCGTGGATGCCGAGCAGGGCCCACGTCCACTGCTCGAAGATCTCCTCGTAGGTGCCGGGGCCGCCCGGCAGGCAGAGGAAGCCGTCCGAGAGCTCGGCCATCTTCAGCTTCCGCTCGTGCATCGAGGCGACGACGTGGAGTTCGGACAACCCCCGGTGGGCGATCTCCTGGTCGACCAGGTCCTTCGGCATCACCCCCACGGCGCGGCCGCCGGCGGCCAGCGCCGCATCGGCCACGGCGCCCATCAGACCGACCCTGCCGCCGCCGTAGACCAGGGTCAGGCCGGCCTTCGCCAGCGCCGTCCCGCAGGCGAGCGCCGCTTCGAGGAACTTCGGATCCGTTCCGGGGGACGAACCGCAATAGACGCAGATGCTCTTCACGGATGACCTGGCGGCGGGGCTGTGGCGGAAGGGCCGCTCCCTTAGTCCGTTTGCTCTCGCGTGTCACGGGCGCTGGTGTTGCGCAAATTCCCTCGCTACAAAGTCTGCCACGGCTCGTCAGGGAGACTAGCCGGGCGTCGCCATGTGCGCGGCGTGGGACTTGGATTCTCGGTTAGGTTGCGACGACATGGCGAGCGGCACGGTTAAGTGGTTCAATACGGCGAAGGGCTTTGGCTTCATTCAGCCTGACGACGGTGGTTCGGACGTCTTCGTTCACATCTCGGCCCTGAACTCGGCAGGGCTCGACGCCCTGGGCGAAGGCGACAAGGTCGACTACGAACTCGAGCAGGATCGGCGTTCGGGCAAGCTGGCGGCGACGCAGATCGTGGTCACCGAGCAGGGCGTGCCCCAGCCCCGGCGAGCGGGCGGCGGCGGTGGCGGCTTCGGTGGCGGCGATCGCGGTGATCGCGGCGGCTACGGCGGCGGCGGTGGCTACGGCGGCGGCGGTCGTGACCGCGGCGGCTACGGCGGCGGCGGCGGTTTCGGCGGTGGCGGCGGCGGCGGTGGCCGTTCGCGCGGCGTCGTCTCGGGCTCGGGCTCGGGCGAAGTGAAGTGGTTCAACCCCACCAAGGGCTTCGGGTTCATCAAGCCCGAGGGCGGCGGCCAGGACATCTTCGTCCACATCTCGGCGGTCGAGCAGGCCGGCCTCTCCGGCCTGAACGAAGGCCAGCGGGTCCACTTCGACCTCGAACAGGATGGTCGCAGCGGCAAGACCTCCGCGACCAACCTCAAAGTCAGCGGCTAACGCCCTGAAAGCGGGCCCGTTTCGACGGGCCCGCCGTTGGCCGCGGTGAACCCGCGGCCGGCGGCGTGCGTTCCGAACGCTCGATCGAGGACGAACCCTCGTGTGGAGCGTGACGATGCGTCCCCTGCTGAGAGCGATCCTGTGCAGCCTGATCGCGGCGCCCGGCGCCGCGCTCGCCCAGGACATCCCCGACCCGGCGAACCCGCCGCCAACGCCGCTGGCGCTGGCCCCGCTTCCCGCGGTCGAACCCACCCGACCGACCCCCGAAGCCGTGACCAGCGCGCCCCCGCCCGCGCCCGTGGACGGCGCGCCCGCGCCGCGCCTCGCCACGCCGACCACCGTCGCGCCCGTGCTGGTGGAGAAGCAGCCCGACAAGACGGCCCAGGCCGTCGGCGGTCTCGCCGTCAGCGTCGCCGGGGGCGCAGCCGGCTCGGCGGTCGCCGGCCCTGTCGGCGGCTTCGTCGGCAAGCGCCTCGCCACCAGCCTGTTCGGCATCGGCAAGGACAAGGTCCCCGAGGTGCGGGCGATGTCGGCCGAAGAGGCGGCGGCTCAGGCTGCGGCCCAGCTCAGGCACGACGAAGCCGCCGCCCAGGCGCGGGAGAAGCAGGCGCGGGAGAAGAAGGTGGCCGACGCCCGCTAGTCTAGGGCGCCGCCGGGCTGCGCCGCGCCGTTCCGCCGGTCGGCAGCTTCGTCGCATAGGGTCCGAACCGCGGGTCCGGCCGCATGTAGTCGGTCGAGACGTACTGCGCGCCCGAGGCGAAGGCGGCGGCCTGGCGCGCCGTGTCGTTCGCGCGCGCCTCGTAGGTGTCGGCGTCGGCGCGGGTGCGCACGATGATCCCGGCCCGGACCGCCGCGGCGATGCGCGCCGAGAGTTCCTTGGGCTCGTTCAGGGTGATGTAGCCGGCGGCGGGGGACGTCTCGTCGATGTTGACGAAGGCCGCACGGCCCTCCAGCACCTTGCGGCCCTGGCGGTAGCGCGCGACCTGATCCGGCGGGCAGTCCAGCGCGAACATGACCCGCCCCCGGGCCTCCCTCAGTGTCGGCCAGCCACCCGCGGCGACGGCTTCGTGCAGCGTCGCGCGCCGGCCCTGCACCTGGTCGGGCGTGACCAGCGCGCTTTCCGGGAAGACCGAGCGGATCTCCCGGTCGATGCCGTCCATGGCGGCGGCGTCGAACAGCGGCGGCTTCACGGCGCCCGGAAGCGAGACGCCGTCTTCCTTCAGGTTGAGGATGATCAGGATCGGCACATGGTTCGGATGCGCCTTCGACCAGGCGCGGACACCGGTCAGGCAGGCCACGAAGGTGGCGCACACCGAGCGGTAGTCGACGTCGGGCGCATGGATGACCTTCAGGCCCGGGCCCTTCAGCGGGCCGAAGTCGTAGGGCACGGCCTTCGCCCCGGCGACCCTGTAGCCGAGCGGGGTGGCGTAGAGGCCGCCGGGCCCGGGGTCGTTGACCACGTCGATCTCCAGTTGCCGCGCCCCGGCGTCGAGCTGTTCCGGCAGCGGGCGGTGGCCGTAGTCGAGGGTCTCCGCCACCTTGGGGTTGGCGGCCCTGATGGTCGCGAACTCGTTGGGCGCGATGGCCATCTTGTAGCTGTTGTGCGTGCCGACCGCCTGGATGGCGTTCATCGGCAGGGCGTCCACGGCGGCGCGCGCGCAGCCTGCCTCCCCCGAGGGCGCCTCGAGGTCGCAGGTCGCCGAGACGGCGGCGGCGGCGAGCAGGGCGGCGATCATGCGGTCATCCTCGTGGGGCGGCGGCGGGACAGTACGACGACGTCCGGCTCCACGGAATGGCGACGGTGGGGCCTCCGATCAGCGAGGCCGTTCGCGGGTCGAACTCAACTTTTCCGATATTTCACTCGCCTTGCTATCGAAGGCTTAAGCCTGATCCTGCATAGTCGGTCCGCACAGTAACCTCCGCGTATCGGACTGCGCATGCCGCACGAACTCCACACCAGCAAACGCGACCTGATCGCGCGCGTCGCCACCCTCGAACTCCTGGTCGCGGACCTCGTCCACATCCTCTGGCAGGTCTCACCGCCCAGCATGCAGAAGCTGGCGGCCGACGCCCAGCACGACCTGGAAATCGGCCATACGAAGATCGCGCTGCCCGTCGGGGAGCACCAGCGCGACCGGCTCTACACCGTGCTGCGGACCCGCCAGCGCATGCTGAGCCGCAGCAAGACCGGCGCGCCGGTCGACTAGCCTGACGGTTCGACGCCGCCGGAGGCGCGCCGCATACGCGATCTTAAGGGCGTGTGCGTCAGGGTCGCCGGCAGGAGATCTGCTTGTCCGCACCGCACCGCTTCCTGGGCTTCGGCTTCGCCGCGGCCGACCTGCTTCTAGAGATCCGGCCCGACGGCAAGGTGGGCTTTGCCCTGGGCGCGGGCGAGGCCGTGCTGGGCGTGAGCGACACCAGGCTGGCCGGCCGCTCGTGGCGCAGCCTGTTCGACGCCGAGGATCACCCCATGATCGAGGCGCTGTTCACGGGCCTCGACAGCGGCATGCGCGCCGGGCCGGTGGTGGTGAGCGTCGTCGTGGGCCGCGGCGCCGCCGAACGGTTCGTCAGCGTCACCGCTATCCGCCTCGAACAGAACCAGGGCGCCATCTCGTGCGCGCTCAGCCGCGCCGCCGCCCGCGGCCGGACCGCCCTGCAGACCCGCGAGGCCTTCGAGGCGCGCGCCAGCGAGCTCGTCGCGGGCGCGGCGCAGGACCTCGAACTGGCCTTCGTCGAGCTGGCGGGCCTCTCCGCCACCGACGCGGCCGCCAAGGATCCGCAGCACGTCGAGGCGATGCTGACGGGCGCGCTGCGCGCCCAGGCCTATCGCGGCGAGGCGCCGACGCCCGTCGGTCCCGACCGGTACGCGCTGGTCCGCACACGCGAGGAGCCGACCGACGTGATCCTGTCGCGCGTGGCCCGCATTCTCGGCGCCAACGGCATCGAAGGCGTCGAGCCGGCGGCGAGGTCCGTGCCGATGACCGGCGTCGCGCGGCCGAAGCAGATGGCCCAGGCGCTGCGCTTCGCGCTGAACCAGGTGCTGGAGCACGGCCTGAAGCGGCCGCTGCCGGGCGACCTCGCCGAGGCGCTGGAGCGGGCGATGCGCGCCGCGCTCAGCAAGGCCGGCCAGTTGGGCGCCGCCATCCGCTACCGACGCTTCACCCTGGCGTTCCAGCCGGTGGTCGAGCTGGCCGACCGCGCGCTGCACCACCACGAGGTGCTGGTCCGCTTCGGCGCCGACGGCAGCCCCTTCCCGGCCATCCGCATGGCCGAGGAGATGGACCTGATCGAGCCGCTGGACATCGCGGTGCTCGAGGAGACGCTGGCGGTGCTCCAGCGCGATCCGGCGCTGATGCTGGCGGTGAACGTCTCGGGCCGCAGCCTGATGAGCGAGGCCTACGTCGCCCGCGCGGTCGCCATGCTGAAGGAGCGCCCGTGGGCGGCCGGGCGGCTGATGTTCGAGCTGACCGAGAGCGCGGCGGTCGAGGACCTGCCGACCGCCGACCGCCACATCCAGGCGCTGCGCACCGCCGGCTGCGAGGTGTGTCTCGACGACTTCGGCGCCGGCGCCGCCTCCCTGGCCTATCTGCAGCAGCTCACGCTCGATCTGCTCAAGATCGACGGCCGCTACATCCGCGACCT
>NZ_JAEUMO010000045.1 GCF_016793285.1 Phenylobacterium sp.
CCGGCCAGGGCCGCCTTCGCGAAGATGCCCTACGTCTACCTGGACTCGGGCTCGACCCACCCGATGCCGCTGGGCGCCCGCGCGGCGCTGGAGGAATACCTCCGCTACAAGACCCGCGACGGCCGCTGGAGCGGCTACTCCATGGACGCCAAGGAGAAGGCCGTCCTCGAAGGCTTCGGCGCCCTGGTCGGCGCGGCGCCCGACGAACTCACCTTCATCCAGTCCACGACCATGGGCGAGAACCTGGTGCTGAAGGCGCTGGGCTTCCCCAGGGCCGGCGGCCGCATCGTCACCGACGCGCTGCACTTCTTCGGCTCGTTCTACACCTACGGCGAGCTCGCCAAGGCCGGCATGGAGGTCGTCATGCTGCCCATGACCGCCGAAGGCCGCGTCGACATGCAGGCGATGGAGGCGGCGGTGAACGACAGGACGGTGCTGGTCGCCGTCAGCCACATCTCCACCACCAACGGCTTCGAGCACGACCTCCGGCGCGTCGCCGACATCGCCCATGCGCACGGCGCGCCGGTCTACGCCGACATCGTCCACGGGGCCGGATCGACGCCGCTGGACCTGCGCGCCGCGGGCGTCGATTTCGCGGCCTCGTCTTCCTACAAGTGGCTGATGGGCGACTTCGGCCTGGCCTTCCTCTACGTGCGCAGGGAAGTGGCCGAGACGATCCAGCGCCCGTGGTGGGGCTACCACCAGGTCGGCGGCCGCTTCGTCACCCACGTCTTCCCCTACGACCCGCAGGGCCTGACGCCCGCCGACTACGGCTACGCGGCCGGGACCGACGGCAAGTTCGCCATGGGCACCACCTCCTGGACCGGCGTCGTCCAGTTGGAGCACTCCATCGGCTGGATCCGTCAGGTGGGCCTGCCGGCCCTCGTCGCGCATCGAAAGCCCATGCTGGCGGCCGTGCAGACCGAGCTGCGCCGCCGCGGCTACCAGCCGATGACGCCGCAGGACAGCAGAAGCCCCCTGGTCGCCTTCGCGCTGAAGGACGCCCGCGCCAGGCTGGGCGACGTCCTCAACAAGGGCGACGTGCGCATCACCGTCAGCGCCAACCGCTTCCGCGTGTCGGTCGCCGCCTTCAACGACATGAACGACATCGACCGCCTGCTCGAAGTCCTGCCCAAGGCCCCGCCCGCGTGAAATCCCTCGCCCTGATCGCCGCCCTGCTGGCGAGCGCCGCGCCGGCGTTCGCCCAGGCCCCGCCCGCCCCGGCAGCCCCCCCGGCCCCGGCGGCGGGCGGCCCGCCCGGCATTCCCATGTCGCGGGCGTACCCCGCCGGCCCGGTCGAGCCCCTGCCGGCGCCGAAGCGGTTCGTCACCAGGCACACGCTGAGCGTCGGCAAACAGCGCATCGCCTACACCGCCATCGCCGGCGAGACCTGGCTCTACAACCGCGCCGCCGAGCCCATCGGCTCGATCTTCTCCTACAGCTACCTGAAGGACGGCCCCGTCGATCCGAGCCGGCCGGTGATGTTCGTCTTCAACGGCGGGCCGGGCTCCTCGTCGCTCTGGCTGCACATGGGCGCCGTCGGCCCGCGCCGCGTGGTGCTGGACCGGGAGGTGAATCCGTCCAACACCCCGCCCTTCGGGGTCGCCGACAACCCGCACAGCGTGCTCGACGTCGCCGACCTCGTCTTCATCGACCCGGTCGGCACGGGCTACTCCAGGCCGATCGGCAAGGGCTCCACCGCCGACTTCTGGGGCGTCGACGAGGACGCTGACAGCGTCTCGCAGTTCATCGAGCTCTGGCTCACCGAGCACAAGCGCTGGAACGCGCCCAAGTTCGTCATGGGCGAGAGCTACGGCTCGGTCCGCGCCGCCGTCCTGCCGCGCGCGCTGATGGGCGGGCCGATGTACGTCGGCTACATGCGCGGCATCACCCTGAACGGCGTGATCCTGCTGGGCACGACCCTGGGCGCCCGCAACGGCGGCGGCGAGAGCGGCGCGGCGGAACTGCGCCAGGCCCTGGCGCTCCCGGCGCTCGCCGACACCGCCTGGTACTTCGAGAAGATCGACCGCAAGGGCCGCAGCCTCGAAGCCTTCCACCAGGAGGTCCTGGCCTTCGCGAAGAGCGACTACGTCGAGGCCCTGAAGAAGGCCAGGGCCGGCACGCTGACGCCGGCCGACCGCGCCGCCCTGGTCGCCCGCCTCACCGCCTACACCGGCCTGCCGGTGTCCGCCTACGACCGCGCGCTGGTGGTGAACGAGGGCGCCTTCTCGCGCCTGCTGCTGGCCGACAGGGGCCTGCAGGTCGGCGCCTACGACAGCCGCTACACCCTGCCGACGGCCGGCAGCGGCAACGACCCCGTCGCCGACGACCCGGCCATGGGCCGCTACGTGCCGGGCTTCCTCGCCGCCTTCCACCAGATGGAGGCCGAGGCCCTGAAGGTCGACATGGCGCGGCCCTACGGCGCCATCGTCTGGCGCGACCTGCTGCCCTCGTGGAACTGGAACCGCGCCGCCGTGCCCGAGGGCCAGTCGTTCGCCACCGACCTCGCCGTCGCCATGCGCCGCACGCCGAAGCTCCGCGTCCTCGTCGCCAGCGGCTACTACGACCTCGTCACGCACTCGGCGACCGCCGAGCAGAGCGTGGAGGACGCCGGGCTCCCCAGGGACCGCCTCATGCTCCGCCGCTACGAAAGCGGCCACATGCTCTACCTCGGCGACACCGCCGCCGCCTTCTCCAACGACGTCCGCCAGTTGATCCGCGACGCCACGAGGTAGGCACGACCCATCGAGCCTCAGCGCGAGCTGAGGCTCCCTCATTCTGGAACCGCGGAAAACGCGGAAGAACGCGGAATCAGCGCCGCCGCCTTCCGCGCCATTCCGCGTTTTCCGCGGTTCATTGAATGGACGGCGCCGCTCCGCGGCCTAAGGCTTCTTCGTCACGAAGGCCCTGACCGCGTCGGCGAACTTCGCGCGGTTCTCGTCGTGGTCGTAGACGCCGTGCGGGCCGGCGAAGTAGGCGGCCGTGAGCTGGCCCGCCGGCACGCCCGCCTGGTCCAGGGTGTAGCGGCCCGAATAGGCCGGCGTCGTCAGGTCGTAGTAGCCGGCGGCCCAGAACAGCCGCAGCTTCGGGTCCGCCCGCATCGCCTGGCCCAGCGCCTCGAAGGCGCTCGGCCCGGTCGTCCCGCCCGGCGCGCGCGGACGCTCGTGGTCCCACGCCGCGTTCACCGCGAAGTTCACGCCGTAGTACGGCTCGTCGCCGGCCGGATATTTCAACGCCTCGACCATGTAGCGCGCCACGGCCGGGCTCGGGATCGCGCCCAGGGCCGCGGGGCTCGGCGGCGGCGCGGCCGGGGCGCCCGGCGCCCGCTTCGGCACGACCCCCAGCGCGGGATCGTCGATCGCCCCGTCCTGCCCCGGCTCCAGCGGCGCGGTCACCGTCACGTCCAGCAGGCCCGTGCGCAGGGTCGCGTCCTTCAGGATGTTGAACATCCAGTCGTTCTTGGAGAGCCGCAGGTCCTTCTCGGCGATCAGGTCGGCCGGCAGGCCGATCAGGCCCGACATCCGCTCGGCGATCCTGCGCTTCCTCTCCGCCGGCAGGCTGCCGCCCTCGACGAGCGCCTCCAGGTAGTCGGTGCGCGCGAAGTCCAGCGCCTCGGCGAACACCTGGTCCACCGTGCGCCCCGCCCGGTCGATCCTGCGGTGATACCAGGCGCCCGCCGCCATGGTCGGCAGCGCCACGACATAGGGCATCTCGCGCCCGCTCACCTCGCCCACCAGGGCCACCAGCATCACGCCGTCGAACGGCAGGTCCTGGCTGATGCGGGCGATGTTCGCCGCCCGGCTGGTGCCGTAGCTCTCTCCCATCATGTAGCGCGGCGAGGCCTCACGCTTGTTGGCCCTGAGCCACGCGGCGATCACGGTCTTCACCGCCTGCGCATCGCCCGAGACCGAATAGAAGCGCTGCGGGTCCGTTCCGGGGAACGGCCGCGAGAAACCGGTGCCGACCGGGTCGATGAACACCAGGTCCGCCGCATCGAGGGGGCTCACCGTGTTGGGGATCCAGCCGCCGCCCGACCGGTCGCCGGGCGCCGCCGGGCCGCGGCGGTAGGGCCCGAGCGCACTCATGTGCAGCGGCGAGGACGAGGCGCCCGGCCCGCCGTTGAACAGGAAGATCACCGGCCTCGCGGCCCGGTCCTTCACCCCGTCGCGAACGTAGGCGATGGTGGTGGCCGCCGCGGCCGGCCGGCCCGCGGCGTCGTTCAGGAAGACCTCGGCGACGGTCGCCGTGAACTTCACCTTCTCGCCGTTGAACGTCCCCTCGTGCTTCGTCACCGCCATCCGCGGCGCCCGCACGGCGGCGGCTTGCGCAGGCGTCTGCGCGGCGGCCCATCCCGGCGCCGCCAGCGCCAGGCAGGCGGCGATCGCGGGCGCGATCCAGCGTTCGGTCATCAGGTCCCCTCCCGACGTTTCGGCAAACCTAGCCGCGCGCCCGCGGATTTTCTTTGCAATGTCAGCGTGACAGCCGCCGCGCGCGACCGCAGCTTCGCCGGCGCGCCGCACGAAGCGCATGAGTTATGCGCCACGCCACCACCGCGCGAATAGCCGCCCCGCGATCCCCGCAACCCGCGCGCGAATTCGCAAAGAAAGTCCGCCGTCCTTGCCTAAGCTAGGTGGAGCCTGCCGAAGCGCGGGCGGGGGACGCGTAGGGAACTGCCTTGAATCCGGTGCAAACGAAAGGCGCGGCCAGCGCGCAGCCCGGCGCTGCGGCCTCCGACCTGTTCGACGCCCCCTCCTATGCCGACTTCGTCCGGGCGGCGATGCGTATCAAGGCCGCGCGGCCCGAGGTGGCGATCCTCTTCGAAAGCACCACGCCCGAGCCCACCGCCCAGTTGATCGGCATGGTGCGCACCGCCTTCTCCGACGAGCTCACGTCGCGCTACGTCAGCGTCTTCGCCGACGGCAACCGCTTCGCCATCGAGGCGGTCGCCCGCCGCTACGGCCTGGCCCCCGAGCAGATCGTCGCCACAACCGGCGCGACGGGGGCGATCAACCTGGCGCTCAAGGCCCTGGTCGCGCCCGGAGATCACGTCCTGGTCGAGCGGCCGGGCTTCGACATCCTCGCGAAGTTCGCCGCCGACGCCGGCGCCCGCGTCGACACCTTCGCCCGCACGGCCCCGGGCTACGGGGTCGACCTCCCGGACCTGCGCGCCAGGCTCACGCCCCGCACGCGGGCGGTCCTCGTCACCAACCTGCACAATCCCAGCGGCGCGCGCCTGCCGCCCGAGGAGCTGGCCGCCATGGCCGCCGCCGTCGGCAGCGTGGGCGCCGTGCTGATCGTCGACGAGGTCTACGCCGACTTCGCCACGCCGACGCCGGCGCCGGCCGCCACGCTGGCCGCGAACATCCTGACGGTCTCCAGCCTGACGAAGGTGTTCGGCCTCTTCGCGCTGAAGTTCGGCTGGATGGCGGGCGACGCCGCCCTGATCGACCGCATCCGCCGCGCGGCCCCGGACGGCGACATGGGCGTCTCCAAGCTCTCCCACGCCGTCGCCGCCCATGTGCTCGAAGCGCCCGCCGCCTTCGAGGCGCACTGGCAGGGCGTGCTGGCCAAGAGCCGCCCGGTGATGGAGCGCGAGACCGCCGCCCTCGTCCGCGACGGCCTGCTGGAGGGCGACCTGCCGCCGTCCGGCTGCATGTACTTCCCGCGCGTGCCCGGCGCGCCGGACACCCGCGCGCTCGCGCGGCGCCTGCTGGCCGACTTCGACCTGCTGGTCGCGCCCGGCGAGTTCTTCGGCGCCCCCGGCCACATCCGCCTCGGCTTCGCCGCCGACCCCGCCGCCATCGCCCTGGGCTTCGAACGCCTCCGCGCCGGCCTGATGGTCTAGCGCCAGAAGCCTGAAGCTCAGCTATGACGTTCGGCGATGATGCACGAACTCATGGCCGCCTGGGCGCCGTTGCAGGGCGTGGCCCTGGCGCTGGCGCTGGGCCTGCTGATCGGCGTCGAGCGCGGGTGGCGCCAGCGTGACGAAGCCGCCGGCACGCGCGTCGCCGGCATCCGCACCTTCGGCCTGCTGGGCCTGACCGGCGGTCTGGCGTGGGAGGCCGGCCGCCTCGCCGGTCCGGGCCTTGCGGCGGTCATCGTGGGCCTCGCCGGGGCGACCCTGCTGATCGGCTACTACCGCGCCGCCGTCCGCGAGACCGAACTCAGCGCCACCAACACCATCGTGGGCGCCATGACGCTGGCCATCGGCCTCATGGCCGCCGCCGGCCAGGGCGTGATCGCGTCCGCCGTGGCGGCCGTCACCGTCCTGGTGCTGGCCTCGCGCGAGCGGCTCCATGCGTGGGTCGACGCCCTGGACGAGGCCGAGCTTCACGCCATCGCACGCTTCGGCCTGATCGCGCTGGCCATCCTGCCCGTCCTGCCCGACGCCAGCTACGGCCCCTACGACGCCTGGAACCCGCGGCAGATCTGGATGGTGGTGGTGCTGGTCTCGGGCCTGTCGCTGGCCGGCTACGCCGCCGCACGCCGGTTCGGCGCCTCGAAGGGGGTGCTGATCACCGCTGCGGCCGGCTCCCTCGTCTCGTCCACCGCCGTGACCGCCGCGCTGGCCGCGCGACTGGCCCGGCGCGAGGGCGGACCGGCGGTGCTCATCGCCGGCATCGCCGTGGCGCATGCGGTGATGCTGACGCGGGTCGTGGTGCTCGTGGGCGTGCTGGCGCCGTTCGCCCTGGCGCCCATGGCGGTGCTGATCGTCCCGGCGGGGCTCGCCGCGGCCGCCTGCGCCGGCTGGCTCCTGTGGCGCGCGAAGGACGACACGACCGAGAGCGACGGGCCGCCGCCGGTGAAGAATCCGTTCGACATCGTTCCGGCCCTGCTGCTCGCGGGGCTGGTCGCGGCCATGTCCCTGCTCGGCCGCTGGGCGCTCGACGCCTTCGGGAACCAGGGCCTGATGGTGGTGCTGGCGCTGTCCGGCCTGCTGGACGTCGATTCCGCGATCGTCACGGCCGCCAATCTGACGCCGGGCACGCTCGCGCCCGCCGCCGCGGCCCTCGCCCTGGCCGCGCCGATCGCCGCGAACACGCTGGTGAAGGCCGGCCTCGCGCTGGCGGTCGCCCGGGGCGCGGCGGGCCTGCAGGCCGCGATCCTGCTGACCGCGACCGTCGTCGCCGGCGCGGCGGCCTATCCGCTCCTGGCGGTGCTGTTCGGGTAGGATCCGGAGACGAGGAGCCCCGGCCGAGGTGTGACGTCCTCAGACCGGGGCGGTGGTCTCGTGTCAGCGACTGGAGAGCCGACGCGGTGTCGATGCAGCCCGAGCCGACTGCGGTCAACGTGCTCAAGTTAGCACCTCGACCGCAAACGGCCAAACAGGTTCTCTTTTCACGCGAAGAGAGGCGCGGCCCCGGACGTTCTCGTTCGTCGGGGCCGCGCTCATCCAGCCGTGGCGCGATCGTTTGGGCTCGGGATCACGCGCCACATTCGGCTGTTGGCGTCCCCCGTCACAGGGGCCGCCGGCATTCCGACCTACGCTCTCCATAAATCGCAAGTCGCGGGGGAGACGGCGCCGGACCGCGTTCCCCCTAGGTCGGCGGCCGATTTTTCTAGAGCGCCGCGGAAATCGTCACGCCGATGGTCCTCGGCCGCTGCGGCGTGACCTGGCGCGACCGCTCCAGGTTGAACGGGTTCCCGAAGGCGAAGGTGTCGCTGTAGCTGTTCAGCGGGTTCACCACGAACACCTGGGCGCTGTAGGGCCCCTTCAGCAGTTCGGCCGAGAGCTTCACGCGGCCGTAGGCGCGGGTCCGCGGCTCGGCGGCCTCGAAGCTGACCCGCGAGCGGCCCACGTAGGTCGCCTGCCCGACGAGGCGCAGCATCACGTCGTCGGCGATGTCGCGCTCGTAGCTCAGCACGGCGCCGGCCGAGACCGGCGGCGAGCCCGGCAGGCCGTCGGCCAGCCGCCCGGCGATGAGCGAGGCGGGGTTGGGCCGGCCGGTGCGCGTGCGCGTCAACCGCCCGTTCAGTTGCGCCAGCAGGCCGAAGTCGGTGCGATAGGCGACCTCGGTCTCGATCCCCATCACCTGCGCGTCGCCGGCGTTGGTGGTGTAGGGGATGCCCGACGGCCGGAACTGGTCGGTCTGGATGTCGTCCCAGAGGCTGTAGAAGGTGGCCGCGTTCACGCCGAGGCGCCGCTCCAGCATCGCCAGCTTCAGCCCCACCTCGTAGTTGATGAGGCGGTCCGCCGAGAAGGCCTCGCGCTCCACCGGCAGCGCCGTCGCCCCGCCCGAGTTCAGGCCGCCCGAGCGGTAGCCCTCCGAGATCACCGCATAGGCCAGGTTGCCGTCCCCGAACGTCTTCTGGACCGACAGCTTCGGCGAGACGCCGCTGAATTCCTTCTCGCGGTCGAAGCTGCGCGGCGGCGAGCTTTCCGACACCACCGCCGAGCGCGTCCGGGTCTGGATCGTGAAGGCCCGGCCGCCCAGCGCCACGGTCCAGCCGTCGCCGAACGCGTAGGAGACCTCGCTGTAGGCCGCCAGTTCCTGGATCCGGTCGCGCCGGTCGTCGCCGTACACCAGGATCAGGTCGGCCCGCGGCACCTGCGCCAGGAACTCGGTCGGCGAGTGGGTCCGCGTGTAGGAGCCGTAGAGCCCCGCCAGCCACTCGACGGGACCCGCCCCGCGCGAGGTCAGCACCAGGTCCTCCACCAGCATCGTCGTGCGGGTGCGCTCGGCATAGGCCGAGGTCTGGGCGAACTGGGTGTAGAGCCGCTGGCTCGAGGTGGCGTCGAACAGGCTGCCGTAGCGGTGCCGCACCGCCCCGGTCGACGAGGTGAGCTCGCCCCAGCCCCACGAGCGCCGGATCGTCGCCGTCGCCAGCTCGATGTCGTTCACATGCGGCTCGGGGATGCGGACGTCGCGCTTCAGCTTCAGGCCGGGGGTCGTGTAGTGCGTGTCGTTGGAGCGCAGGTGCTGGCCGGCCAGCGTCAGGTTGAAGCTCCAGTCGTCGGTGGGCGCATAGGACATGATCAGCCGCGCCCCGCGCCGCTCGGTCCGGTCGGCGTTGTTGCGGGCGAGGCGGATGTTGTCGAGGTAGCCGCCCTGCTCCTCCTGGTAGGCCGACAGCCGCAGCCCGATCGTCTGCCCGAACAGTCGCAGCGGATAGTTCGCGTAGCCCTCGACCGCGTAGCTCGGGTCGCCGTCCTGGGTCAGCGCGCCGGTGGTGCGCACCTCCGCCGAAAGCCCGGTGAGGTCGGGCTTGCGGGTGACGATGCGGTAGACGCCCGACAGCGAGCCGGCGCCGTAGAGCGCCCCCTGCGGGCCCCGCGCGATCTCCACCCGGTCCACGTCGACCAGCCGCAGGTCGGGGTCGGGGGCGTTGTAGTTGACCGGCAGGTCGTCGAGGTAGGTCGCCACGATCGAGCGGGCCCGGCCCGTGTAGGCGCCGTCGGAAAGCCCGCGCAGCAGCAGCTTGTTGCGCCCCGGCCCCAGATTGGTCGCCAGCACCCCGGCGAGCTGGCCGGCCGCCTCGCCCGCGTCGGCCGAGCCGGTGGCCAGGAGCTGGCCGCGCGGGATCGCGGTCACCGCCACCGCCAGTTGGCGCGGGTCGCGCACCCGCCGGGTCGCGGTCACCAGCAGTTCGGACACCGTCACCGGCGGCGACAGCCGCGCGGCCTCGGCGCGCGCCGCCGCCTGCACCTCGACGGTTCCCGCCGCGACCACGCGCGCGGTGCAGGGCGCGCCGGCCAGCACCTGGTCCAGCGCCTCCTCCACCGTCAGCAGGCCCGAGACGCCGCGCGACGTCCCGCTGCACGCCGCCGCGCCGATCAGGGTGACGTTGGCCTGCTGCGCCAGGTCGAGCAGCGCCTCGGAGTAGGCCTTGGGCTCGACACGGAACAGGACGCGGGAAGGCGCGGCCCCGGCGACTCCGCCGACGCCCAGCACCACGGCGCACGCGGTGGCGGCCATCAGGTCCCGACGCACGAGGATGGTCAGCTCCGACTGGTCCTTCGGCCTTACTTCCGAAGTAGAAGCAGCCCCGCTTCGGAGGGTACTGATCTTATGGGGAGCATCAAGCTCAGACGCGCGACGACCGAGCCCGGATCGTCGAGCACGATGACCCCGGTGATGGGGGTCTGGGCCAGCGCCGGATCGCCGATCTCGATCTGCTGGACGAACTGGCGGTTCAGGTCGGCCACCACCTCCGACAGGGGCTGGTTGCGATAGACGAGGCGGCCCGCGCGCCAACTGAAGGTCTCGGCGGGATCCACCGCCTTCAGCTCGGCCCGTCCGGTGCGCTCCATCTCCAGCCGCTGGCCGCGGGTGAGCATGAACGCCTGGTCCGATGCGGCGCTGGGCCGCACCTCGACCTTGCCCCGCGCGACCGTCACCGTGAGGTCGCCCGAACGGCTGCGGACGTCGAACTGGGTGCCGACCACGCGCACGATCCGGCCGTCGGCCGCCACGGTGAACGGCCGGCGCGTGTCGTGCGCCACGTCGAAGATCGCCTCGCCGTCGCTCAGCGTCACCTCGCGCTTGAAGAGGCCCAGCTTCACCGAGAGCGTCGTCTCGGCGTTCAGGTCCACCCGCGACCCGTCGGCCAGCTTCACCTGCTGGTGCTGGCCCTTGCCCGTGGCGTAGGTCGCGCTGGTGGTGGTCAGCGCCGGCAGCAGCGCCAGCGTCACGGTCGCTGCGACGGCCAGGCCGCCGACGCCCGCCATCCAGCGCCGCGTCAGGCTCTGCGCGGGCCGGCGGGCCGGCGGACGGGCCAGTTCCTCGCTCACCGCCGGGGCGGCGATCCCGAATTCGTGCCAGACGCCCAGCGCCGCCGCATAGGCCTCGCGGTTGCCCGCCGCCTCGTCCAGCCACGCGTCGAACGCCAGCGCCTCGGCCTCGCCCACGTCGTCGGCTTGCAGGCGCACGAGCCAGGCGCTGGCTTGCGCCGCCTGCCCGTCCCTGTCGCTCGCCAAGCTGGTCATGGGTCCGCCCTGCACGACGCACACTGCGCCGAACCGCTGGTAAGACGGCGCCGTCCCGGAGCGCCCCTAGGTCGCGGAGCCGACATTGCGAACATCATGGGCGCAGCCGCTGCGTCAGGTTCCTGAGCGCGGCCGAGATGTGCTGCTCGACCATCTTCACCGAGACGCCCATGGCCTGCGCCGTCTCGGCCTGGCTCCGGCCCTCCAGCTTGTGCAGCCGGAACGCCTGGCCCATCTTCGGCGGCAGCGCCGCGACCGCCTCGGCCAGCATCCGCGCCCGCTCGCGCCCGATCACCACGTCGTCGGCCGCGGGCTCCTGCGCCACCTCCTCCTCGGCGCCGGCGACACGGGTGTCCATGCGCCACTGGCCCTCGCGGCGCGAGGCGCGCTGGCGGCTCCTCACGTGGTCGATCAGCAGGTTCCCGGCCATCCGGTAGAGCAGCGCGCTCGGCGACTTCACGTCCTCGGGCGGCTGGGCGGCGATCTTCAGGTAGAGGTCCTGCACCAGGTCCTCGGCGGTCGCCATGTCCCGCGTGCGCGCGGCCAGGAACAGCACGAGGTTCTCGCGCTTCTCGAAGAAGGCGCGGACGAGCGGGCTTCCGTCCCCCGGCCGTTCGGACCTGCCCGCAGGCGCCACGCCGCTTCCTCATGCGCTGGACGCGGCCGGACCGGCGCGTCGTTCAGTTAAAGTTAGGCCCGTTCGCCGTTTCTTGTCCCATGGCCCGATCGGCGCGAGTCGCGCAAACCCTCGATGGAACGGCCTCGCGCGCCCTGCGACCGCGACAGGCGAGAAGTCTTGCCTGCATCCAAATACGCCGTTACGCCGAACAAGGGGGGCAGGACTTTACGGAAGCCTGTCGTCGCGGGGCCGCGTGATGGTCGGGGACGAAACCATTGACTCGATCCGCTCCGCGCTCGCCCGCGGCGACCTCCTTGCGGCCTACGACGAGGTCACGCGCGGCAAGAAGCTGGGGCACCAAGGCCTCGGCTACCTGGAGGTCCTGACGCTCGCCCGCCTCGGCGACACCGAGCGGGGCCTGCGCCTCTACGACGAATACCAGCTCGCCGCGAAGAACGACGTCGACGCGCTCTCGCTGAGGGCGCGGCTCCTCAAGGACCAGGCGTTCGCCGCGCCCGACGAGCCCGACCGCGCCAGGCTGCTGCAGGCCTGCCGGCTCTACGCGGCGGTCTACGGCAAGACCCGCTCCAGCTATCCCGCCATCAACGCGGCCACGCTGGCCCAGATCGCGGGGCGGCCGGGCATCGCGCAGCGCCTGGCCAGGGCCGTGGTCCAGCAGGTGCTCGCCGAGGGGGGCCAGGACTACTACGCCCTCGCCACCCTGGCCGAGGCGCTGGTGATCCTGGGCGACCTGCCGGGCGCCGACGGGGTGCTGCTGCGGGCCACGGGCTCGCCCGACGCCGACGTGGGCTCGCGCTCCACCACCTACCTGCAGCTCCAGCGCCTGATGGCGGTCAGCGACGACCCCGAGGGCCTGGAGGCCCTGCTGCATCATGTGCGCCCGCCGAAGGTGGCGATGTTCTGCGGCAACATCTTCGTGCCCGACGCCGCGCTCGAGGCCCGCCTCGCCGCCGAGGTCCGCGAGGTGGTCCGAAAGGAGAAGATCGGCTTCGCCTACGGCGCGCTCGCCGCCGGCAGCGACATCCTGATCGCCGAACAACTGCTGGAGGAGGGCTGCGAGCTCGACATCGTGCTGCCCTTCACCGAGGCCGACTTCATGGCCCAGTCGGTGGCCCCCGGCGGCGACGACTGGGTGCGCCGCTACGTCCGCTGCAAGGCCAGGGCGGCCTCGATGACCATCGCCAGCAACATGAGCTACGTCGGCGAGATGATGCAGTTCGCCTATGGCTCGAAGGTGACCATGGGCATGGCGCGGCTGCGCGCCCGCCACCTCAACGGCGAGGCGATCCAGCTCGCCATCGTCGAGCAGGTCGGCGCCCGAACCCTCTCCGGCTCCGACATCGGCGCCTGGCAGCAGGCCGGCGGCCGCTCGGCGGTGATCGAGGCCGGGCCGATCGTGCGTCCCGTCATGCCGCCGCCGCCCCCCCGCTCGCCGGTGGAGCGCGGCACCTACGGCATCATGTTCACCGACTTCCCGGGCTTCACCACCCTGGACGAGCGGGTCCTGCCCACCTTCTGGGAACAGGTGATGCACCGCGCCGCGGTCACGCTGGAGGGCTACGCCGACCGCATCAAGGTGGGCAACACCTGGGGCGACGCGCTCTACGTCGTGTTCGAGGACGCCCGCTCCGCCGCCGCCGCCGCCCTCGACCTGTCCGACCAGTTCGCCAAGGTCGACTGCGAAGCCCTCGGCGTGCCCGAGGGCACCGGCATGCGCATCGCGCTGCACTACGGCACCACCTACTCGGGCCACGATCCCGTCAGCCGCCGCACCACCTTCTACGGCACCGAGGTCTCGCGGACCGCGCGCATCGAGCCGGTCACCCCGTCCGGCAGCGTCTACGTCACCGAGCCCTTCGCCGCGGTGCTGGAGATGGAGGCCGACCACCCGTTCGACTGCAACTACGTCGGCAAGACCCCGCTCGCGAAGGGCTACGGCGTCTATCCGCTCTACCGGCTCGCCCGCCCCGCCGCCGCCACGGCCGCCAGACCCGCCCGCCGCATCCGCAAGGCGCGGACGGCCTGAACGCGTCCTCTTTCACGAGCGCGACAGCGCTGTGGGCGAGCAGCGCCGGAAGAGGGACCTCACCTCCCCGCCAAGCGGCGCGAGGTGAGGCGTCCGCGCTTCAGGCCTTGGCGTAGGGCGCGGTGAACTCTTCCAGCTTGGCGGCGAAATAGGCGTTCGTGGCGTCCGAGCGCGGGGTCGCGCGGGCGTAGGCGTCCATCTCGGCGAGCATCGTGGTCCAGGCCTCCTCGAACGCCGGGGTCCAGTCCGCGCCCAGCAGCTCGCGCGCCGCGTCGCGGATGATCCCGAAGAAGGTGACGAACACCTCGCGCGGCACCTCGTAGCCCTCGTGGGTGACCAGTTCCGTGCTGATCATGTGCTGCGCGTAGCGGCGCTCGCCCACGAAATCCAGGATCGCCTCGAACGTCCGCGACAGCATCTCGCCCTTGATCGCGCCGTTGGTGTCCCGCCAGAAGTAGGGCTGCATCGTGGGGTGCGCGGCGAACAGGTGCTTGTAGACGACCGGCGTCGGGTCTTCGCAGACCTCGGCCAGCGCCTCCAGGGAGGCTTCGATATCGGCGGCGCGGGCGAACGCGGGGGCAGCGGTCATCGCAGGTACGGGCTCCGTTCAGTTACGCGTCGGGATGATCACCGGCAGGCTCTCGAAGCCATGCACGAAGGCCGACCAGTTCAGCACCGGCTCGCCCACCACCTTGATCTCCGGGAACCGCTTCAGGATCTCTTCCCAGATGATGGTGAGCTGCATCTCGGCGACGCGGTTGCCGACGCAGCGATGCACGCCGAAGCCGAACGACATGTGCTGGCGCGGCCGCTCGCGGTCGATGATGAAGTCGTTGGGCCGCTCGATCATCTCCTCGTCGCGGTTGCCCGAGATGTACCACATCGCCACCCGGTCGCCCTTTTTGATGGTCTTGCCGCCCATCTCGACGTCGCGGGTGGCCACGCGGGCCATGTGCGCCAGCGGCGTCTGCCAGCGGATGGTCTCCGAGACCATCGGCAGCACCAGATCCGGGTTGGCGCGCAGCTTGGCGTACTGGTCGGGGTTCCTGTTGAGCGAGAAGACGCTGCTGGAGATGGTGTTGCGGGTGGTGTCGTTGCCCCCGACGATCAGCAGGATGACGTTGCCCTGGTAGGTCTCCATGGGCATGCCGCGCGTGGCGGGATTGTGCGCCAGCATCGAGATCAGGTCGTTGCCGGGCGGTCCGTTCACCCGCTGGTTCCACAGCTCGTTGAAGGCGCTGAAGCACTCCATCATCGCCGCGCCCTTCTGCTCCCAGCTCTCGACCGGGCCGTGTCCGGGCTGGTTCATGATCATGTCCGACCACCAGGGCAGCTTGCGGCGCTGCTCGAACGGGAAGTCGAACAGGGTGGCCAGCGTCATGGCCGTCAGTTCCTTCGACACGAGGTCGACCCAGTCGAACTCCTTGCCGATGGGCAGGCTGTCGAGGATCTGGCCCGCGCGCTCGCGCACCTGCGGCGCCATCGTGTGGAGGTTGCTCGGCGCCACCGTCGGGCTGACCGCCTTGCGCGCCACGCTGTGCTCGGGCTCGTCCATGGTGATGAAGCCGGCGCTGTTGCGCCGCCGCTCGCCCATCACCTTCTCCTGCTCGGCGCGATGCTCGAGGTTGAAGAGCGCGATGCCGTCCGCCGACGAGAAGCTCTCATGGTCGGTGTCGACCGCCATGATGTCGTTCCACTTGGTGATCGACCAGTAGGGGCCGTACTCGCTCTCGGGCGTGAAGTGGATCGGGTCTTCCCGACGCAGGCGTTCGAACACCGGCCAGATCGTGTCGTCGTAGAAGCGGTCGACCCGCGCCGGGTTCAGTTTCTCCAGCGGCGTGGCGTTGATCTCGGCGACCGTTTCGGCGGTCGGGACCTTCACGGCGATGTTCATGGCGTCCTCCGGCGGCCCGGCGAACGCGGACCCAGCCCCGGGGTCCGCCCGGGTCTCTCGACTGATCGACGTTACGTTAGGCGGTGGCGCCCTCGAAATCCACGGTCTAGGAATTGTGCGCATAACGAGTGGTTATACCGACTATGGCCCGAAAGCCGCCTGCCGCACGCGCCCTGCCCGATGCCGCGAGGTCCGACGCGCCGGGGCCCGAGGCCCTGCTGGTGCAGCGGCTACGCCGCGCCAACCTCGACCTGCTGCCCGTCCTGCACGAGCTGCTGCGGACGCGCAGCGCGACCGCGACGGCGCGGGCGCTGGGGATCACCCAGCCGGCGGTGAGCAAGGCGCTCCGCAGCCTCAGGGCGCTGTTCGACGACGACCTCGTCGTCTCGCTGGGCCGCAGCGCCCACCTGACCGAGCGCGGCGAGGCGGTGCGCGCGCCGCTGGCCAAGATCCTGGCCGATCTCGGCCTTCTGCTGGAGCCGTCCGAGGTCTTCGATCCCGCCTCGGAGCGCCTGCACGTCGTGATCACCACGGCCGACTACGTCAGCGTCCTGCTCGCGCCGCAGCTCGCGCGCATCTGCGCGACCGAGGCGCCGCACTGCGACTTCCTCTTCGTCGACCGGCCGGTGCGGTCCGTCGAGGACCTCGACGGCCTCGACTTCATGATCGCGCCGCGTCCCTTCGGCCGCACGTTCGGCAAGCGCGTCGAGCAACTCCCGCTCTGGCAGGACGAGATGGTCTGCATCGCCTCGGGCCGCGACCGCCGTTGGGGCGAGGTGGTCCCGGCCGGCGACTTCCGCAAGGCGCGGCAGGTCGTCTACCAGGTCGGCGAACGCACCAGCCTGGGCCGCGCGGCCCTGGTCCAGCCCACGTCCGTGCTGGAAGTCTCGCCCGTCTGCGGCGTCCCGAACTTCCTGGTCATCGGCGCCATCGTCGAGGAGGCCGAGTGCCTGGCCCTGGTGCCCCGCAGGCTCGCCGTCGAGCTCGCGCGGTCCCGCGACATCCGCATTCTCGGCATCGACTACCCCGACCGCCGCCTCGACATCGACGCCTTCTGGACCCCGCGCGCCGGCGCCAAGCGCGGACACGCCTGGTTCCGCTCCGTCCTCGCCCGCGCCATCGAGCGCCTGCCGTAGGACCCGCCCCTAACCCGGTACGGCCACGAACCGGCGGGTCGGCGGATGGCTCGTCATGTCGTGGTCATGCCCGGTCAGGCCGTCCACCAGCGTCCGCAGCTTCTCGAAGTGGTCGTCCAGCAGGCCCCGCGGCGTCGTCCCGTGCTGGTTGCAGAGGAAGGCCGCGGCGGCCACGGCGATGCCGTGCTGCGCGCCGTTCCCCATCAGCTTCACCGACGAACCCGCGACGTGGGTCACGCTGATGTGCTTGCCCGCCATCATGAGGTTGTCGATGTTGGCCGAGTAGAGGCAACGGAACGGGATGCCGTAGGGCTGCTGGTCGCGGACGTCCATGATCCAGTCCTTGAGGCGGAAGTCGTACTTCCCCTCGCCCCTTGCCAGCTCTTCGGGCGCCCAGGCGCAGTGGATGCAGAAGAAGCCGTCGTTGGCGACGAGCAGGTCGTTGAAGCGGGTCTGGTTGCGGACGTCGTTCTCGGTCAGCACGTAGTCGCCGCGGTAGCGCCGGAACTCGCCCTGGGCCGCGACGAAGGCCATCCAGTCGAACTCCAGGTTGGCGTAGGCCTCGGGCTCCAGCGCCTTGACGTTCGAGAACGTGCCGTAGAGCGCCCGCATCAGGTAGTCGCGCACCAGCTCGCCAGACGTGTAGGGGTCCAGCCACTGGCCGTACTCCCAGTAGTGCGTCGCCGGGAACTGGTTCATCCACGCCTGGGTGGGGTCGGCGCTGAACTGGAAGGTCGGGTTGTCGGGGTTCGCGCCGGCCATGGGGCCCGGGCCGTTCTCCTGACCCGACGTCACCAGTTGGCCGCTCAGGTTGGCATAGTCCTTCGAGACCTCCGTCGCCCACGGCACGTCGGGGAACGGGACCGGATGGTCGGCCATGCGCGTGCGGAAGAAGAGGGTGTTGCCGTGGTGCATGTCGTCGGCGGCCTCGGGCGCATAGCCCTCGTCGAACGCCGCGCGCGCCTCGCGCCCGAACATGGTCTCGGCGCCCGCCAGGACCCCCAGCATCGCCACGCCCGAGGTGTCGATGAACATGCGGCCCGTGAAGCGGCGCTCGCGGCCGCCCCTGGCCTCCACCGCGTCGACCGAGACGATCCTGTCGCCCTCGCGGGCCGCCGCGACGATCCGATGCTCCAGGAAGACGCTGGCGGTCGGCTCGGCCTCCAGCAGCGACAGCGCCGCGAGATCGCCGTCCGCGGTGCGCTGCGCCAGCTCGTGCAGCAGCGCGCCCTGCGCGCCGCGCGGCATCAGCCCGATCTCCTTGCTGGCGTTGCCGCCCAGCACCGGCCGGTCGTGGATCAGCGCCACCCGCTGGCCCAGCCGCGCCGCCGTCAGCGCCGCCGCGCAGCCCGCGACGCCCCCGCCGACCACCACCACGTCGAAGTCGCCGCCGTCGACGGGCCGGTCGGGCAGCCCGCGCAGCGCCCGGCGCCACCGGCGGCTGTCTTCGTCCACGGCATTCGGCGGGACCGTTCCGTCGCGGCCGAGATAGATCGCGTCGCACCTGCCGTCGAAACCGGTCAGGTCGTGCAGCGCCAGCCGCGCCTCGCCCTTCGTCAGGAGGACCGTCCCCGCGGACTGCCAGGCCCAACCGTCGCCGTTGGCGCCGAACTCGGTCGAAAGCGTCGTCCCGTTCACCGACAGCGCAAACCGCCCCGGCGCGTGCGGCGCCGCCCAGTCGCGGGTGCGGACCCACACCTCGTAGTCGCCGGTCTCGGCCACCGCGATCGTCGTCGTCGCGTCCGCCACCGGACGCCCCAGCCCGTGCGCCAGCAGATAGGGCGAGCCCATCTGGGCCTCGAACTGCGAGTCCAGCACCCAGCCGCCGTAGCTGGCGAAGTCCTCCGCCTCGACCAGGATTCCGACGGGCTTGCTCATGAGGCGGTTTCCTGTTGGATCGTGCGGCGGCGGGGTCCGACCATCAGGCCTTCGATCCGCGCGTTCTCCGCCGCCAGGACCGGCCGCAGGGCGCGGAACAGGCGGGCGTAGTTGTAGAAGGGCACGCTGGGCCACAGGTGGTGCATGAGGTGCAGGTTCTGTTGCAGCAGCAGGAACGTGCCGCCCGGCCACAGGCTGATCCGCGTGTTGAGGTAGCGCTCCGTCCGGTCGAACGGGTGGTGGGGCAGCCACTGGAAGAAGATGTTCAGCAACAGGACGCCCAGGCGCGTCGGCAGGAACCAGAGCATCAGCCAGTCGGCCACGCGACCCGTGGCGATCGCCGCGACCAGCAGCGCCCAGGTGAGCAGCGTGACGGCCGAGACCTGGGCGATTTCGGCCGGACCGAGGATGCCGCGCAGCCGCCGGTAGCGCGCGGGGGCGATGAACCGGATCGCGAAGATCGGCAGCAGCGACATCGGGACCGACGCCAGCCACTTGCCGAGCAACTGCGCGAACGTGCCCTTCACGACGATGTCCGGGTCGCGCTCGGTGTTGGTGTGGGAGTGGTGCAGGACGTGGGTGCGTTGCAGGGCGGGCCAGCCGGCGCCCATGCCCAGCGATCCGATCCAGCCGACGACGGTGTTGATCCAGGCGAGGCGCTTCGGCGCGGCGACGACGTTGCCGTGAATGGACTCGTGGACCAGCGAATAGTGCGCATACGACACCAGGGTCAGGATCGGCGTGCAGGCCCACAGCGGCAGCACCCGGGCGAGGCCCGCCGCGATCACGCCCAGCAGGACGGCCGGCAGCGCGACCGCGAGGAACAGGGTCGGCCACGCCACGGCCGGCGAGAGGCCGAGCGCGATCCGCTTCTCCTCCGCGTGGGAGATCCCCGTGGCGGCGCGCACCGCCCTGGCGTCCATCGTCCCGTCCGCCATCCTTCGGAACTCCCCGATTTGCCCCTCGACGCGGCGCACGATATCAACTTCTGAATTCGAAGCGACTCAAAAATGACGGATGCGTCATCTTTCTTGCGGGAGCCGGCATGAAACGCAGCGAACTGGGCGGGCTGACCTGTTCCCTCGCCGGCGCGCTCGCCGAGGTCGGCGACGCGTGGAGCCTGCTGATCGTCAAGGAGCTGATGCTCCGCAACCGCCGCTTCGACGGCCTCGCCGCCCAGATGGGCGTGTCCGACAGCTCCCTCGCCGGCCGGCTCAGGCGCCTGGAGGACCTCGGCATCGTCGCGCGGCGCGCCTACCAGGACCGTCCTGTCCGCTACGAATACCGCCTGACGGAGAAGGGCGAGGGGCTGTGGCCGGTCCTGGTGACGCTCACGACCTGGGGCGACCGCTGGCAGGGCCGCGAGACGCCGCCCCTGGTCTACGGCTGCGTCGCCTGCGGCGTCCCCGACGCCCGTCCGCACCTGGCCTGCGAGGCCTGCGGCGCCTTGCTGAGCCCCCGCGCCGTCACCGCGTCGCAATCGCCGGACATGCAGGCCGAACGCGCGCGGCGGACGGCCGGGCCGCGATAGCCGCCGCCGGCCTGCCCCTGGCTACAGCTTCGCCTGCTTGGTCTGGCCCAGCGCGGCGCACTCGCCGGCCATCTGCTTGGTGAAGCTGGCGTCGGCGCCCAGGGTCTTCTTCAGGATCTCGATGCCCGCCGCGCAGTCCGACCTGGCCTGTCCCATCCGCCCGGCCTTGGCCAGGATCTTGGCGCGGTTGACCAGCAGGTCGCCGTGGTTGGGGTGCAGGCCGCCGTAGCTGCCGTCGTAGTTGCGCTTGGCGTCGTCCAGCGTGGCCAGCGCCGCGTCGGTGCGCCCGGCGTCGGCCTCGATCAGCGCCAGGTACACGTCGGCGATGCCGATCAGGTAGTGCGGCCGGTCCTTGAACGCCTTGCGGTAGATGGCCACCGCCTCGCGCAGCGAGATCTCGGCGTCGGCCAGCTTGCCGCGCCCCTGCAGGATCTGGCCCTGCATCGACAGCGTGTCGGCCAGGATCGGGTTGTCGTTGTCCAGCACCACCCGCTGGATATCGAGCGCGCGGGCGATCTCGCGCTCGGCGTCGGGCAGCTTGCCGGCGTTGAACGAGTTCTGGGCCAGGGCGAACCAGGCGCGGCCGGTCGACAGGTGCGTCTCGCCCAGCGTGCGCCGGTAGATCGCCAGCGACTCCTTCAGCGACGCGTTGGCCTCGTCGAACCGCCCGGCGTCGGACAGCAGGATGCCGCGGTTGTTCAGCGCCAGCGCCATCGCCTTCGGCGGCGAGTCCGGCTCGGCGCGGTAGAAGGCCAGCGCGCGGTCGAAGGCGGCGACGCCGGCCTTGGCGTCCGACCTGGCGATCGCGATCCGGCCCTGGGTCAGCGCCGCCAGCGCCCGGATCTCGGCATGGCTCTTCGGGTCGGGGCCCAGTTGCGCCAGCGCCCGGTTGACCGTCGCGTCGGCCTTGTCCAGCGCGCCCTGGCGCACATAGGTCGCGGCCAGCACCAGCAGCGCCTCGGCGCCGTCCGGCCCCGACTTCTGGATCGCCGGCAGCGAGGACTCCACCGCGCCCTTCGCCTCGTCCAGCAGGCCGAGGTTGTTGTAGGCGCGGCCCAGGGTGGCCACGAGGCGCACCTGGATCTCCGGCTGGTCCCTCAGCTCGGTCGCGGCCCGCTCGACGCTTCGGCCCAGGATCGTGCGCGCCGTGATCGTCTCGGGGTTTTCCGTGGCCGGGTTCGACAGCTCGAAGGTCGAGACGAGGTAGTCCGAGGCGGCGCGCGCCGCGGCCGATTCCTTCTCGGCGATCATCCGCTGCCGGTCGGCCTCGATGCGCTGGAAGTTGGCGTAGACCGCCAGGCCGCCCGTCACGACCATGCCGGCCATGGCGCCCGAGGCCACCATCATCAGGCGCTGGTTGCGCCGCTGGGCCTCGCGCTGGACCAGTTCGTCGAGCCGCAGGCCGGTCAGGCCCGCGATCAGCTTCAGTTGCGCCAGGCGCTTGCCGTCGGCCTCGGGGCGCAGGTCGGCCGCGATCGGCTCGGCCGGGACGTCCGACAGCTCGCCGTCGGGGCCCAGCTTATAGCGGAGGCTGAGCGGGAAGCACTCCTCGTCCTCCTGCCCCGGCGTGTTCGAGCCGTAGGGCGTGCCGTCGACGATGAGCGCCAGGATGCGCGCCTCGCCGTGCATCTGCTTGAAGCGCAGGATCTCCTGCATCACCCAGTGCGACTTGGCCGACGCGCGGCTGCAGATCACGATCAGGAACATCGAGCGCTGCAGCGCCGCGGTCAGCTCGCCCCCCAGGTCGGCCGAGGCCGGCAGCTCGTCGCGGTCGCGGAAGATCGGCGAAGGCCGCGGCGGCACGGGCCCGACCGCCGTCACCTTGCCCACGAGCTTCTTGGGAATCCGATACGACTCCACCACGCGGTGGAGCCACGCCGCGTGCTGCTTGTCGCGGTGGCTATAGCTGATGAAAGCCCGGTAGGCGCGACCGTCTTCCGACGGCCCGCCCCCAGGCGCCGTTGTTCCTGCCATGCGGCGCTAGATATGCGCCGGAATACGACGACGCCGCAACGCCGCTCCCGCGATTCCGAAGCCCATGATCGCCAGCGCCCACGTGCCCGGTTCGGGAACGCCCGCGGGGCGATATCCGAGCTCGCCGTTGCGATAGTACAGGTTGAACGTCTGCGGCGAGAAGTTCAGGCCCTGGATCAGTTCGCCGTCCTGGTGCGTCTGCGCGCCGATGTCGAAGGCGTTCAGGGCGTCGATGGCGCCGCCGCGGCCGATGGGGTCGCCGAAGCCCGAGTAGGCGACCAGGCAGATGTTGCCGTTGATGCACGCCGCGCTCGTCGCGCTGACGACGGTGGTCCGGTACGTGATGTCGTGCGACCCGTAGTAGAGGTCGAAGTAGACGTCCGTGGAGCCCCAGCCGTAGGCGCGGGCCGACAGGTCGAACGGATCGGTCTGTTGCGCGAACCCGTCCAGCAGGTAGGCGGCCGACTCGCCGAAGGGCGTCGTCAGCGTCTCGACGATGCAGTAGCCGTCCGGGCAGTCCGGGTTGGCCTGCAGGCCCAGGAAGCCGGTCAGCGCGTAGAGCGGCGTGCCGTTGTCCATGATCTCGAAGCTGAAGCCCACCGCGCCCAAATAGCCCGCCGCATTGACGTCTGCGAGGTCGGCGAAGGTGTAGTCCTCGTCCGAGACCTGGACGCAGCTATTCGTGAACAGGCAGCCGTTGCTGGTGTCGGCCAGGTAGAAGCCCAGGCCCTGGGGCGTGATCTCGGAATGGAAGCTGACCGGCGTGTAGGGATCGGCGTTGTCGAACGTGAAGCCGACCTGCGAGTACGACGAGAAGCTCTGGAACGGGCCCTGCGACACCGAATGCGAGCTCTCGAACGTGATGGCGTTGGCGCCGACGTCGACGAACGAGTTGAAGTTCGCGCCGCCCGTGGGCCCGACCTCGCCGCCGGCCGGCGGGAACTGGCCCGCGCCGCCGCCCAGCGGCGTCTCGCGCGGCGGGCAGGCGGAGGATTCGCAGGCGAAGCCCGGCTGGAAGTAGGACGACCCGGCCGAGGCCGTGATGTTGCTGATGTCCTGCGCCGCGGCGGACCCCGCTCCGAAGAGCGCCACCGACGCGACAGCCAACGCGAAACGACGCATGGAAACCCCCATCGACCGCCGGTCCGCGCCCGATGCGAGCGGAACCGGGGTTCACCCTTCTCTCAGCGATAACACGCGCATCGCAGGGCGGGACTCGATTCTTCTGAGGGTTGAGTGGGCGGCCCGCGCCCACGAAAAAAGGGCGGCCGCCGGCGCAGCCGCCCTTCGTTCCGTTCAGGTCGCTGCGGTCAGGCCAGGGCCGTCCGGCGACGGCGGATCGCCGCGCCGACCGCGCCGAAGCCCACGATCATCAGCGCCCACACGCCCGGCTCCGGAACCGCGGCGCTCGGCGAGTAGTCCAGCACGCCGTTGTTGAAGCGCAGGCGGAACGTCTGCGGCGAGAAGTTCAGGCCCTGGATCAGGTCGTCGTCCTGGTGCGTCTGCGCGCCGATGTCGAAGGTGTTCAGCGCGTCGATGGCGCCGCCGCGGCCGATCGGATCGCCGAAGCCCGAGTAGGCGACGAGGCAGAGCGAGCCGCCGATGCACTCCGAGTTCGTGAAGGTGAACACGCTCGTCTTGTACTCGATCGAATGGTGGCCCGAGCCCAGGAACAGGTTCACGTCCGTCGAGTCCCAGCCGTAGGCGCGCGCCGAGAGGTCGAACGGATCGGTCTGCTGCGCGAAGCCGGTGAGCACGCCCTGGGCGTTCTCCATGCCCGTCAGGCTCTCGACGTAGCAGTAGCCGTTCGGGCAGTCCGGGTTGGCCTGCAGCAGCAGCAGGCCGCTCAGCGTGAAGAGCGGCGTCCCGTTGTCGAGGATCTCGAAGCTGAAGCCGGCGCCGCCCAGGAAGCCCGTCGAGCCGCCGCCCGGCAGGTCGAGTTCGCCGAACGTGTGCAGCTCGTCGGAGACCTGCACGCAGTTGCCCGTGAACAGGCAGCCGTTGCTGGTGTCGGCCAGGTACAGGCCCAGGCCCTGCGGCGTGATCTGCGAGTGGAAGTCCACGCCCGAGTTGTCGGTGTAGAAGTCGAAGCTGACCGTCGTCGACGACGCGAAGCTGGTGAACGGCCCCTGCGAGACCGCGTGCGAGCTCTCGAACGTGATCGCGTCGGCGCCGATGTCGACGAACGAGTTGTAGATCGCGCCGCCCGTCGGCGCGTCCTCGCCGCCGGCCGCCGGGAACGAGCCCGCGCCGCCCGGCAGGTTGACGGTCTGCGAGCATGGCTGCGCCGGGCAGACGATTCCGGGCGTGGTGTACGACGACCCCGCCTGGGACTGGATGTTGCTGATCTGGGCCATCGCCGACGAGCTCCAGAAGAGCCCGAAGAACGCTATGGCCAACGCGACGATACGCATGCGAACCCCCATCGACAGACTCGCCGGCACGCCCCCCAGCAGTGCGGACGCCGGCATTCACCCTTCCTCAACCGTAACAAACTCGCCGAACAAGGGGATTCGATTCTTCTGAGGGTTGAGTAGACGACGCAGGCGTGCGGCGGCGGCGGCCGCGGAAACGGCCGCTCCCCCTCGGTGGACACACCTTCAGGTCAACGCGATTATTTTCGCAACCTGGCCGACCCTGGCCGCGGCGGGGCGGCCTAGTAGACCACCACGGTGCGGATGCTCTCGCCCGAATGCATCAGGTCGAAGGCCTCGTTGATGCGCTCCAGCGGCAGGCGGTGGGTGATCATCGGGTCGATCTGGATCTGGCCGTCCATGTACCAGTCGACCACCTTCGGCGTGTCGGTCCGCCCGCGGGCGCCGCCGAACGCCGTGCCCTTCCAGACGCGACCGGTCACAAGCTGGAACGGCCGCGTGGCGATCTCCTTGCCGGCCTCGGCCACGCCGATGATGATGCTCTCGCCCCAGCCGCGGTGGCAGGCCTCCAGCGCCTGGCGCATGACCGTCGTGTTGCCCGTGGCGTCGAAGGTGTAGTCCGCGCCGCCGTCGGTCAGCTCGACCAGGTGCGCCACCAGGTCCTTGCCGCCCAGCCGGTGCGGGTCGACGAAGTGGGTCATGCCGAACCTGCGGCCCCATTCCTCGCGCTTGGGCTGGATGTCGACGCCGACGATCTGGCTCGCGCCCACCATCTTCAGGCCCTGGATCACGTTCAGGCCGATACCGCCCAGGCCGAACACGATGCAGCGGCTCCCCGCCTCGACGCCAGCGGTGTTCACCACCGCGCCGACGCCCGTGGTCACGCCGCAGCCGATGTAGCAGGCGGTGTCGAACGGCGCGTCCTTGCGGATCTTCGCGACCGCGATCTCGGGCAGCACCGTGTAGTTCGAGAACGTCGAGCAGCCCATGTAGTGATAGACGGTCTGGCCCTTGTACGAGAACCGGCTGGTCCCGTCGGGCATCAGCCCCTTGCCCTGCGTCGCGCGGATCGCCGTGCAGAGGTTGGTCTTCCGCGACAGACAGCTTTTGCACTGCCGGCACTCCGGCGTGTAGAGCGGGATCACATGGTCGCCCACGGCCACGCTGGTCACGCCCGGCCCCACCTCCACCACCACGCCCGCGCCCTCGTGGCCCAGCACCGAGGGGAACAGGCCCTCGCTGTCCAGTCCGTCCAGCGTGTAGGCGTCGGTGTGGCAGATGCCGGTCGCCTTGATCTCCACCAGCACCTCGCCGGCGCGCGGGCCCTCCAGGTCCAGCTCCACGACCTCCAGCGGCTTCCTGGCCTCGAAGGCGACGGCGGCGCGGGTCTTCATCCTGTAGTCCTCGACTCTGGGGGCAGCGCAGCATTTCCTAGGGCCCGATCGCAGGGAAGTCGACCTATGGATGCGCCCCGACAACCTCCGCTGCCGCGGCCCCATCCGCAGAGCCGCGACTTTGCCTGGCGCCCGGCCGCCGCCTCCGGCGCGCGCCGCCTCACGCCCGATCAGGTCGAGCGGTTCGACCGCGACGGCTTCTTCGTCCTGAAGGGCGCCTTCACCCCCGCCGAGATCGCCGCCGTGGCCGCCGAGATCGACCCGATGGAGGCGGCCCACACCGCCTTCGCCAGGGCCCGCGGCGGCCGCGTGCGCCTCAGCGACGCCGACGCCATCACCTTCACCCTGCACCTGGTCAGGAAATCGCCGGCCCTCGCCGCCTTCGCCGCCCACCCGGCCATCAAGGACGTGGTCCACGACCTGATCGGCCCCGACGTGCGCCTCTACTGGGACCAGGCCGTCTACAAGAAGACCGAGAAGCCGCAGGATTTCCCCTGGCACCAGGACAACGGCTACGCCTTCGTCGAGCCGCAGCAGTACCTCACCCTCTGGATCCCGCTGGTCGACGTGGATGAGCGCAACGGCTGCCCCTGGATCGCGCCCGGCCTCCACCTCGGCGGCACGCTGGAGCACCGCCCCACCGACATCGGCCTCGTCTGCCTCGACGCCGACGCGCCCGACGCGGTCGCGGCCCCCGCCCGGGCCGGCGACATCGTCGTCTTCTCCTCGCTGGCCCCGCACCGCACCGGCCCCAACCTCGCCGACGCCGTGCGCAAGGCCTACATCCTGCAATACGCCCCCGACGGCGCCGTCGTCGTCCTCCCGGACGGCCAGCGCATCCCCCAGGACGACCCCGACCGGCAGTTCCTCGTGCTGGTGGACGGCCGATAGCCCCCACCCCACCCCATGCTCGTCATCCCGCGGCCTGTCCGCGGGATGACGTTCAAAAGGGGTGGAGAAGCCTCAATCGAACGGCGGATGGGGAGCGCCCTGCGCCGCTCAAGCCTTCGGCCCCCTCGGCCGCCGCGGCGGCCGGATCCGCGGCCCGCCGCGCGGCCCCAGCGGCGGCGGGCGCACATCGCGGTGGTACGGCTGCAATTCCGCGCCCGCCCGCGCCAGCTCCGCCGCCAGTCCGTCGCGGTACAGCTTCGGCATCAGCCGCCCCTTGCGCGCATACAGCGCGCGCCGCGCCGCCGTCGCCTGCGCGATCCCCATCCGCATGTCGGCGACCTCGTCCACCACCTGCTCGGCCTGGATGCCGAACATGAAGCCCCGCCACCCGCACGCCTCCACGAACGCCAGCCG
>NZ_JAEUMO010000083.1 GCF_016793285.1 Phenylobacterium sp.
ACCCCAGCTCGGACCGTCGCGCCGTCGACCTGCCGATCTGGCTCCACCGCTACAACTGGCATCGCCCGCACGGCGGGATAAAATCCCAGACGCCCATCAGCCGCCTCGGCCTCAACCGAGACAACCTATTGAGCCTCCACAACTAGGCGCAGTAGACTTCCTTCCACTTGGTTTCCCTGCACTCGCTCCGCCAGCGGAGGAAGTCGGACGTGAAGGCGCCGCCGCGCGAGGCTTCCTTCCTGCCAGGAGATCAGCGCCGTATCTCATGACATCCCCCGCAGTGGGGAGGTTCAGATCCTCGCCAACTCGAAGGGCCCGCCCATATGCCTCACGGGTGGCAGCGGCAGCCTGCTCACCAAAGAGAGCAACTTCGCGTTGGCGACGCCTCGCATAGTCTTCCATCGTTTCGAACACGCCACCGCGCCCAGGGCGATTACCAGCCATGCTCACCTCGCCATGTTGAGAATGCCGCCCGTGAATGGACGCGCTCGTGCCGCCGAACCGCCACCATCCCACGGCAAAACGAGAACAACTATCTCACGAAGGTGGAGCTACTTGGCCGGTCGGCTCCCTTCACCGCCACTCACCCGGCAGACGGGTCTCCCAAATCCCTGATCGTCAGCAAGCCGCGCATTTCGCGCGGGTAGTCGGCGGCAATCCCCTGTACGCCGCGCGCATTCCCGCGCCAGGAGCCGCCGAACGCCCGGTATATCGGGGCGCGTCTCTGGCCGAACGCGATCTAGTGAAGTTTCCCTGTTATCGCAGCGGAACAGCGACCCTCCGGAGACGCAATGGCGCGTCGAAGACTAAATCGCGCGCTGCGACAAAGACTTATGACCGATCCAGCGCTGACGCTCGGGATTCCAGAACAGGGAACTTGGAGACGCGGAACAGGGAACTGGGAGTGTCGGAACAGCGAACAAATCGCCGCCCGAACAGGGATCAGCCGGCGATGCCAAACAGGCTGCGCTGGGCTGTCCAGGACGTCGGAATTCGACCGTGCAGCAGCCGGTCGAGCGTCATGTCGGCAGGCTGCCGACCCTCAAGGATGCGTTTCTGAATATCCGGCGCGAGGAACGCGAGCCGACAGATCTTCCGCTCATATGCGCCAGGCGGCGCCTTCATGCTGTGGCCGTCCGCAACCGAGCCGTCGGTCTTCGACCAGCCTAGATCGGCCATGATGCGGTGCGCCTGCTGCAGCTGTTTATTAGCATTGGGTCACGCCGCATACGCATCGCGCGGTCATTGGCGCCGGTGATCCAGGTGCGGCCGCTACGAAACTTGCAGCGGATCGGAAGCGTGACGATCATCACGTTCGGATCCCGCGGGTCAGGCTCAATGTCGACCACCGCATCGCGCGACACCTGCGCACGCAAGACACTGATGCGAACTGCCTGCGCTTCAAGATCGACGCGCGTCACACAGCCGATCATGTCACGTAGTCCTGCGTCGTCCGGCCTGCCCAGGCGCCTCCGCAACTCCCGCTCCAGAACACCTTCGATCTCATCGGCCGTCACGCGACGCAGCGCGTTCGGATCGGACCGCACGGACCGCCCTTGCTGCATCGGCGCCGACACGTAGTAGCGATAGACCTTGCCCTTCCTCCCGTACGTGAAGCTCGGACTCATCGGGTCGCCATCGGTGTCAAAGACCAGGCCGCGCAGCGGCATCGACGCCGCGCGCACCGGCCGCTCCTTCCGCTCACGGCGGTGGGTGGCCAGCATCGCCTGCACGCGATCGAAGAGGTCGGTATCGATGATCGCGGGGTGTGCGCCGGGGTAGCTCATAGCGCCGTGTGGGATCTCGCCCAGATAGATGCGGCTACGGATCATGTGGAACAGCGCGCCGCTGGAGAATGAGTTGCCGCCTCGCATATGTCCGCGGCGCGAGCGGGTGACTTTCGAGCGAATGCCCTCCTCCTCCAGGCGCGCCTGCAGGCGATAGACGGAATGGTACGAACATCTCGAAGTACCTTGAAGGAACGCTGACGGGTAGTAAGCCATCGGCATCCCCGCCACCGCGATAGATCGGTTCTGAATTGGCCTCTACAAACCCATCATCGAGACGCTGGTTGTGGTTCGCGACTGAAACAGACGAGTGCGTGCCGCTGGACATGGGAGCATACTCGACGACCGTCTTCGATCGCCGCACGGTTCCGTTTCCAGATTGGGTTTGTAGAGCGCCGGACGGTGGCATCCACATAGATGCGGGCCGACTCGAGATCGATCTCGATATCGTCGGAGCTCCAAACAGGCGCGATGAGATCAGCTGGGCCTGCGACTATGGCGTCCATCTCGTCGCACACAGCTGGCTGGAGGAAATTCGAGACCTTATCGATGCGGCGCGCGTGGGCATCGGCGTGCTCCGGCGCAATGGCGTCGTAGTCGATGGGTGGTCCACAGTTCACGAACGCCAGCCGCCCCCACTGCTGGCTACGGAGGGACACGGCAAGGTCTGCCCGCATTGCGGGCATTCCTACACCGTACTTCATGGTCGCGAGTACTTCTCCGACCCCAACGTGATCGGTCGGTCTTTCGTTGAAAACAGCAACGGGCTCTTCATTCGCGCGGACATTGCTTTGAGCCGAGGACTGCGGACACCGCGCGGCGCGTTCGAACCAGGTGTTGTCGAGTTCGAACCTGATACGGACAAGGCCGCCTAACTGAAGCCAAGCGTCGTCGAACCTCTGCCCACTCCTTGCAGTCACTCCAAACGTGATGGAGTTTGAGCCGGTCAGCTCCCTTGGAGCCAAGCGTCGTCGGCCCTGCCTCCACCGCCACCGACCCGACCTCAGTCGGCTCCGAAATTCCCACAACGTGAATTCCCCCGGCTATTCCGCGGGTCGCCGGGGGCAATCCGGCTGTCAGGGCGGAACTGGCAGGTTAACTTCTGTTGGCCGCAGGATGCCCTCTGTGGCCGCCGATCAGGCGGCGACGGTCGCCTCGGCCCAGGCCTGATGGGCCATGGCCCGAAACTGGCGCAACATCGGTCGGCAGATCAGATGCTCCTGGACGGTGAAGGTGTTGTAGACGGCAGCGTGGTTGGAAAGGAATCTCTGGGCTGAGCCCTGGGATTTGAACTTCTGCTGCTTTCGCTCCCGTCTTCGGATGGCCAGGTGCGAGTTCTCGGCGCGGTTGTTCTCCCGCATGCCGCCGGGTCGATGGCGATCGGCAAGGCCCAGCGTCCTGGCCGCCGCCCGATAGGACGCCAACTTATCCGTGACAATGACCTCGGGATGGATCCCTTGGTTCTTCAGCAACTTTCGAAGCAACTTCAAGGCCGCAGCCTTGTTGCGGCGCTTCTGGACCAGGACGTCCAGGACTTCGCCTTCGTCATCGACAGCGCGCCACAGGAACATCCGCCGTCCGCCGATCTTGCAGACCATCTCGTCCAGATGCCAGCGGGCCGTCGGCGGCGGGCGACGCCGGCGCAGGTTCGCCGCGATCAGCGGCCCGAACTTGATCACCCAGCAACGCACCTTCCTCCGACCTGAGCCAAGGCAGGCGCATCGTGAGGATGCGCGCCATCCGCGACGTCATCGGTACGGAAGCCAGGCTCAGGAGCGCCGAGATGCCCGTTGCGACGCGTGCGATCCTCCCCGATGCGTGGCGCCGGGGCCTAGGTCTGACGCAGGGCCGCCTCGTAGACCACATCACCGCCCGCCGTGTGGAAGCGCAACGCGAGCCCGCCGCGGTCCAGAGTGAAGCTCGTGAACCCCGGCAGTCCCAACGCGAACCGCGTCCCCTCCACAGCCTCGACATGACCGGCCGACGAGCCGGCGCCGGAGCAGACGTGATGGGTCGCTCCGACCTGGATGTGCTGCAGGGCATGGTCATGGCCGCAGATGTAGGCCTGGACTCCATACCGCTCGAGCAACGGCTCGACCTGGGCGGCCAGGGCGGGCGAGCCGCCGTGATGGCCGCCGGACCGGATCGGGTGGTGCCCGACGACGATCTTCCAGCGCGCCTCCGACGCCGCGAGTTCGCGCTCGAGCCAGGCCACCTGCGGGGCGGCGTCGGGCGCCGAGACACGACCCTGCGACAGCCGCATCAAGGCCTCGCCGAAGTCTCCGGTGATCGGGGTCGTGTCGAGTACGAAGATGTCGAGGTCCGGCACGACCGCCCCGGCGCCGCGCAGGGCGTAGTAGCGGGCCGGCATGCGCCACCGAGGGCTGACCTTGGCGTAGGCGATCTGGGCCGCGGGCTTGCCGCGATAGTCATGATTTCCGAGCGCGGCGTACCAGGGCGTCTGAAGGGCCGCCGCCGCATAGATCTCCTCGAACGACGCGGTCCAGTGCGGATCGGCGACGGATTGCACACCGCAGGGATAGAAGTTGTCGCCGGCCGAGAGGACGAACTGCCCGTTCCGCTCCGCCGCCGTGCTCGCCATGGCCTCGGCGACCTCTCGCTGGTGACGACCGCCGCCCCGTCCCCAATCGCCCAGGGCGAGGAAGGTCAGGGGCGCCGGCTGCGCGCGCGCCGCACCGGCGGCGATCCAGCTCGCCGCCGCGCCCGCCATGAGGCTCCGGCGGTGAAGTCCGTCGTTCACCATCGCTGCGCTCCGTCCACGCCCTGCCCCACGCCGCCCGAGTGGTCCCGTCCTGATGACGCCGCCGACGGCGCGTCGCCTCACGCGCGCCGATAGTCGCCGTGCCGCTCCGGACCGATATCTGGCGCATCGCCGTCGTCGACCGACCGGTCACGGCCCTGGACGCCGCGGACGACTGGCGCGATGGGATCCACTGGCTCCCGGAGGAGCCGCCCTTCACGTTCCTGGCCGACCCGTTCGGCCTATGGCGCGACGGCCGTCTGCACGTCTTCGCGGAGGCGTTCGACTACCGCACGCGGCATGGCGTCATCGACCTGATCGAACTCGACGCGGCGTTCGTCCCGATCCGCCGAACAACCGTCCTGCGCGAGCCGTGGCACCTGTCTTATCCGCAGGTGTTCGAGCACGACGGCGAGGTCTGGATGCTGCCCGAGGCGCACCGGTCCGGCGCGCTGACGCTCTATCGGGCGGCCCCCTACCCGGAACGCTGGGAGCCGGCGCTGCGGCTCCCGCTCGACGGCCCGGCCGTCGACGCGACCGTCTTCCAGTGGGAGGGCCTCTGGTGGCTGGCCTATTCGCCGTCAGGACCGCAGAGCTACAAACAGGGTCGTCTGCACTTGGCCTACGCCGAGCGACTGCTGGGCCCCTGGCGCACGCATCCCGGCAACCCTGTGCGCATCGACCGCCGTTCCAGTCGGCCCGGCGGCGCCCCCTTCCTGCGGCGAGGCCGGCTGATTCTCCCCGTCCAGGACTGCAGCCGCACCTATGGCGGCGCGATCCGCTGGCTGCGGATCCAGGCCCTGACGCCCGACCGGTTCGAGGCGATCGACATCCCCGGCCTCCGCGCGCCGCGCGGCGCGGCGCCCTACGTGGACGGGCTGCACACGGTCTCGGCCTGTGGGCCGGTCACGCTCATCGACGTCAAGCGGATCGACCGCTCGCCCGGGGGACTGCTTCTGGACCTGGGGCGACGACTTCGCCGTACGGCTGCGCGCACATCCGCTTGAGGATGTCGGTGCCCGCTTGCCGGAATGCGGCCGCGCTGAACCGGTCCAAAACCCGATGGCGCGCCGCCGCGCCGAATGCGGCCAATCGGTCCGGATGGCCAAGGAACCAGGTCAGGGCGTGGGCGAGCGCTTCCACGTCGCCCGGCCGCACGACGAGGCCCGTCTCGCCGTCGACGACCGTCTTCGGCAGTTCGCCGACGGTGGAGACCAGCGTGGGCAGTCCTGCCTGCATCGCTTCATGCGCGGCGACGCACAGGCCCTCCGAGCGGGACGGCTGCAGATAGAGGTGCAGGCCGGCGAGAAAATCGCGCGGACGATCCTGGAAGCCTGCGAACGTGATGCCCCGCACGCCGAGTCCCGAAGCCAGCGCCTCGAGCCGCGCGCGCTCCTTGCCGTCGCCGGCGATCACCACCTCGTAGGCTCGCGCCGGCGCGAAGCCGCCGCACTGCAGGCGCGCAAGCGCCTGGATCAGCACATCGTAGCCCTTCACCGGGTGAAGGCGGCCGAGCGAGCCGATCCGGATCGGCCCGCCGGGCCGCCCGGGCGCCGCCGGGGGCGCCGCGGGGGCGGCGGGG
>NZ_JAEUMO010000102.1 GCF_016793285.1 Phenylobacterium sp.
CTTCGCCTGCGACGGCTCGATGCGGCGCGGCCGCGAGGGCCAGGCGTGGGACCGCGCGCGCGCCGTCGCGACCCGCGCGCTCGCCGGCGCCGCCCTGGCCGACATCGGCTCGGCGACGCACTTCCATACGACGGCGGTCGCTCCGATGTGGGCTCCGCACATGCTGCGCGTGAGCCAGGTGGGGATGCACGTCTTCTACCGCTTCTCGCCGCGCCGGCTGCGGGCCGTCACGGGGCTCCCGCCGCTGCCCTCCGTGGAGCACGCCGTGCTGACGTCCGGTTCCGCCGCCGACATCCCGGAACTGCGGATCGCGCCGGCGGCCGCCGAACAGGCCATCGAGGCGTCGCTCGAGCCGGCTTCGGCGACCGACCTCAAGGCGGCGAAGGCCGACGCGAAGGGCAAGCCCGTCGCGGCGCCGGCCCCGACCCCGGCCGAAGCCGCCCTGCTGAGCCCGGTTCAGGCCGCGACGGCCGCCGCCTCCTGACGGCGTCTTGCCGCTTGCCGCCATCGCGAACCCCCTGACAGTAGTCGCGGCTACACAGCCTGCGTTCGCCAAAGGGAAGATGGATGCCGCTCGACGCCCGCCAGCAACTGGCCAAGGACCTCCTGGGTTGCGCCTACGACGGGTTGACCCCCGTGCAGCGAAGCGTGATCGACCTCATCGCCACCGAGGCGCCGACCGGCGTCGACCCGAAGCTGAGGCATGACGACCGGCGGCCGAGCGAGCGGCTGGCGGACCAGGTCGCCGCGATCGGCGGATCGTGGGCCTTCATCATCGGCTTCGGCGTGACCCTGGCCCTGTGGATGGCCTGGAACGTCCTGGCCAGGGGCTTCGATCTCGCGTTCGACCCCTACCCCTTCATCTTCCTGAACCTGATGCTGTCGATGCTGGCGGCGATCCAGGCGCCGATCATCATGATGAGCCAGAACCGCGCCGCTCAGCGCGACCGGCAGGCGGCGGAGCACGACTACATCGTCAACCTGCGGGCCGAACTCGAGATCATGCACCTGCACGACAAGGTCGACGCGCTGCGCCACCGCGAACTGCTGGGCATCATCAAACGCCAGAACGAGAGCCTGCGGATCCTGCGCGAGCAGGGGATCGGCGAAGTCGGGACGGGCGAAGTGGGGACGGGCGGGCCGGCCTGACGGTCAGCCGAGCCCGAGGGCGCGGGCGACCGAGCCCGGATCGAAGAAGGGCCGCTCGCAGACGATCCTGTCGCCGCCGGGCGGGAACTCGAAGGTGGCCGCCATGCGGACGCGGAAGCTTCTGCCCGTCGGCTCCACGACGCCCCGCGGCGTCCGCAGCGGGCCGAGATGGGTGCCGGTCAGCCAGAACTCGACCAGCACGGTGTCGCCGTCGTGCGCGATCGCGATGATCTCGTTGCCCTGGTCGGGGAACGGCGTGCGCGAGGCGGCGAAGTAGCCGCGCACCGACGCCTCGCCGTCGAACACGGCGCCGGTCGCCATCTCGTAGCGCGGGTGCTCGAAGGTGGCGATCACCGCGTCCCAGTCGTGGGTGACCTCCAGGGCCATGTGGTCGCGCACGGTCCGCAAGCGGCGCTCGGCGAGGTCGGTCGTCATCGGCGGTCCTTCGGGTCAGCCCAGGCGCACGGGGGCCTGGGGCACGGTGGTCCAGAAATCGGGGTCGTGGCCGTACATGATCGTCACGCCCCGCGACTGCATCTCGCGCAGGCGGCGGAAGACGGCCAGTGCGGCCTCCTTGTCGGCGATCACGCCGGGCAGGCGCAGCTTCTCCAGCGAGTCGCGCAGGTAGCAGGCGTCGCCACAGAGGACGAACTCGCCGCCGGTCTCAGTGCGGACGCGCAGGGACTGGTGGCCGGGCGTGTGGCCGTAGGTGGGCAGGCAGACCACAGTCCCGTCGCCGAACACGTCGTGTTCGCCCTCGACCGCGCGCACGCGCTGGCCGGTGTCCCAGTCGCTCACGAGATAGCCGCGGGTGCTCTCGACGGCGCGGGCGTGCTCCAGTTCGCGGCGCTGGATCAGGACGTCGGCGTTGGGCAACTGGGCGTTCCCGCCGCAGTGGTCGAAGTGCAGGTGCGAGTTGATGACGATGTCGATGCCGGCGGGGTCGACGCCGAAGGCCGCCAGCCGGGCCGCGATCTCCTGGCCCGGCGTGAAGTCGAAGGTGTGATAGCGGGCCAGCATCTCGCCGACGTAGGCCGCGGGATCCTCGAGCGTCTCGGCGTGCAGGCCGGTGTCGAAGAGGACGCGGCCCTTCGGATGCGTGATCAGGTAGGACGGGACCGGCACCTTGATGAGCCCGTCCTCGCCGTCGAGCATGAAGGCGCGCGGGATGGTGAGCCAGCCGCAGGTGAAGGCGTGGAGCTGGACGCTCATCGCGGCGCCACCAGCAGCAGGAAGTTGCGGACGACGCGCTCCAGGGCTTCGGCGATCGCCTCCCGGGACGACGGTTCGGCCGGCATCAGCAGGTGCTGCATCCGCACGAAGGTTAGGCCGGCCATGAAGAGGCGCGCGCACTCCTTGGGGTCCGGCGCGTGGATGCGCCCCCTGAGCGCGAAGCCGCGGAAGTAGTCGGCCGCCACGCCGACCTCGAACTCGAACAGGGTGTCGACGAAGTGCGCCCGGTGCGCGTCCAGCCGGTCACGCTCGGACGACAGCAGTTCCATGAAGCGGCGCTCGCCCGGATCGAGCCACTGGTCGAGGCAGTCGGCGGCGTACTGGCGGCAGAAGGCGCCGGGATCGTCGGCCAGGGCGCCATAGCGCGGCGACGACAGCCGGCTGGCCGAGTTGGCGGGGCCGTGCGCGTCGATCAGCGCCGTCAGGATCGCCGCCTTGCCCTCGAAGTGATTGTAGAGGCTGGGCGCGCGCATCCCGACCGCGGCCGCGATCTGGCGCATCGAGGTCGCCGCGTAGCCCTGCCGCGCGAACAGGTCGAGCGACGCCTCCAGGATGCGCTCGCGCGAACTTGATTCCAGGGCCGCTTTCATGCGATCCGACGTAACTAACGAACATTAGTTAGTCAACGGGAGAGCGGGATGCCGCAGTCGCATGTCAGGCCGCCGAGCGCGGAGTCGCGGGGCGAGGCGCCTGGGCGAGGGCGCTTGAGCGGCCGCAAGGTCCTGATCGTCGGCGGCGGCCAGCGGGTGTTCGACGCGGCGACCGATCCGATCGGCAACGGGCGCGCCATGTCGGTGCTCTGCGCCCGCGAGGGCGCTCACGTGGCGGTGGCGGACTACAACCGCGAGAGCGCGCAGCAGACGGTCGAGATGATTGCCGCGGAAGGCGGCCGCGCCTTCGCCATCGAGGCCGACATCTGCGACGAGGGCCAAGTGTCGCGCATGGTCGAGGCGGCGGTCGACGGCCTGGGCGGGCTCGACGGCCTGGTCCTGAACGTCGGCACGTTCGGCCAGACGGGCCTGCGGACCTTCGATCTCGCCGAATGGGACGCCATCCTCAACGCCAACCTGCGCGGACCCATGCTTTGCTGCCGCCACGCGCTGGACCGGATGGCCGACGACTCCTCGATCGTGTTCATCTCGTCGATCGCCGCGAAGAAGGCCGGGTCGCAACTCGTGCCCTACGACGCGTCGAAGGCGGGTCTCGCCGGGCTGGCGCGCCATGTCGCGCTGGAGGGACTGGCGCGCGGCATCCGCGTGAACACGGTGATGCCGGGGCTGGTCGACACGCCGAACGGACGGATCACGACGGCCGGGCGTCCCGAGCGCGCCAATGCCCGGGGACCGTTCGGCCGGCAGGCGACGGGCTGGGAGATCGCCTACGCCGTTCTCTTCTTCCTGTCCGAGGAGAGCGCGTTCGTCCACGCGCAGACGCTTGCGGTGGACTCAGGGGTCACCGGGCTGTGACGCCGCTGCCGTTCCCCGACGCCGAGGCGCTGCCGGAGCCGCTCAGAGCGGAACTGGCCAGGCGGCTCAACCTGAACGTCTTCCGGATGCTGATGCATACGCCGGGCGTCGCGCCGGGCTTCCTGGCGATGACCGACGCGCTCAGGTTCCACAACAGCCTACCGGCGCACCTGATGGAACTGGCGATCCTGCGGGTGGGGCGGCGCTACGCGGCGGCCTACGAGACCCACCATCACGAGCGCCTGGCGCGGGCGGCCGGCCTGTCGGAGGCGGCGATCGCGGCGACGCAGTCCGGCGACGCGGCGGGGCTCTCGCCCGACGAGGCCCTTGTGCTGTCGCTGACCGACGAGATGCTGGACGCCCACGGGCTGTCGTCGGAGAGCCGGGTCCGGGCGCTGGCGCGTTTCGACCCGAACGGGCTGGCCGACCTGGTGCTGACCGTCGGTCACTATCAACAGGTCTGCAATTTCCTGAACGTCTTCGGCGTGCCCATCGAGGCCGCCGCGAGCCCCAACCCCGGTGCGGGCGGCGCCGGGCCCAGCTAGGACCTGGCGGCGCGGCGGAGCGCCTGGGGCGGCTGGCCGAAGGCGCGGAGGAAGGCGCGGCGCATGCGTTCGGGGTCGCCGAAGCCGACCAGGCCCGCCACCTGGTCGATGGGGGCGCGGCCGGTCTCGACCTCGGTGCGCGCGGCCTCGAGGCGCAGGCGCTCGACCGCCTTGGCGGGCGTGGTCCCGGTCTCGGCGGTGAAGGCGCGGGCGAAGTTGCGGGGGCTCATGGCGGCCCGATCGGCGAGGCGCTCGACCGTCAGCGGCTCGGCGAGGTGGGCGCGCATCCAGTCCATGAGGTCGGCGAAGCGGCCGGTTCGGCCGCCGAGGTCGACGAGGGCCGAGAACTGCGACTGGCCGCCGGGCCGGCGCTGGTGGACGACGAGCTGCTGGGCCACGCGGCGCGCGACGTCGGCGCCCAGGTCGTCCTCGACCAGGGCGAGGGCGAGGTCGATGCCGGCGGTGATGCCGGCAGAGGTCCAGACGTCGCCGTCGCGCACAAAGATGCGGTCGGCGTCGAGGTTCACGTTCGGATAGCGGCGCGCGAAGTCGTCGGTGCGGCTCCAGTGGGTCGTGCAGCGCCGACCGTCCAGCAGGCCGGCTTCGGCCAGCATGTAGGCGCCCGAGCAGACGCTGGTGCGGCGCCGCGCCCTGACGGTCTTCAGCCAGGCGATGACGGCGCTCAGGTCCTCCAGCGCGCGCGTGCCGTCTCCGCCCGAGATCATGACCGTGTCGAGCGGGCCGGAGCCGAGTGGCGCGGCGGCCATGCTGACACCCGACGAGCTGGCGACATCGCCGCCGCCGGGGGCCTGGAGCGACAGGGCGTAGCTGCCCGGCCGGTAGCGCTCGGCGATCTCGAACACGGCGATGGGGCCCGCGGTGTCGAGGATCTGGAAACCCGCGAAGATGACGAGGGCGAGGCTTCGCGGCATGGCAGGAATTGTGGGAACAATGTCGTTTCAGCCAAGACCTACCGCGCCTACACCGGCGGCGTCAACGCGAAGGAAGCTCGCCGATGTCCCGCCTGCAGATCGTCTTCGCCCTCTATCCGGGCGTGACCCACCTCGACTTCACCGGCCCCCATCAGGTGCTGGTGCGCACGCCGGACGCCGACGTCGTCGTCGCCTCGGCCGGCGGCCAGGACATCGAGGCGGAAGGCCTGACGTTCACCAGGCTGGCCGACCTCGCCGCGATCGAGCGCTGCGACGTGCTCTGCATCCCGGGCGGGTTCGGCACGACCGCGGCGATGCTGGACGAGCCCTTCATGGCGCAGATCCGGCGGCTGGGGGCGGGGGCCAAGTACCTGACGTCGGTCTGCACCGGCTCGCTGATCCTGGGCGCCGCAGGTTTCCTGCAAGGCAGGCGGGCGGCCTGCCACTGGGCCGCGCGGCCGCTGCTCGCGCCGTTCGGTGCGATCGTCAGCGAGGCCCGGGTCGAACGCGACGGCAACGTCATCACCGGCGGCGGCGTGACCGCCGGCATCGACTTCGCCTTCGTGCTCCTGGAGGAACTGGCCGGTCGCGACTTCGCCGAGGCGAGCCAGCTCGGTCTGGAATACGCGCCGGCGCCGCCGTTCAACTCTGGGCGTCCCGAGCTGGCGCGGCCCGAGATCCTGGAGCAGGTGGTCGCCCGCATGTCGGCCTTCACGGACCAGCGCCTCGACGCGGCCAACACGGCCGCGGGCCGGCTGGAGCCGGCGTGATGCGCCGCCTGGTCGCGGGGGCGATGGCTGCGCTGGGCATGGCGATGTCGGCTCCCGCGACCGGCGCTGCCGCGAGGCCGCTGGTGGTGATCCTCGCCCAGGCCGAGGGCACGGAGGTCACCGACCTCTTCACGCCCTACGCCATCCTGGCGGAGAGCGGGGCCGTGGACGTCCGGGTGGTGGCCGCCTCGCGCCGGCCGGCCCGGCTGACGTCCGGGGTGGCCTGGGTGACGCCGCAGATGACCTTCGCGGAGCTCGCCAGTTCGCGGCCGGACGGGCCCGACGTGGTGATCGTGCCGGCGCTGGCGCGCGAGGACGACCCGGCGCTGCTCGCCTGGCTGCGCGCGCAGGCGAAGGGCGGGGCGCGGATCATGTCGGTGTGCAACGGCGGGCGCGTGCTGGCGGCCACCGGCCTGCTCGACGGACGGCAGGCGGCGGTCCACTGGTTCAGCGTGGCGGGCATGGCGCGGGCGCATCCGAAGGTCACCTGGCGGCGCGACGCGCGCTGGGTGGAGGACGGGCCGTTCATCTCGACGACGGGCATCAGCGCCTCGGCGCCGGCCACGCTGAACCTGCTGCGCGAACTGTCGGGCGAGGCGACCATGCAGGCGACCGCGCAGCGCCTGGGCCTGCCGCCGCCGCAGGCGCGCCACGACGGCACGGCCTACCGGCTGTCGCTGCGCCACATGACGACCGTCGCGGGCAACGTGGTCGCGACCTGGGGCCACCAGGACGTGGCCGTCCCGCTGACGCCCGGCTTCGACGAGATCGCGTTCGCGACGACGATCGACGGCTGGTCGCGCACCTTCCGCTCGAAGGCGTGGGCCACGGGGCCGGCGGTCGTCACCTCGCGCCACGGCCTGACGGTGCGTCGCGCGCGCACGCCGCCGGCCGCGTTCGACCGCCGGATCGCGCTCCCGGCCCGCGACCCCATGGTCGCCACCTTCCAGGCGATCCGCGGCGCCTACGGGGACCGCACCGCGCGGTTCGTGGCGACCCAGTTCGAGCACCCCTGGGCGGTGGGCGGCCGGGCCGCGTTCAGCGGAGGATAGTTTCGCAGATCGGCGCTATGCGACGAGGGTGGGGCGCATCGTCATCGTCGCAGGACCACCGGGGGCGGGAAAGACGACGGTCGCGGACCGGCTGTCACGGCGGACGGCCGCGCCGCTCTCGCTGCACATGCACACCGACGACTTCTACGGCTACATCCGCAACGGGTTCGTGCCGCCGTGGCTGCCGCAGTCGCGCCACCAGAACATCGTGCTGCTCAACGCCATGGCGGCGACCGCGGCGGTCTGCGCCCGGGGCGGCTACGAGGTCTACGTCGACGGCGTGGTCGGGCCCTGGTTCCTCGGTCCGTGGATCCAGGCGGCGCAGGGGCAGGATCTCGATCTGCGCTACGTGCTGCTCATGCCCGACGAGGCGACGACCGTCGCGCGGGCGACGGGCCGGACCGGTCCCATGGCGATGACGGACGCCGACGTCTCGCGCCGGATGTGGCGCGCGTTCGACGCGCACGAGCGGCCGGCCGGCTGCCGGATCGACAGCACGGGGCGCGGCGTCGCGGAGACCGTCGAGGCGGTGCTCGACGGCCTGGCCGCGGGAAGGTTCCGGCCCGCCTAGATCAGTGCCGGCCGGACTTGGCGCGCTGGAGGCTGTTCTGCTGGGTGTCCTTCTTGCCCTTCACGTCGTGGGCGTGATGGCGGTCGCGCTCCCCGCCGCCGCCGGAGACGCCGCTGAAGCGGCTGTTCGTCGGCTCGTCCGGGCCGCGTCCGGCGCGCGGCGGCTTCGGCGGCTGCGGCTTCGAGGCGTCCTGGTGGCTCGCGCCCGGACCGCCCCAGCGGTCGGTTTCTGGGTGCTTCTCGGGCATGTCAGCGGTCCTGCTGGTGACCCTGGTGGTGGGTGTTCTGGTGGATGTTGCCCGCCTGGCCCTGCTCGCGCAGGTTCGAGCGGTCCTGGTGGTCGCGGCCCTGGGCGTCGCGCAGGTTCGGCTTCTCGCCGGGAAACGCGCGCTGTTCGGGCGGGATCGGGGGCGCCTTGCCGGTCATGGGATGGTCCTCCTGATGAGGGGAGGTCAACCCGCGGGGGCGCCGGTTAGTTGCCGACCGCGTCCAGGCCGATGTCGAGGACCTTGGCGGAGTGGGTGAGGGCGCCGACGCTGATGACGTCGACGCCCGTCTCGGCGATCGCGCGGACGCTGTCGAGGGTGACGCCGCCCGAGGCCTCCAGGATGACGCGACCGGCGACCGTGCGCACGGCCTCGGCCATGTCCTCCAGCGTGAAGTTGTCGAGCATGATCACGTCCGGGTCGTGGGCGAGGGCTTCCTGTAGCTGGACGAGGCTGTCGACCTCGACCTCGACCTTCATGAGGTGCCCGGCGAAGGCCTTGGCGCGGCGGACGGCCTCGCCGACCGAGCCGCAGGCGGCGACGTGGTTGTCCTTGATCAGGATCGCGTCATCCAGGCCGAAGCGGTGGTTGACGCCGCCGCCGCAGCGCACGGCGAACTTCTCGAGCTGGCGCAGGCCCGGCGTGGTCTTGCGGGTGTCGGTGATTCGGGCGTTCGTGCCGGCCACGGCGTCGACGAAATCCTGCGTGAGCGTGGCGATGCCGCACAGGCGGCCCAGCAGGTTCAGCGCGGTGCGCTCGGCGGTGAGGATGGCCCGCGCATTGCCGCTGACCCGGGCCAGCGCCGTGCCCGCCGGGACGACATGGCCGTCGGCGGTGAGCGGATCGACGGTGACGCCGGCGTCGAGCTCGGCCAGCGTCAGGCGAACGATCGACAGGCCCGCCACCACGCCGCCCCGCCGGGCGACGAAGTCGGCCGTGAGCTTCGCGTCCGCGGGCACGCAGGCCTGGGCGGTGACGTCGCCGGCGCGGCCGAGGTCTTCGGCGAGGGCCCCGCGGATCACCGGGGCGATCAGGAGGTCGGGAAGGAGCCCGTCGAGGTCGTTGGGGGTCATGTCGTGGTCTTCTGCGCCGCTTCGAGGGTGAGGGCCGCGAGGACGCCGCGGAACGGGGTGAGCGTCGCCGCGGGGGCGACCGCGGTGTGCCGCCCAGCGCGCGGATCGCGGCTGCGCGGCAGGGCTGGCCGGCGGCTCACGCGGCCCGACATGCCGCGCTCCCGGCAGCCGTCACGAAGGTGCGCTGCGCCGCCACGGCGCCCGGGTAGTCCGAGCGGAAGTGGCCGCCGCGGCTCTCCCGGCGGGCCAGCGCTGCGGCTGCCGTGAGCCGGGCGGCGACGAGCGCGGGGGCGGGGCCGTGCTCGGCCTGGGCGGCGTCGATCCCGGCGATGAGGCGGCCCAGCCCTTCGGCCGTGCGGACCACGCCGGCGTCGCGGCTCATGGCCCGGCGCAGCGACGCCAGCGCCTCCGCCGGGAGGTCGGGTCCGGTGACGACGGCGAGCGGCCGCTCGGGCGCGGCCTGGGTCCGCGCGGCGGCGCGGCCGGCGCGTGCGCCGAAGACCGCGGCCTCCAGCAGCGAGTTGGAGGCGAGCCGGTTCGCGCCGTGGACGCCTGTCGAGGCGCACTCGCCGGCGGCGTAGAGGCCGGGGAGCGACGTGCGGCCGTCGGTGTCCGTGGCGATCCCGCCTATGTGGTAGTGGCAGGCGGGCGCGACGGGGATCAGATCGGTGCGAGGATCGACACCGCCGCCGATGCATGCGGCGAACACCGCTGGGAACTCGTCGGGGAAGTGGGCGCCCACGGCCTCGCGGGCGTCGAGGAAGGCGCCGCGGCCAGCCATGCGCTCGGCGTGGATGGCGCGGGCGACCACGTCGCGGGGGGCGAGCTCGGCGGCTTCGTGATAGCGGGCCATGAACCGCTCGCCGTTCGCATTGACCAGCACCGCGCCTTCGCCGCGCAAGGCCTCGGTGGCGAGCGGGGCGGGATCGCGCCCGATGTCGATGGCGGTCGGGTGGAACTGCACGAACTCGGGGTCGGCGATGGTCGCGCCGGCCAGGGCGGCCAGGCCGAGGCCCTCGCCCTTCAGCTCGGCGGGCGTGGTGGTGACGGCGTACAGGCCGCCGATGCCGCCGGTGGCGAGGATCACGGCGCGGGCGGCGATCTCCACGGCGCGGCCGTCGATGCGCGCGACCACGCCGCGGATGCGGCTCGAGCCGTCCTGCAGCAGGCCGACGAGCTTCGCGCCGGTGCGGACCTCGATGTGCCGGGCGGCGCGCACGGCGACGGCGACCGCCTCCATGATGGCGCGACCCGCCTGGTCGCCCTTGACCCGGGCGACGCGGGCCCGGGAGTGGGCGGCCTCGAGGCTCTGGGCGAAGCCGCCGCCGGCCTTGCGGTCGAAGGGCGCGCCGAGTTCGGCGAGGCGGCGCACGGCGGCGGGGCCTTCTTCGGCCAGGAGGCGGGCGACCTCGGGCGCGACGAGGCCGGCGCCGGCAGCGACGGTGTCGGCGGCGTGCAGTTCGGGTCCGTCGTCGGCAGAAAGCGCGGCGGCGACGCCGCCCTGGGCCCAGGCCGACGAGCAGCCACGGTTCAGCGGGGCCTCGGTCAGCAGCAGGACCTTGGCCGGCGCCGCGGCCAGGGCGGCGGAGAAGCCGGCGAGGCCCGCGCCCACCACGATCACGCCGTCATGTCGGATGCGCTCAGTCATCGGCCGCGGCCTCGTAGAAGACGTCCGTGGGGCGGGTGCGAGCCGCCAGGTCGAAGGCGCCGGAGACTTCCCAGTGGACGCCGGTCAGGCGGCGGCCGAGGCGGACCGCGCCGTGGCGGGCCGCTTCGTGCGCCAGCCCGCGATCGGACCAGGCGCCCAGGTGCGTGACCTGCACGGCCTCGCCGCCCGGCGTGTTCCACGGACCGACCGCGCCCAGGCCGGGGAACGGCCGCGCCAGGCCCACGCCGATCCGCAGGTCCATGACGCCATCGTCGTCCTCGCCTTCGCACAGCACCACGTCGCCCCAGTAGGGTCCCCAGGCGCCGGAGCGCAGGACCGCATGCACGCGTTCCAGGGCGCCGAAGACCACCTGGCCGACCTGCTCGGGCCGGACGCGCGCCGCGATCGCCGCGAGCGGCCGCGAGGTCACGGCCGCGATGACCGGGGCGTAGTCCACCTCAGATCAGCTCCACATCGACGTGGTGGCGGGCCTTGACGAGGTCGTAGCGGGCCGGCCGCGCCGGCGGCGGCAGGTCGACCATGCGCTGGACGGCGAGGCGCGCGCGCTCGGCGATCGCCGGATCGACCGTCACCTCGAACCGCTCCCGGACGAGCGACTCGTAGATGTTCTCCAGCGTGATCATCTTCATGTGCGGGCAGAGGTTGCACGGGCGCACGAACTCGGTGTCGTGGGCGTCGGCCGCCACGTTGTCGGCCATCGAGCACTCGGTGATCAGCACCACGCGCTTCGGCTTCCGCTGGATGACATAGTCGTTCATCGCCGCCGTCGAGCCGGCGAAGTCCGAGACTTCCAGCACCTCGGCGGGGCACTCGGGGTGCGCCAGGACCTCGGCGTCGGGGTAGGCCGCCTTGAGTTCCAGGATGTCGGCGGCGGTGAAGCGTTCATGCACCTCGCAGCGGCCCCGCCAGGCGATGATCCCGATGTCGGTCTGACGGGCCACGTTGCGGGCCAGGAACTCGTCGGGGATCAGGATGACGCGGTCGACGCCCCACTGGCGCGCGGCCTCCTCCACCACCTGCACCGCGTTTGCGCTGGTGCAGCAGATGTCGGTCTCGGCCTTCACGTCGGCGGTGGTGTTGACGTAGGTGACCACCGGCAGGCCGGGGTAGCGCTGCTTGATCAGGCGCACGTCGGCGCCGGTGATCGAACTGGCAAGCGAACAGCCGGCGCGCAGGTCCGGGATCAGGACGCGCTTCTCCGGGGACAGGATCTTCGAGGTCTCGGCCATGAAGTGGACGCCGGCCTGGACGATGATCTTCGCGTCGCAACGCGCCGCCTCCTTGGCCAGGCCCAGGCTGTCGCCCACGTAGTCGCCGACGCCGTGGAAGATCTCGGGCGTCATGTAGTTGTGGGCGAGGATGACGGCGTCCTTCTCTCGCTTCAGCCGGTTGATCTCGGCGATCAGCGGCGCCTGGAGACGCCACTCCATCGGCGTGACGTGACGCTTGACCTTCTCCCACGCGGGCGCGGTCTGGGCTTCTACGGCAGGGGTGAACGCGAACTGGAACCCGTCGGCGGCCATCGAACCCTCCTTATGCTCAAAGTGAGCATTAATGAGGCCTATAAGAGGGCGCCTGGCCCTGGAGAACCGGCGCCCACACCCTTTTGCTCATTTCGAGCATAACGATCATATAACCCTGACGTAGGGGTGCGCAAGGGGTGATTCTGCGAACGGGCGGGAACGTGAACTGACGGCCGGGCGAAGCGGCGGCGGCAGAGCGCCTCAGACCGTCGCCTGGGCGCCGGTCGCATCCGCGATGCAGCGGGCCAGTTGCTCGGAGCCGTATGGCTTGCGGAGCAGGGGCCATGGGGTGTCTTCGGCGGCGGAGAGGACTTCGCCTGTGTAGCCGGACGAGAGGATCACCGGCAGGCCGGGGCGGAGCGCGACGGCCATGCGGGCCAGGTCCACGCCGGACTTGTCGCCGGGCATGATGAGGTCGGTGAGGAGGAGGTCGAACGGCTCCGGGCTGCGCAGCACGACCAGGGCTGCGTCGGCGTGCTCGGTGCGGCGGACATGGTGGCCCAGGTCGCGGAGCAAGTCCTCGACCAGTTCGGCCACCTGCGCGTCGTCCTCGGCGAGGAGCACGCGCAGCGCTCGACCGCGGGCCGGCCGGGCGTCGTCGTCCCCGGCGGACGCCGCGGCCTCCGGAGCGGCGAAGCGGGGCAGGTAGAGAGTGACGCTGGCGCCCTTGCCGGGCGCACTGTCGATGGTGGCGGCCCCGCCGCTCTGGCGCGCAAAGCCGTAGACCTGCGACAGGCCGAGGCCGGTGCCGCGGCCTTGCGCCTTGGTGGTGAAGAACGGCTCGAAGACCCGCTGGGCGGTAGCATGGTCCATGCCGGCGCCGGTGTCGTGGACGCCCACGCTGAGGTAGTCGCCGGCGTCCAGCGCCTCGACCTGCCGGGCTTCCAGGGTCACCGGCAGGGTCTCGATCCGGATCATGCCGCCCGGGGGCGTGGCGTCGCGGGCGTTGACGACGAGGTTCATGATCGCCGCCTCGAACTGGCTCGGGTCCAGGTGGACGACGCAGTCGGGCGCCGCCGGCACGATCGCCAGCGTGACCGCCTCGCCCACCGCGCGGCGGAGCAGGGCCTCGGAGTCCTTGAGCAGCGCGTCCACCTGCACCGGCTCGGGCTTCAGGGCCTGCCGACGCGAGAAGGCGAGGAGCTGCTGCGTCAGCCGTTCGCCGCGGCGGGCCGCGCCCAGGGCCGCCTCGATCATCCGCTCGCGTCGCGCCTCGTCGGCCGGATGGCGTTGCATCAGGTCCAGCGCGCCGATGACGACGGTGAGCAGGTTGTTGAAGTCGTGCGCCACGCCGCCGGTGAGCTGGCCCACCGCTTCCAGCTTCTGCGCCCGTTGCAGCGCCGCCTCGGCCTCGTCTCGCCCGGCCAGCGCCTCGTCCACCCGCTCGGCGAGGAGGTCGTTGATGCGCTTCAGGTCGTCTTCCGCCTGCTTGGCGTCGGTGGCATCGAAGCCCACGCCGATGAAGCCGTCGAAGGCGCCGTCAGGGTCCCAGCGCGGCTGGCTGACCGAACGGATCCAGCGGAACTCGCCGTCGTGCCGCCGGTAGCGGGCCTCCAGGGTGAAGCGGCGGCGCGAGCCTTCGCCGGCCACCTGCTCCCGCAGGACGCGGGCCAGATCGTCGGGATGGAGAAGCTTGCGCCAGTCGACCGCCGCGGCGGTGGCGAGGTCGGCCCCCATGAAGGCGTTGTAGGCCTTGTTGGTGAACTCGCGCCGGCCGTCGGTGCGCGTGACCCACATCAGGATCGGGGCGCTGTCGGCCAGGGTGCGGAAGCGGGTCTCGGTCACCTCCAGGGTGCGTTGGGCGGCGGCCTGGGCGGCGTTGGCCTCGTCCAGCCGCAGCAGCGCCTCGCGCAGGGCGGAGGAGACGATCACCGTGAGCGCTCCGGAGATCACGAACATGATCATCACCGAAGTCAGCGGCATGGTGGTGATCATCGGGACAGAGCTGCCGACCACGGTGGAGACGATCAGCGCGCCCCAGCCCCAGCGCGGTCCGGCGTAGAGCGTCGCCAGGATCAGGGCCGGAAGCGTGGTGACCGAGACGCCGGCGGCGTTCTCCCAGCCCAGCGCCACGCCGCGTATGCCCACCGCACCGGCGAGCGCGGCCAGCGTGATCGCCAGTCCCGTCAGGAACGGCGGCGAGCGTCGCGGAATCAGGCGGAGCGGCCACAGCGCCGGCGACATGACAGAAGCACCCCTGAGAGCCGTATCGGGCCCCTGCGTGAGGATGGGATGCCTCCAGGGCGGTTGCAACTGCGTAGCATTGCCCGGAGGTCGGATGTCCGAGGTGTCGCAACTTGCACGGTTTTTGCCCCGCAGGGGTCCAAATGCCGCCCGCATGCGCCTATATGCGACGGCCTTTGGTGAAACCGGAGGGGTGATCCCCTGACGTCTGCGCGCTGGAATGGGCCTCGTCCGGGCTGGACGAAGGCGGGGGCCGCCCTGGTCCTGACGGCCCTGCTGGCCGGTCCTGCGTGCGCGCCCAGGGACGGGTTCCCGGCGCAGGAGAAGGCGCGGTTCGCCTCGCGAGAGCTTTCCGACGCCGGGCTCTACAGGCTGGCCTCGTCGATGGACCCGGCGATGCGGGCGCTGGCGCTGCGCCACGATCCCGGCTCACGGGCTCCGGACACCTGGGGCCGCGCCACCGGCTGGAACAAGCTCGACCTGGGCCACGCGCCCGACCTCGGCTTCACCGACGCGCAGGCGCAGGGCGAGACGGCAGAGGAACTGAACGCGCTCCGTCCCTTCGCCACCCTGCCGATCCGCCCGATGCGACCCTTCGTGCTGAAGGCGTCGGGCGGGGACCGCGACCGCGCCCTCCAGTGCCTGGCCGAGGCCGTCTACTATGAAGCGGCGCGAGAGCCCGAAGTGGGCCAGGAGGCGGTCGCCCAGGTGGTGCTGAACCGGCTGCGCCATCCGGCCTATCCGAAGAGCGTCTGCGGCGTGGTCTACCAGGGCTCGGCGCGGACGACCGGCTGCCAGTTCACGTTCACCTGCGACGGATCGCTTCGCTACCGGCCCATGGCGGCGCTGTGGACGCGGGCGCGGGCGGTCGCCGAGCGGGCGCTGAACGGCTACGTCGACAAGGGCGTGGGTTCGGCGACGCACTATCACGCCCAGTACGTGGCGCCGTACTGGGCCCCGACGCTGGTCAAGATGACCCAGGTGGGCCAGCACATCTTCTACCGCTGGACGGGTCCGTGGGGCGAACCGCCTGCGTTCACCGGCCGCTACGCCGGCAACGAGGCCTACCTGGCGCCGGCGGTGCTGGGCGGCGTCGACCGGCGCACCCAGGGCGAGGATCTGTTCCCGCCGCCGACCGAGGCGCAACTCTCCGAGCGCAAGATCACGCTGGCGGTGGCGGGCGAGGTGCGGACCTATTCGGTGGTCGACCCGAACGCGCCGGGCGGCGAGCGGAAACGGGTGATGGGCGTGCTCATGTCCACCCGCCGTCAGCCGACGCTGGAAGAGATCCAGCGCATCAACAAGAGCCTCGAAGCTGTCGAGCGCGATCTCGACGCCAGGGCGACCGGCGGGCAACCCACCCAGGCCGGCCCCGCTGCGACGGATTAGCCCGAGAAGGCGTCGGGGTAGGCGACGGTCAGGGGTGTGTCGAAGGCGCCTTTCTCCAGCGCGATGGCCATGAAGCCGGGGCTGCCGCTGTAGGGGCTGCGGACGTTGGCGGCGGTCTCGGCCGCGAAGCCGAACTTCGGATAGTAGTCCGGATGCCCGAGCACGATCACGCCGTGGGCGCCGAACTCGCGTGCGTGGTCGAGGGCCGACCTGACCAGCGCCTTGCCGACACCGCTGCGTTGCAGACCCGGCCGCACGGCGAGCGGGGCGAGGGCTGCGAACATCTCGGCGCGGTCTGCGTAGAGGCGGGAGAAGAGGATGTGGCCGGCGACCGCGCCGCCCTGTTCGGACACAAGCTCGAACAGCACGTCGCCGCCGTCGCGAAGGCGCTCGACGAGGCGGGCCTCGTCCGGCTGGCCGAAGGCGGCCTCGACCAGGTCGGCGATGGCGGCGTGGTCGGCGGCGCGCGCGAAGCGGATCATCCGGTGAAGCTAGCGCCGGCGTCAGTCCCTGTCCCGCCCGAACCCGCGACGCTCGCGCGGGACATCCTGGCGCTCGTTGCGCAGGGCCTCCAGCGCCAGCCGGCGCCAGCCCTCGGCGACGGACTGGTACACGTCCCTTTCGGCCGGGCTGTCGGCCTTGGCGGCAAGGCGCATCGCTGCCTCGGCATGCATCCGATAGCGGTCGCTGTCGCTCAGGTTCTCCGGGTTCCCGACGCAAGGGTCAAGCTGTGGATTTTTCTCACCAAACGCCGATCTTCTGCGCCTCCTGGTGGCTGATCGGGTGATGGGCCTTCCTGTGGTCTTCCTCAGCCAGGAAGCGCACGGCCTCCAGCGCGGCCATGCATCCCATGCCGGCGGCGGTGACCGCCTGACGGTAGACGTCGTCGGTGACGTCGCCCGCGGCGTAGACGCCCTCGACGGCCGTTGAGGCCGTGCCGGCCTTCACGTTCAGATAGCCCGAGGCGTCCATCTCCAACTGGCCCTTGAACAGCTCGGACGAGGGCGCGTGGCCGATGGCGATGAAGACACCGTCGGCGGCGACGGTCTGCGTGTCGCCGGTCTTGACGTTCTTCAGGCGGGCGCCGGTGACGCCCAGCGGATCGGTGTCGCCGAGCACCTCGTCGATGACGCTGTCCCAGATCACCTCGATCTTGGGATGGTTGAAGAGGCGCTCCTGCAGGATCCTCTCGGCCCGGAACTCGTCCTTGCGATGCACGACGGTGACCTTGGCGGCGAAGTTGGTGAGGAAGAGGGCCTCTTCCACGGCCGTGTTGCCGCCGCCCACCACGATCACGTTCTTGCCGCGGTAGAAAAACCCGTCGCAGGTGGCGCAGGCCGAGACGCCGAAGCCCTGGAACTTGCTCTCGGTCTCGAGGCCCAGCCACTTCGCCTGGGCGCCGGTGGCGATGATCAGGGTCTCGGCGAGCCAGACCTGGCCGGAGTCGGTCTCCAGGCGGAACGGACGCCGGGAGAGGTCGGCCTTGAGGACGATGTCGGTGACGATCTCGGTCCCGACGTGCTTCGCCTGGGCCTCCATCTGCTCCATCAGCCAGGGACCCTGAATGACGTCGGCGAAGCCCGGGTAGTTCTCGACGTCGGTGGTGATGGTGAGCTGGCCGCCGGGCTGGATGCCCTGGATCAGCACGGGCTTCAGCAGCGCACGGGCGGCGTAGACGGCGGCGGTGTAGCCGGCGGGACCGGAACCGATGATGAGGCAGCGCACGGAGCGAGGTTCGGACATGGCGCCAATGTAGTGACGATTCACCGCCGACGCGACGGGAACGAAGTCGCGGTTCGGCCGTAGTGAAGCTCATGGACGACGAGCTGAAGACGGCAGGCGCCGTGGCGCTGGTGGGCGCGGCGGTCGGGGCGGGGCTGGCCATCGGGGTCGGCCTCAGAGCCTTCACGGCGCTGGCGGTGGCCGGCCTGACGGCCGGCGCGGCGATCGGCGTGGCCTCGGGCCTGCAATCGCGCAGGCGGGTGGCGCAGCGGCGGCATCTCGCGGAACTTAGTTAACGCAGGCTTCAGGCGCGGGCCATATGCTGGCCGCATGCCGAACCCTCCAGAGATCGAGATCGCCGGCCGCAGGATCGGGGCAGCGCACGAGCCCTATGTGATCTGCGAGCTGTCGGGGAACCACAACGGCAGCCTGGACCGCGCGCTCGTCATGGTCGATGCGGCGGCCGACACCGGCTGCGACGCCATCAAGATCCAGACCTACACCGCCGACACCATCACGATGGACGTCGACCGGCCCGAGTTCAAAATCCACGGCGGGCTCTGGGACGGGCGCAGCCTCTACGAACTCTACGAGGAGGCGCACACGCCGTTCGAGTGGCACGCGGCCATCTTCGAGCGCGCGAAGAAGCGCGGCGTCACCATCTTCTCCAGCCCGTTCGACGAGACGGCGGTGGACCTGCTCAGCGGTCTGGATGCGCCGGCCTACAAGATCGCGTCGTTCGAGGCGGTGGACCTGCCGCTGATCCG
>NZ_JAEUMO010000145.1 GCF_016793285.1 Phenylobacterium sp.
CGACGGCCTGGTGGCCGCCGCGGCGATCCTGGCGATGCTCGACCGCAACCCCGGCCGGAAGCTGAGCGACCTCAAGAAGGCGCTGCCGGTCGCCTACACCTCGCTGACGATGAGCCCCCACTGCGCCGACGAGGAGAAGTATGGCGTCGTCGACGACGTGGTCGCCGAGTACGTCGCGCTCGCCGAGGCGGGCGGGACGATCCAGGGGCGGAAGATCGTCGACGTGATCACCGTCAACGGCGTGCGCGTGGCGCTGGAGGACGGCTCGTGGGTGCTGGTCCGCGCCTCGTCCAACAAGCCGGAGATCGTGGTGGTGGTGGAGAGCACCCGCTCCGAAGACGACATGCGCGCCCTCTTCCGCGAAGAAGTGAAGCCGCGGCTCGCGAAGCGCCCGCAGGTGGGCAGGTACAACCAGGAAATCTGAGGCGCGGTCAGAGCGCGGACTTTACGTCGGTCCTCGGGAAGTCGTCGCCCTTGAACAACAAGCCGTCGCCTTCGCGTTCAGCCAACGCGTAGGCGAAGCAGTCCGCCAAGTTCAACGGCCCACCGACGCCCTTCCCGAAGCGGGCGAACGCTGCGTATGCGAGATGAGCGTCAAAAGCAGCGATCTCGGCAACCTCGACGCCGAGCGCGGCCACGATGTTGAGGGCCCGATTCGCCCCCGGCTCGTTCGCTTCCCTGTACGCCCTGACGAGCACCTCCCAGTAGTTCACGGGAGAGATCAGCGAGGGCCCGCGCTCAAGAACGCGCCGAAAATCCTCGGCTTCAGGCTCTTCAAGGATGATCGCCAGCAACGCTGAAGCGTCGACAGCCATCATTTCGGAAGCCCATACTCGTCATAAAGGTCGTCGTCCGTGAGGGTCTGTCCTGTCTTTGGGAGAGCACGAAACTCCGCGATCAGTCGATCGACTTCGCGCCGGCGTTCTTCCGGACTGCGGGTTCGTCGAGCGCGCTCGGCGACAAGCCGGGCACCTTCCGCGACGACCCTGGTGATGGAAAGGCCGGTGAGCGCCGCCGCTTCACGAACTTCGCGCACCGCATCGTCGTTTCTGATCTGAATCGGCTTCGTCATGATTTTTCACCCTCTATCATGAAGTCGAAACGGGCGCTACGCGGCCCGCGTCTTGCTGACCCGCGGCCCGTATGTGCCGTTGCGGCGCGCCTCCACGCGTGCTGAAAGGCGCTGCCTTCGAAGGGGATTCTGCATGCGCGTGGCGATGATCGGGACGGGCTATGTCGGGCTCGTCAGCGGGGCGTGCTTCGCCGACTTCGGGCACACGGTGACCTGCATCGACAAGGACGCGGCGAAGATCGAGCAGCTCGAGGCCGGCGGCATCCCGATCTACGAGCCGGGGCTCGACCAACTGGTGGCCTCCAACGTCAAGGCCGGCCGACTCTTCTTCGACACAGACGCCACCAGGGCCATCCGCGAGGCCGACGCGGTCTTCATCGGCGTGGGCACGCCCTCGCGCCGCGGCGACGGCTACGCCGACCTCTCCTACGTCTATGCCGCCGCGGAGGAGATCGCGGCGCTGGTCGACGGCTTCACGGTGGTCGTGACCAAATCGACCGTCCCAGTGGGCACCGGCGACGAGATCGAGAAGATCTTCAAGCGCGTGCGACCCGACGCCGATGTCGCCGTGGTCTCGAACCCCGAGTTCCTGCGCGAAGGCGCCGCCATCGAGGACTTCAAGCGCCCCGACCGCGTCGTGGTCGGCACTGAGGACGAACGCGCCCAGGCGGTCATGCGCGAACTCTACCGGCCGCTCTATCTCAACGAGACGCCGATCCTCTTCACCAGCCGCCGCACCAGCGAGCTGATCAAGTACGCCGCCAACGCCTTCCTGGCGCTCAAGATCACCTACATCAACGAGATGGCCGACCTCTGCGAAGCCGTGGGCGCCGACGTGCAGCAGGTGGCCAAGGGCATCGGGCTGGACGGCCGCATCGGCGGCAAGTTCCTGAACGCCGGCCCCGGATACGGCGGCTCGTGCTTCCCGAAGGACACCATCGCGCTGGTCCGCACCGCCCGCGACGCCGGCTCCCCCGTCGAGCTGGTCGAGACGACCGTGAAGGTCAACGACGAGCGCAAGCGCGCCATGGCCCGCAAGGTCCTGAAGGCGGTGGACGGCGAGCTCGACGGCAAGACGGTCGGCGTGCTCGGCCTCACCTTCAAGCCCAACACGGACGACATGCGCGACGCGCCGTCGCTCGCCATCATCCCGGCGCTCCAGGACAAGGGCGCCAGGGTGCAGGCCTTCGATCCCGAGGGCCACGAGGCGGTGAAGATGCTGCCGGGCGTCGACTTCAAGGACGACCCCTACGCAGTGGCCGAGGGCGCCGACGTGCTGGTGATCATCACCGAATGGGATCAGTTCCGCGCGCTCGACCTCGACCGCATCAAGCTCCTGATGAAGAAGCCGGTGCTGGTCGACCTGCGCAATATCTACAAGCCCGCCGACATGAAGGCCCGCGGCTTCGACTATTCGAGCGTCGGCCGCTAGGCCGATGGCGCTGCGGCTCTTCCACGTCAGCGAAGAGCTCGACATCGCGCGGTTCGAACCGCGGCCGTCGCCCTCGACGAACACGACGCTGGGCGTCTGCGTCTGGTCGATCTGCGAGGCGCACCTGCCGAACTACCTGCTGCCCCGCGACTGCCCGCGGGTCTGCTTCCGCCGCGGACCGCGCACCACCGACGAGGACGCTGGACGCATCCTCGGTGGGGCGGACCATGTGGTGGCCTTCCCCGCGACGTGGCTGGAGGCGGTGCGGCGCGTGCAGCTCGCGGTCTACGAGATGCCGTCACAGACGTTCTTCGAGGCCAACGCCGAGGCCGGCTACTGGATTTCGCGAAACGCTGTGGAGCCGGTGCGCCGCACGCTGATCGACGACGCGCTGGGCGCGCTGGTCGGTGCGGGCGTGGAGGTGCGCGTGCTGCAGGACATCTGGCCGCTGCGCGACGCGGTGGTGGGATCGAGCCTGAGGTTCTCGATCATCCGTTGTCGGAACGCCGAGCCCCGGCTGGGCTAGAACGGCGGCGCTTCAGAACCCGCTGCCGGCCATCCGCATGAAGGTCTCGCCGATGTAGACCGCGCCAGCCCAGAAGGCCGCGCCCATCAAACCGACAAAAGCGAGGCAGGCAATGCAGCGCACGGGGCGCTCGGCCTGCCGCGCGACGCCCGAAAGGGCGAATGCGCGCCGCATGTATCCTCCCAAACCAGTCTTCTCTTTCGAGTCCACCGGATCGAGCCGGCGGATTGTATCGAGCGTGACACAGCAATTGCCGTTTGGCGACCCTTGCGGTTTCCCCCGCGGGCCGCGCGGACCTTCAGATAGTCGTGAAACTGGCCGACCCGGCCATCCGGGCGGCGGGCCTTGCCTAGGCGGCGGCCTTCTTCACGGCCCCGGCGATCTCCTTGACCAACTGGTTGACCAGCTTCTCGTCGTCGCCCTCGGCCATGATCCGGATCAGCGGCTCGGTGCCCGAGGCGCGGACGACGAGCCGCCCCGATCCGTTCAGCCGCTCCTCGGCCGCCGCGAGCACCGCCTTCACCTGGTCGCTCTCCAGCGGCTTGCCCCCCGCGAAGCGCACGTTCTCCAGGAGTTGCGGCACCGGCTCGAACTGGCGGGCCAGCGCGCTCATCGGCTTGTCCCCCTCCTTCAGCACCGCCAGCACCTGGAGCGCGCAGAGCAGGCCGTCGCCGGTCGTGGAGAAGTCGGAGAGGATGATGTGGCCCGACTGCTCGCCGCCGACGTTGTAGCCGGCCTCCCGCATCCGCATCATCACCGCGCGGTCGCCCACGGCGGTCCGCTCGAGCTTGAGCTGCCGCTCGGCCAGGAACCGCTCCAGCCCGAGGTTCGAGTAGACGGTGGCCACCACGCCGCCGCCGCGCAGCCGTTCGCGCCGCGCCCATTCGGCGGCGATCAACGCCATGATCTGATCGCCGTCGACGATCTGCCCTTTCTCGTCGCAGATGACCAGGCGGTCGGCGTCGCCGTCGAGCGCGATGCCGATATCGGCCCGATACTCCTTCACCGCCTTCTGCATGGCGGCGGGGTGGGTGGAGCCGCACTCCTCGTTGATGTTGGCCCCGTTCGGCGCCACGCCGACGGTGATCACCTCGGCGCCCAGCTCGTAGAGCGCGGCGGGGGCCACCTTGTAGGCGGCGCCGTTGGCGCAATCGATCACGATGCGCATGCCCGACAGGTTCAGCCGCCGCGGGAAGGTGGCCTTGGCGATCTCGATGTACCGCGCCTGGCAGTCGTCGATCCGCTGCACCCGGCCCAGGGCCTCGGGTCCCGACAGGTTCTGCTCCAGGCCCTCGCCCATGCGCGCCTCGATGGCCAGCTCCTGCTCGTCGGAGAGTTTGTAGCCGTCGGGCCCGAACAGCTTGATGCCGTTGTCGGTGTAGGCGTTGTGCGAGGCCGAGATCATCACGCCCAGGTCGGCGCGCAGGCTGCGGGTCATCATCGCCACGCCCGGCGTCGGCAGCGGCCCGAACAGGCGCACGTCCATGCCGACCGAGGTGAAGCCCGCCACCAGCGCCGGCTCGATCATGTAGCCGGACAGCCGCGTGTCCTTGCCGATCACCACCAGATGGCGGCGCTCGTCCTTCGACATGAAGAGCTTGCCGGCCGCCATGCCGACGCGGAGCGCCACCTCGGCGGTCATGGGATGGCGGTTGGCCTCGCCGCGGATGCCGTCAGTGCCGAAGTACGCGCGTTTGCTCATGGGGAGGGCTCGTGGAGGACCGGAGACGTTCCGAAACAGACTTTTAGTGGGTCCGACCTTAGCTGATGCTAAAGCGCCGCATGATCCGGCCACCCACCGGATTCGCCTCTATCACAAAGGACGCTTCAGCCACATGTGCGGCATCATCGGCATCGTCGGGACGCGGCCCGTCCAGGATCGGCTGATCGAGAGCCTGAAGCGCCTGGAGTACCGCGGCTACGACTCCGCCGGGGTCGCCGGCGTCACGGCCGGCGGGGTGGTCCGCCGCCGGGCCGAGGGGAAGATCAAGGCGCTGGAGGAGGTGCTGGCGGCCGAACCGCTCGTCGCCACCGTCGGCATCGGCCACACCCGCTGGGCCACCCACGGCGCGCCGTCGGTGAGAAACGCCCACCCGCACGCCCAGGGCCGCGTGACCCTGGTCCACAACGGCATCATCGAGAACTTCGCCGAACTGCGCGAACGCCTTCAGCACGCCGGCCACAGGTTCGAGAGCGACACCGACACGGAGGTGATCGCCGCCCTGCTCGACAGCGAGCTCGCCACCGGCCGGTCCCCGCTCGAGGCCCTGAAGGCCACGCTGGACCAGCTCACGGGCGCCTATGCGCTGGCCGTGCTGATCGCGGGCGAGGAGGCGACGATCCTGGGCGCGCGGCGCGGCAGCCCGCTCGTGGTCGGCTACGGCGAAGGCGAGATGTTCCTGGGCTCGGACGCGCTGGCGGTCGGACCGTTCACCAACCGCGTCTGCTACCTGGACGAAGGAGACTACGTCGCCATCGACCACGCCGGCGCGGCCATCTTCGACGCCGCCGGCAGGCCCGCGCGCCGGGCGGTCAAGACCGTCGCCGCATCCGCCGCCCTGGTCGAGAAGGGCAACTACCGCCACTTCATGGAGAAGGAGATCCACGACCAGCCCGAGGGGTGCCAGCGCACCATCGCGGCCTACGTGGACGCCCTCACCTCGGCCACGGCCGTCCCGGGCGGCATCGACTTCGCCGGGCTCGAGCGCATCCAGATCGTGGCCTGCGGCACGTCGTACATCGCGGGCCTCCTGGGGAAGTATCTCATCGAACAGCTCGCCGACCTGCCGGTCGACGTCGAGATCGCCTCGGAGTTCCGCTACCGCCAGCCGGCGTTGCGTTCAGGCTCGCTCGTGATCGCCATGTCGCAGTCGGGCGAGACGGCCGACACGCTCGCGGCGCTGCGCTATTGCCAGGCCAGGGGGATGACGAGCGCCGCCATCGTCAACGCCACCGAGTCGACCATGGCCCGCGAGGTCGACGTGGTCTGGCCCATCCACTGCGGCCCCGAGATCGGCGTCGCCTCCACCAAGGCCTTCACCGCCCAGGTCTCGGTGCTGACCGCGCTGGCGGTCGCCGCCGCCCGCGCCCGCGGCCGCATCGACGCGGCAGAGGAGCAGCGCAGCGTCCGGATCCTGCTGGAAGCCCCGCGCCTCATCGCCGAATCCATCGAGCTCGAGGAGGCCGTCCGCGCGGTCGCCCAGCAGATCGCCCAGGCCCGCGACGTGCTCTTCCTGGGCCGCGGCCCGATGTATCCGCTGTCTCTGGAAGGCGCGCTGAAGCTGAAGGAGATCAGCTACATCCACGCCGAGGGCTACGCCGCCGGCGAGCTGAAACACGGCCCCATCGCGCTGGTCGACGACAAGACGCCCATCGTGATCCTGGCGCCCTCGGACAGCTACTTCGAGAAATCGGCGTCCAACATGAACGAGGTCATGGCCCGGGGCGGCCAGGTGGTGTTCGTGACCGATCCGGAAGGCCAGGCGCACGCCCCGAAGGGCGCCCGCGTCGTGGTCACCGCGCCCCGCTGCGATCCGCTCATCGCCCCGCTCGTCTACGCGCCCCCGATCCAGCTCCTGGCCTACCATGTGGCCGTGCTGAAAGGCGCCGACGTCGACCAGCCGCGGAACCTCGCGAAGTCCGTCACGGTGGAGTGAGTCCGCCTCACCTCCCCGCGAGGGGCAGGGCAGAACGAAAAACGGCCGCCCCGGAGGGCGGCCGCTTCCCAGCTATCTCGCTGAAGGAGAAGGCTTACTTCTTTTCCGGTTCGGCCGGCGGCGTGGCGGCCATCGAGCCTTCGGCGGCGGGAGCCGCGGCGGCGTCGGCGGCCGGAGCGGCAGCGGCGTCGGCGGGCGGCGCGGCCGGAGCGGCATCGGCGGCCGGGGCGGCGGCGGCGTCAGCGGCCGGAGCGGCCGGGGCCTCTTCCTTCTTCTGGCAGGCAGCCAGGCTCAGCGCCATGACACCCGCGGCGGCAACGGTCAGAATGCGAAGCTTCATTGAGTAGGCTCCCCTTGGGGGTGAATCCCCGAGCGGGCAAAGCCTACACAACTTCGTGCGATCTCAAAATCGTGATGGTCGCGCGCCTGCGAAAATTCCTCGGTCCGCCTCGCGGAACGCATTAGGGACGTCGCGACAGTCCGGAGGGTGAGCGTATGGGCAGACGGGTGACCAAGGCGGTGTTGCCGGTGGCGGGGCTTGGAACGCGGGTGCTGCCGGGCGCCAAGACGACGCCGAAGAACCTGCTGAACGTCGTGGACCGTCCCATCCTCAGCTACATCGTCGAAGAGGCCCGCGCGGCCGGCATCGAGCACTTCGTCTTCATCGTCGGCCGCGGCCAGGCCGCCATCGAGGACTATTTCGACACCATCCCCGAGATCGAGCAGGCGCTCGAGGCCAAGGGCAAGCTCGACATCCTGGCCGACGTGCGCCGCGACCTGCCCGAGCCGGGACAGATGAGCTTCATCCGCCAGATGGCGCCTCTGGGCCTGGGCCACGCGGTCTGGTGCGCGCGCCACGTCATCGGCGACGAGCCCTTCGCGGTGATCCTGCCCGACATGCTGATGGCCGCCGACCCGCCCGCGCTCAGCCAGGCCGTCGCGGCCTACGAGGAGACCGGCGGCAACATCGTCGTCGTGGAGCCCGCCCCGCCCGGCGAGGCGCACAAGTACGGCATCGTGGCGCTGGACGGTCAGGACGGCCGCCTCAACCGCATGACCGGCATGGTGGAGAAGCCGGCGCCGGGGACCGAGCCTTCGAACCTCTTCATCTCGGGCCGCTACATCCTGCAGCCGGAGATCTTCGAGATCCTGGAGACCCAGGAGCGCGGCGCCGGCGGCGAGATCCAGCTCACCGACGGCATGTTCAACCTCATGAAGTCGCAGGACTTCCACGCCCTGGAGTACGAGGGGACCACCTACGACTGCGGCGACAAGATCGGCCTCCTGCGCGCCAACGTCGCCTTCGCGCTGGCCCGCCCCGACCTCGCCGACGCCGCGCGGAAGATGATCCGCGAACTGCTGTAGGGGCCGTGCGGCTCTTCCTCTTCGGCTACGGCTTCACCGGGCGCGCGCTGGCGCGCCGGCTGGCCGCCGAGGGCTGGAGCACGGCCGCCACCTTCCGCGACCCCGCGACCCGCGATGCGATCAGCGCCGACGGCGCGACGCCGCTGGACCTCGCCGACCGCGACGCCATCACCGAGGCCCTGGGCGAGACCACCGCGCTCCTGATCACGGCGCCCCCCGGGCCGCAGGGTTGCCCGGGCCTGAACAGCCTCGTGGGACCGCTCGCCGAAGCCGGCGCCTTCCCGGACTGGACGGGCTACCTCTCCACCACCGGCGTCTACGGCGACCGGCGCGGCGGCTGGGTGACCGAGGACAGCCGCCTGGCCGCCCAGTCCGTCGAGGCCGCGCGGCGGGTCGGAGCCGAGCGCGACTGGCTGGAGGTGGGCCGCGGCATGGGCCTGACGGTGATGCTCTTCCGCCTGCCCGGCATCTACGGCCCCGGGCGCTCGGCGCTGGACCGGTTGCGCGAGGGTCGCGCCCGGCGGATCGCGGCGCCGGGCCAGGTGTTCTCGCGCATCCACGTCGACGACCTCGCCGCCGGCCTCGCCGCTTCGATCGCCCGGCCCCGCGCCGGAGCCGCCTACAACCTCTGCGACGACGAGCCGGCCCCCAACAGCGACGTCATCGCCTACGCGGCCCGGCTGCTGGAGATGGAGCCGCCGCCGGAAATCCCGTTGGCGCAGGCCGCCCTCTCGCCCGCCGCCATGCGCTTCTACGGCGAGAGCAAGCGCGTCTCGAACGCCCGCGCCAAGGCCGAGCTCGGCTGGCGGCCGGCGTACCCGACCCATCGCGAAGGCCTGCGGGCGATCCTGGCCGCCGGCGGCTAGTGTGCTGGATCTGAAGTTCGCCTGCTTCCGTGTCGGAGCGCCGAGCGAACTTCAGATCCAAAAAGCACACTAGAAACAGATATTTCCCTAGTGTCCTTATCGATTCCGAAGTTCGACTGAGTTCGCCTCAGGCGCCTGCGAACTTCGGAATCGGGACACTAGCTCACCTCCTCGACCGCCGCGATGATCCGGGCGATGTCCTCGGGCCGCGAGAGGCGGTGGTCGCCAGGGCGGATCAGCGTGAAGACCACGTCGTCGCCCTTCAGGCTGTTGGCCAGTTCCAGGGCGTGGCGCCACGGCACGTCCGGATCGGCGCCGCCTTGCAGGATACGCACCGGCGCCTCGATCGGGATCGGCTCTTCGCCCAGGATCGACCAGCGGGCGCCGTCCTCCAGCAGGGCGCGGGTGATCGGGTAGGGATCGCCGTATTCGCTCGGCCGCAGCCAGACGCCGTCGCGCTCCAGCGCCGCCAGCCCGTCGGCCGGGATCCCGGGCTTCATCAGCTTCTCGGTGAAGTCGGGCGCCGGCGCGATCAGCACCATGGCCTTCACCCGCCGCGGCAGCGCCAGCGCCGCCAGGCACGCGATCCAGCCGCCCATGGACGAGCCCACCAGCACCAGCGGCCCGGTCGTCAACTCGTTCAGCACCGCGATCGCGTCGTCGCGCCAGCGGGTGATCGTCCCCTCGGCGAACTCGCCCGTCGATTCGCCATGCCCGAAGTAGTCGAACCGCACGTAGCCGCGCCCGCTCGCCAGCGCCCACTCCGCGAGCGCCTCGGCCTTGGTCCCGGTCATGTCCGACTTGAAGCCGCCCAGCCACACGACGGTGGGGCCCGCGCCCTCCACCATGCGCCACGCCAGCCGCGCGCCATCAGGCCGGTCGAGGAATCCGCTCACTTCGCTCATGCGCGCCTCTTAGCAGCGGGGGCCAACTCAGTTTAGAGAGAGCGCGTGCCGTTACCCCCCGATTTCACGCTGCTGCAGGTCATCCCCGAGCTGGAGACCGGCGGCGCGGAGCAGAGCACGATCGACGTGGCCCAGGCCGTCGTCCGCGCGGGCGGGACGGCCCTCGTCGCCACGCGGGGCGGTCGGATGGTGGCCCGGCTCGAGGCCGACGGCGGCCGCATGGCGCAGATGCCGGTGCAGACCAAGAACCCGCTGGTGATCCTGGGCAACGCCGCACGCCTGGTGGCGCTGATCCGCCAGGAGAAGGTCTCGATCGTGCATGCCCGCAGCCGGGCGCCCGCCTTCTCGGCGCTCTGGGCGGCCAAGGCGACCGATACGCCGTTCGTGGCCACCTACCATGGCGTCTACAAGGCCCAGTCGGCGCTGAAGCGGTGGTACAACGCAGTCATGACCCGGGGCGACCTGGTCATCGCCAACTCGGACTACACCCGCGACCATGTGCTGGCCGAACACCAGCTCGATCCGGCGAAGCTGGTCACCATCCCGCGCGGCGTCGACCTGGACCGTTTCGACCCCGCCTTCGTCACGCCCAACCGCGTCGAGACCCTGCGGGCCGCCTGGGGCGTGGCCGGCGACGACCACCGCACGCGCATCCTGCTGGCCGGGCGCCTCACCCGCATCAAGGGCCACCTCACGGTGGTCGAGGCCGCGCGGACGCTGGCCGCCGATGGCCGCCGCGACTTCCTGGTCCTCTTCGCCGGCGACGACCAGGGCCGCACGGGCTACTCGGCCGAGCTGCAGGCCGCCATCGGCGCCGCGGGCCTGACCGACACCGTCCGCCTCGTCGGGCATTGCGACGACATGCCGGCGGCCTACATGCTCGCCGACATCGCGATCCTGCCGACCAGCGTGCCCGAGAGCTTCGGCCGCGCCGCGGTCGAGCCGCAGGCCATGGGCCGCCCGGTCATCGCGTCGGCGCACGGCGGCGTCACCGAGACGGTGGTCGACGGCGTCACCGGCTGGCTCGCGCCGGTGGACGATCCGGCCGCCTGGGCCGCCGCGCTGGCCCGCGCCATCGACCTCGGCCCCGCCAGGCGCATGGAGATGGGCGAGGTGGGCCGAAGGCGCGCCCGCCAGCTCTATTCGGTCGACGCGATGTGCGCCCAGACCCTGGCCGCCTACGAGTGGGTGCTGGAGGCCCGCCGCTGATGCCCCACGCTACGCCAAGGCTTCGCGGGGCCGGCGATCCTTCGAAGCTCGTGGAAGGAGCGACCTAGGATGCCCCGTCACGTCGAACGCATCCTGGTGATCAAGCTCTCGGCGCTGGGCGACTTCGTCCTGGCGCTCGCCGCCATGAAGCGGATCCGCCAGGCGCACCGCAAGGCGCACATCACGCTCCTGACCACGCCGCCGTTCGAGGCGCTGGCGAAGATCTGCCCCTACTTCAACGCGGTGGACACCGGCGGCCGACCCGAAGGCTTCCCCGAGTGGATGGCGTTGCGGAAACGGATCCGGGACGCGAACTACGACCGCGTCTACGACCTGCAGACCTCGGCCCAGTCGAACCGCATCTTCCAGCTCCTGCGTCCGGGCCCGCCGCCGTGGTCGGGCATCGCCTTCGGCTGCTCGCTGCCGCACAGAAACCCGCTCCGCAACGGCATGCACACGCTGGAGCGCCAGGCCGACCAACTGATGTACGCCGGGATCTGGGAGGACGCGCCGACCGAGCCCGGCGCCGCGCCGCCGCCCGATCTCTCCTGGATCGCCAGGGCCCGCTCGCCCGAGCGGCCGGTGCCCGGCGCCAACAGGCCGAGGCCCTATGTGATCTTCGTCCCTGGCGGCTCGGCCCACCGCATGGACAAGCGCTGGCCGGTCGAGAAGTATTCCGAACTCGCCCGCATCCTCTACGGCCGCGGCTTCGACATCGTGATCGTCGGCGGCCCGCAGGAAACCGATCTGGCGCATGAGATCCAGCGCGCCGTGCCGCGGGCCCGCGACCTCACCGGACGCACCGACTTCGCATCCGTCGCGCTCCTGGGCGCGAAGGCGGCGCTGGCGGTGGGCAACGACACCGGACCGCTGCATCTCGCGGCGGCCGGCGGGGCCCCCACGATCGTGCTGTTCTCCAGGGCGTCGGATCCGGCCCTCTCGGCCCCCCGTGGCCGCGTGGCCATTCTGCGGGCGGAGAACCTGGCCGAGCTGCCCGTGGCCCAGGTGGCGCAGACGGCGAACTCTCTCGCCCCGGCCCCTTCCGGCTGAGGCCTCGGTCGGAAAGCCTCGCAAGGGACTCCTTGTACGAAAGGGGTCCTGGCGGCATATACTGATCGGAACGACCGGAGCGCCTCGCGCGCGCCGGCGTTTCTGCGTTTTCAACAGTCTCGGAGCACCGCCTATTCGCCGCCCCATGCAAGCGCCGCCCGTCAAGGAAGGGCCGCGCATGAACGAAGATATCCGCGTTCCCCGCGTCCTCCTCATCGACCAGCACGGTGAGAAGCAGGGCGTCATGCCCACCTCCGCCGCCATTGAGGCCGCCGAGGAAGCCGGGCTCGACCTCGTCGAGATCGTGCCCAACGCGGATCCGCCCGTCTGCAAGATCCTGGACTACGGCAAGTTCAAGTTCCAGGAGCAGAAGAAGAAGAACGAGGCGCGAAAGAAGCAGAAGGTGGTGGAGCTCAAGGAAATCAAGCTCCGTCCGAACATCGACATCCACGACTACGAAGTGAAGCAAAAGTCGATGTACCGCTTCTTCGAGGAAGGCGACAAGGTGAAGATCACCCTGCGCTTCCGCGGTCGCGAGCTGGCCCACCCGGAACTCGGGATGAAACTCCTCCAGAAGGTGAAGGCCGACTTCGAGCCCGTCGCCAAGGTGGAGTACGAGCCCCGCATGGAGGGCCGTCAGATGATCATGATCCTGGCGCCCCGTTGATCCGGGCCGCCGCCATGCTTTTCGGAACGGCCGCTCTCGCAGCGGCCGTTTTCGTTTCGCCGGCCGCGGCGCAGGACCCGTCGAACTGGGCCGACCCGGTCAAGCCGTTCAAGATCGGCGAGGGGCTCTACTACGTCGGCTCGTCGGACCTGACCGCCTACCTCTTCGTCACCAGGGCCGGCCTTGTCGTGCTGGACGGCGGCGAGGCCAGGACCGGCCGCCAGGTGGTGGCCAACATCCGCGCCCTCGGCTTCGACCCGGCGCGGGTGAAGATCCTGCTGAACACCCACCAGCACTACGACCACGCCGCGGGCCTGGCCGAGATCCGGAAGGCCGCGCCCGACGCGAAGCTCTACGCCAGCGTCGCCGACGGACCGATCATCGCGGCGGGCGGCAAGGGCGACCCCTTCATCAAGGGGGCCGCCTACGAGTACGAGCCCGTGCCCGTCGCCCACACGCTGAAGGATGGCGAGAAGGTCACCCTCGGCGGATGGACGCTGACCGCCCACGTCACCGGCGGCCACACCGCCGGCTGCACCACCTGGACCTTCCCGGTGACCGTGGCCGGCAGGGTGCGGCAGGGCCTGGTCCACTGCTCGTCCAGCGTGCTGCCGGGCTACAGGCTCGGCAGGACAGAGACCTATCCGGGCATCACCGCCGCCTACGAGAAGAGCTTCGCCACCTGGAAGACCCTGCCCTGCGAGGTTTTCCTGGGCTCCCACGGCCGCTTCTTCGGCATGGCCGCCAAGCGCGCGAAACTCGACGCCGGCCAGGCGGACGCCTTCGTCGACCCGGGCGGCTGCAAAGCCTTCTACGCCCAGCAGGAAGCCACCTTCCGCGCCGAACTGAAGAAGCAGAACCCGTAGCGTTCCTCTCCGGTGTGTTCTATATTTGTTCGTCATCCTGCGACTTGTTCGCGGGACCCGAGAACGCGGGAGGCCGTGATGATCCGCGGCGGCGACGCTGCACGTCATCCCTGACCTCGGAGTTGATGGGTCCCGCGAACAAGTCGCGGGATGACGAGTGTAGGGAGAGCGGGATGAGCGCGGTCTGCATGATGGCCAGCCGCAAGCACGGCACGCTCTACATCGGTGTCACGAGCGACCTCCTGCTTCGCGTCTCGCAGCATCGCGAAGGCGCCCCCGACGGCTTCACGAAGCGCCTCGTCTGATTGGAGTGGCACGACGGGATCGAAGCCGCGATCCGCCGCGAGAAGCGGCTCAAGGAGTATCCGCGCCAGTGGAAGATCAACCTGATCGAGCGGGACAACCCTCACTGACTTGACCTCTACCCCGGCTTCTTCCGCACGGCCGGGCCGCTCTCGCGCCTCCAGCCGGCTGTGCCCGCCATGTGACGGCGGCCGGCGAACGCACCCCCGCCGCTTCGGCAGCCTTGCCCGCATCACGCGCGGCCCTTAACACCGCTCACATGTCAGACACGCCGCCGAGGGAGGCGACGCCGCCGCCCTGGGCCGCGTTGTCGCTCATCGGCATCATCTTCCTGAACATGCTGGGCTTCGGGATCATCGTCCCGTTGCTGCCCTTCTATGCCAAGTCGTTCGACGCGCCGCCCTGGCAGATCGCGCTGATCTTCTCGGCGTTCTCGGTCGGCACCTTCTTCGGCGAGCCCTACTGGGGCAGGCTGTCGGACAAATACGGGCGCAAGCCGCTCCTGGTGTTCACCATCCTCGCCAACGGACTCTGCTACCTGGCGCTGGCGTTCGCGCCGACCGCCTGGGCGGCCTTCTTCATCCGGCTGTTCGGGGGGCTGTTCAGCGGCAACGGCTCGATCATCCAGGGCTACATCGCCGACGTGACCCCGCCGGAACGGCGCACGCGTTCCATGAGCTGGATGAGCGCGGCCTGGAACGTGGGCCTGATCGTGGGGCCCTTCCTGGGCGGCGTCTTCGCCAAGCCCTCGCTGGGGCACGTGGGCTTCCAGTTGCCGCTCTTCATCTCCGCGAGCCTGTTCTGCGCCTCGTCGCTCGCCATCGCGCTCTTCATCCGCGAGAGCCGGCAGCGGGACGAGACCAACACCTTCCGGCCCAACCGCTGGGCCGCCACCGGCGAGGCGGCGCGCCATCCGGTGATCGGCCGCCTGATGCTGGTGACCTTCCTCGTGGGCTTCGCCTTCACCGGCATCGAATCGATCTTCGGCCTCTGGACCGAGGCCCGCTACGGCTGGGGCCCGCGCGAAATCGCCTACGCCTTCATGTTCGTGGGCGTCGCGTCGGCCTTCACCCAGCTCGCGCTCACGGGCCCGCTCTCCGAGCGCTTCGGCCAGGCGACCATGCTGGCCGTCGGCATGGCGATCACCGTCGTCTGCATCGGGCTGCAGCCGTTCTCGACCGGCGGGCCCATGACCATCGCGCTGATGAGCCTGTCGGCCATCGGCCAGTCGGTCGCCTGGCCCAACGTGTCGGCGCTGATCTCGGAGACCGCCGATCCGCACCGGCAAGGCCAGATCCTGGGTCTCAACAACGCCATGGGGGCGCTGGCCCGGGTGATCGGGCCGTTCTGCGCGGGCCTCACCTTCCCGCTGACCATCGACGCCCCGTTCATCCAGGGGGCCATCGTCGTGGTGCCGGCCATCTTCCTGGCCATCGGCGCCGGACGGAAGGCCCGCGCCTGGCGCGCCTCCGGACAGGTCCCGTGACGAGCCTGCTGCCGCCGGCCGAGGAGCGCCGCGCGCTCATCGTACTGCTGGCGGTCATCTACCTGATGATCGCCGGGTTCGGGCTGGTGATCCCGCTGCTGCCCTTCTTCGCCCAGGCGTTCGACGCGCCGGCGTGGCAGGTGACGCTGCTGTTCTCGGCCTTCTCGGTCGGCCAGCTCATCGGCGAGCCGTTCTGGGGCAAGCTGTCGGACCGCATCGGGCGCAAGCCGGTGCTGATCGTCACCATCGCCATGGTGGGCGTGACCTACGGCTTCTTCGCCTTCGCGCCCAACATCTGGGTCGCCTTCTTCCTGCGGTTCGTGAACGGCGTCTTCGCCGGCAACATCTCGACCCTGCAGGGCGCGCTGGCCGACATCACGCCGCCCGAGAAGCGCGCCGGGCGCATGGGGATCATGAGCGCGGCGTTCAGCGCCGGCTTCTCCACCGGCCCGGCCATCGGCGGCTTCCTGGCCCAGCCCGACAGGGGCGCGCTGGGTTTCCAACTGCCGCTGCTGGTGGCCGCGGGCTTCGCGCTCGCCTCGGCTCTGGCGGTGATCCTGCTGGTGCGCGAGCACCGGCCCGACGCGGCGGCGCCGAAGCGGTGAAGTCGGCGCGCATCCGTGAGGGTTTCGCCGATCCCATCATCAGCCGCGTGGTGGTGATCAGCTTCATCGTGGTCATCGGCTTCGCCGGCATCGAGGCCACCTATGGCCTCTGGACCGAGGCCCGCTTCGGCTGGGGACCTCGGCAGATCGGCCTGGCGTTCATGCTCGTGGGCCTGGCGGGGGCGTTCTTCCAGGGCGTGATGACCGGCCGCCTGGCGCGGCGCTTCGGCGAGGCGCGGGTGCTGGCCGCCGGACTGGTCTTCATGTTCGTCGGCATCTCGACCCAGGGACTCTCGCCCAACTGGCCGGTCGCCATGGTGGGCTTCCTGTTCGTCTGCTTCGGCCAGTCGATCTGCTTCCCGAACGTCTCGGCGCTGATCTCGCAGGCCGCGCCGCCCGACCGTCAGGGCGAGATGCTGGGCCTCAACACCAGCGGCATGGCGCTGGGCCGCGTCGCAGGACCGCTGGCGGCGGGCCAGGCCTTCTCGATGATCCAGCCCGGCGCGCCGTTCGCCATGTCGGCGTTCCTGATCGTACCGGCGCTGTGGTTCGCGTGGGCGATCGTGCGGCGGACACCGCGGCTGGCCTGAATCTCCCAGAACTGGCGTTGGCGAGGCCGGCGGGCCGTCGTCGCCTCAGGCCCTGTGCAGCCGCACCGGCAGGGTCTCGTAGCCCTTCACGAAGCTCGAGCGCACCCGCGTCGGTTCGCCCACGACCTCGACGAAGGAGAACCGCTTCAGGATCTCCTCCCAGACGATCTTGAGCTGCAGCTCGGCCAGGCGGTTGCCGACGCAGCGGTGGATGCCGAAGCCGAACGACAGGTGCTGGCGCGGCCGCGCGCGGTCGATGATGAAGGCGTCGGGGTCCTCGATCACCCGCTCGTCGCGGTTGCCCGAGACGTACCACATGATGACCTTGTCGCCCTTGGCGATGGGCTGGCCGGCGATCTCGGTGTCGACCAGGGCCGTGCGCCTCATGTGCGCCAGCGGCGTCTGCCAGCGGATGATCTCGGGCACCATGTCGGGGATCATCGCCGCTCCGCCGGCCCGCAGCTTGTCGTACTCGGCCGGGAACATGTTCAGCGCCACCACGCCGCCGGTCATCGAGTTCCGGGTCGTGTCGTTGCCGCCCACGATGAGCAGGGTCAGATTCCCGAGATACTCGTCCGGCGTCATGTTCCGGGTGTGCTCGCCATGGGCCATCATCGAGACCAGGTCACCGGCCGGCGGCCGCGCGATCCGCTCGTTCCAGAGCCGGGTGAAGTAGCCGAGGCACTCCATCAGTTCTGCCTGGCGCGCCTCCTCGGTCTCGACGATGCCGCCGGGCATCGGCAGCGCCGTCGCCACGTCGGACCACCGGGTCAGCTTGCGCCGCTCGTCGAACGGGAAATCGAACAGGGTCGCCAGCATCTGGGTCGTCAGTTCGATGGAGACACGGTCTACCCAGTTGAAGGTCTCGCCGACCGGGAGCTCGTCCAGGATGCGGCCGGCCCGCTCGCGGATGATCGGCTCGAAAAGCATCAGGTTCGCCGGCGCCACTGCCGGGCTCACGGTCTTGCGCTGTACGTCGTGCCGCGGCGGGTCCATGGCGATGAAGCTGGGCCGGCGCAGCTCGGTCCGCGCATCGCGGATGGTGATCCCGCCCAGCGCCGCCTCCGAAGAGAAGACCGCGTGGTTGGTGTCCACAGCCATGATGTCGTCGTAGCGGGTCACCGACCAGTAGGGGCCGAACTCGGAGTCCTTGCACCAGTGGACTGGCTTCTCCGCCCGCAGGCGCTCGAAATAGGGCCAGAAGCTGTTGGTCAGGAACAGGTCCGGATCGCCCGGGTTCAGGTCCTCCAGCGGCGTCGCATAGGCCCGCTCCCGCGCCTCGTCCGGGTAGAAGCTCACCGCACCGTCGGCCATGGTCGTTCCCTCGTCTTTCCCCGCAGAATGCCCGCAATTGCGCCGATTGGGCAAACGCCGTGACCCGGGAACGGGCCGGTCCCTCGCGAGGGGCGTTGACGCGGTGGCGGGAAAGCTGCGCAGTAGCGGACCTGCGCGGGTGGGCATGGCCTCAGATTCCGAACTCGTCATCGAGGCGCTCGGCCGCATCGCGGCCGACCCGGCCAGTTGGGACGCGCTGCTCGATCTCCTGCCCGACGAGGACGCCGGGACGACGACGTCCGGCGGCGGCGAAGCCGCAATCGCCTGGGCGCACTCCGCCGCCCTCGCGCAGCACCGCCGCGGCGAGGGCGATCCGCAGGCCGCCCCGCCCGAGGCGGGCTGGATCGTCCTCTCCGACCGGGACCGCGTCGTTTCGTTCAACTCGCAGGCCGCGGTGGCGTTCGAAACGCTGGGCGACCTCGAGCTGGACAGGCCGCTGGCCTGGACGCGCGAGGCCAACGCCGTGATCGTCTCGGCCGCGCTCCGCCGTGTGCGCGCCGGCGAGCGCCAGCTCATCGTGCGCCTCGAGACCGGCGGCGGACCCCGCTTCGCCTTCGCCGGCGCCGTCGGCAGTTTCCCCCTCGCCTCGGACGCCGAGGCCGCGGGGGCGCTGGCGGGCCTGGTCTTCCCCGCCGTCGACGAGAACTCGCGGCTCTGGGGCGTGGTCCGCGACAGCTTCGGGCTGACCGAGGCCGAGGTTCGGGTCGCGCGGCTCCTGCGTGACGGCCTCTCGATGCAGCAGATCGCCGAGCGGCTCGACGTCTCGGCCCGCACCGTGCGCAACCAGCTCCAGTCGGTCTTCGCCAAACTCGGCGTACAGCGCCAGAGCGACCTCGTGCGCGCGCTGACCGAACTGGCTGGCGTCAACCGGGCGATGGATTCGCCGGGCCTCGGCGCCGCGACGGCGGGAGCGTTCGCCGACGCTCCGCCGGTGCTGAGCGTGACCCTCGCGGACGGTCGGACCCTGGCCTACCGCGAATACGGCGCGTCCGCGGGCCGGCCGGTCCTGATCCTGCACGGGACGCCGGGATCCAGCCTCCTCCCGTCCGGCGCCGATGCCCGGGCCCGCGCGCTGGGCCTGCGCCTGATCGCCCCCGACCGGCCGGGATTCGGCCTCTCGTCGCCGGCGCCCGGCTACAGCTTCCCCGGCGTCGCTGCGGACATGGTCGCCCTCGCCGACGAACTGGGGCTGGAGCGGCTCGCCGTCGGCGGCGCCCACTCCGGCGCGGCCTTCGCCCTGCACGTCGCCGCCCGGCTCGGGGCGCGCGCGACGCTGGTCATGGCCTCGTCGGGGCGTGCGCCGGGCAGTCCCCCGCGCGACCGCAATCCCCTCGCCCGCATGCGCCGCAGGATGGAGGCCCAGCCCTGGATCGCCGAGGCGCTGTTCGGCATCGTGCGCCTGCGTCACACGCCGCAGTTGACCCGCCGCCTGCTGGGCAAGGCCGCCGCGCACTCGGCCGGCGACGCCGCCTTCCTGGCCGCGAGCCCGTGGGTGGTCGACTATGTCCACGCCTACGCCGCCGAAGCCCTGGCGCAGGGCAGCCGGGGCGCAGCGGCCGAGATGCAGGCGTTCCGCACGGCGCCCGCCGACGCGCCGGCGTTCGCCTGCCCGCTGATCCTCTGGTCGGGCGCGGAGGACGCGATCATCCCGGCGCGAAGCTTCGGCGACTACGTCGGCGCCCGGCCCGCCGAGGTCCGCGTCATCGAGGACATCGGCCACTTCATGCCGATGAAACACTGGTTCGAGATCCTTCAGCGCCTCGCGGCGCCTCCCCCGCCGCCGTAGTACGTTCGGCTCATGCGCGCCGCGGCCCCGCGGACCAGAGTTGCCGGGAAGGGGCGGAAACGCCCGCGGGGGTGAACCTAGATGTCTCGTATCCAGAACCTGGCCGTCGCGGGGGCGGCCCTGCTCGCGCTCGCCTCGACGCCGGCCCGGGCGGCCAGCCTGCTCGTCGACTCGGCGCACGGCGTGGCCATCGACTTCGATATCCTCGGCGAGGGCGAATACTACCGCTTCTGGTTCTTCGACCTGCAGTTCGCGATCGCCGGCCTCGACCCGGGCGAGGGCTATAGCGTCAGCCTCTATGACGCCAACGGCGACCTCTGGGCCCACGCGCCCGACTCCACGACCACGACCGATCTCTTCATCCCGCCGAGGACGCTGAACGGCATCGGCCCGGTCAGGGTGCGCGCCACGCTCACCGCCCTGGGGAGCAGCAGCTTCACGTTCGACGACACCTACGGCGTCGCCAACATCTTCGGCCAGATCAGCGAGCCCGACCTGCCGCGTCGGGTCGGCAACCGCGGTGTGAACGGGACGATCTCGGGCTTCGACCCCGCGCCGTCGATGGGCGTGCCGGAGCCGGCGGCATGGGCGACGTTGATCCTGGGCTTCGCGACCGCAGGCGCCGTGCTCCGCCGGCGGGCCGCGCGCGCGGCCTGATCGCCCTTCGCAACCGGTTGACGGGAGCGCCCGGCAGGCTCAGCGTTTTCGAAAGTCCGGCATGAAGACCGGCTGGAGGAACGCCATGAGCGACGCACTCGCGCCTGAGACCTGGACCGGCCCGTTCCGGGAGCCGCGCAACATGGCGGCCGAGGTGAAGGGCTCGATCCACGACGACGCCACCGCAACCAGGCTCGGCTTCCGCGGCGGCACGGTCGCGGGCTCCGTGCATATGGACCAGTTCGTCCCGCATCTGGTCGGACTCTACGGCGACGGCTGGTTCGAGACCGGCGGGCTATCGCTCTACTTCGTCCAGGCCACCGTCGACCGCGAGGAGGTGCAGGCGCGGGCAGATGGCGGTCAGCCGCACGCCCGCCTCGCGATGATCAACCGCGCCGGCGCTCTGATCTGCACCGGCACGGGATCCGGCGGACCCGACCCCGGGGCCGAACTCGTCGGCCGCATGGCCGGCCAGGCCGACGCCGACCGCAGCCGCCTGCGCATCCTGGCGCCCATCCGGGTCGGCGACGTCGGCGAGGCCCGGGTCGTGCTCGACCCCGAGCGCCTCAAAAAGCACCGGGAGATCATCACCGAGGACCTGCCTTGCTACGCCGACGGCGTCCTGCCGCCCTCGCAGGCGGTCGGACTCGCCCACCAGGCCCGCAGCGCCGCGGTCGGCAAGGCCGCCCAGCCGCACGTCGGCCTCTTCGGCGCGCTGGAGGTGCAGCACCTCGCCGGCCCCCTGAAGGCGGGAGTCGAGTACGTCGCCAGGACCCGGATCCTGAAGCTCACCGAGAGCCCGAAGACCGAGAACACCTGGCACGACGTGGTGTTCAGCGACGACGGCCGCGACATCGCCCGCGTGCTCTTCTACCTGCGCTTCCTGAAGGGCTCCTCGCCGCTCTGGGCCTGAGCCCGTCCGTTTCCGGCGTCGCGTTTCGCCAAGTCGGACGGCAAACGCCGCCACAGCATGATCTCCGGTTCAAGTTCCGGAGGTTTCCCCCAATGTCCCCGCTTTCCCGCCTGCTCGTCACGGCCGCCGTCGCCCTGACGATCGCCCCTGTCGCCCGCGCCGCCAGCGGCTCGGGTACGATCAGCTTCGAGTTCACCAGCTTCGAGGGGCCGTTCGCCTCGACCGAGACGGCCTTCCTCAACGATCCGGCCAACTGGCAGTTGACCGGCGCCGTCAACGGGCAGATCCCGACCGTCAACGGCGTCACTTCGGCGGCCTTCCCCGGATACGTCTATGTCGGCGGGACGCTGCCCCTGTCGGGCAACGCCGTCACCATGGGCTACACCAACGTCCCGGGCGCCATTCAGGGTCGCGTGGAGTTCAACCCGGCCGCAAGCTTCGACAACGTCGTCACCGGCCAGGAATTCCTGCTGGGCACGCTCGTCTTCAACAACGGCCAGTGGGTCGGCGGCGGTCAGAACCCGGCCGACAACTATCCGGTCACGCTCAACTTCCGCCTCACGACGACGTCGGCCACGCCCGAGTTCAACCAGGTGATGAGCGACGCCTTCACCGTCGTCACAAACCAGGCGGTCGGCGACTGCGGCGATCCCGGGACCCAGAAGGACGAGGCCGACTTCATCTACCTGCGCAGCGCGCCCGAGCTGGGCTCGATGCGGGTCTTCGACTTCGCCTGCGCGCCGAGCGGCGTCGGCAACGTCGGCGCCGTGGAGATCTGGGGCCGCTTCGGCTCGCTGCACTACGTCGACTTCCGCAACCCTTCGGGCGGGGCCTTCCTGAGCGGAAGCGTCGACGTGGGCCCGATCGGCGGCGGCGTGCCCGAGCCCGGGACCTGGTCGCTGGCGATCGCCGGATTCGGGCTGGCGGGCGCGGCGCTCCGGCGGCGCAGGTCGGGCGTCGCCCGAGGCGGGAGTCGGCCTATGCTGCGGGCGTGCAAGACCTTCGCAGCCGTATCCTGGGCCACCTCGCCCGCTTCGACCGCATCGCGCTGCCCGCCGAGGGGAAGCGCCTTGCGGCCGTCGCCATCGTGGTCGCGCCCACCGAAGCCGGGCCGGCCTTCCTGCTGACGCGCCGCGCGATGCACCTGCGTCGCAACGCCGGCAACTATGCTCTGCCCGGCGGCGGGCTCGATCCCGGAGAGGACGCCGTCGCCGCGGCCTGCCGCGAGACTCAGGAGGAGGTCGGCGTCGACCTGCCGCGCGAGGCGGCGCTGGGCTTGCTGGACGACTTCGCCACCCTGGGCGGCCACGTCGTCACGCCGGTCGTGCTCTGGAGCGCCGAGCCCGTGCATCCGGTCGCCAATCCCGACGAAGTCCACCTCGTCTGGCAGGTCCCGCTCAGCGACCTCGACCACCCCCGCGCCCCACGCCGCGAGAAGCATCCGAACGGCGGCCCGCCGATCCTGCGCATGTTCGCCCGCGGCGGCTGGGTGAACCCGCCCACCGCCGCCTTCCTCTGGCAGTTCCGCGAAGTCTGCCTCCACGGCCGCGCCGCCCGCACGGACCAGATCGGCCAGCCCATCTGGACAGCCAGGTAGGAACGCCTCGCCCCCCGCGGCGCGCGGGGCACGAGGTTGTCAGCGCACCGTCTCGTTGATCTGCGCTTTCGGGCGCGAGGCCGGCACCACGGGTATCTCGTCGTCGGCCAGGGGCTTCATCCAGCGCTTACGGGCCATGGCGGCTTCGATGTAGGGGGCGAGCGCCCTGGCCTTGGCGGCCTCGCGCTCGGCCACCTCGGCCTTGAACTCCGGCATCACCTCGGCGGCGAACAGCTCCAGCGCCTCACAGATGTGAGCGTGCTTGTTGCGGCCGGCCTGCTGCAGGAAGATCACCTGGTCGACACCCGCCGCCTGGAAGCCGCGGATGTGCTGGCGGATGTCGTCGGGCGTGCCGATGCCGTTGGCGTTGAACTCGGCGGCCCGGCGTGCGGCGATGATCTCGTCGTCGCTGGCCGCCCGGGCCTTCTGGAAGTCCTCGAACAGTTGCGAACGTCCGGGGAAGACATCGTGCGCCACCAGCGCGTTGACCGCATAGGAGAAGAACTCGAAGCCCTCCTGCCCGCGCCGGATCGCCTCGTCCCGGTCGCGATGCACCGAGAAGTTCGAGACCATCGCGAGTTGGGCGTTCACCGAATGCCCGATCGGCACGCACTCCTCGCTCCTGATGATGCCGTAGTAGATCTCGGACCAGGTCTCCGCCTCCTTCGGGTCGAGGAACGAGAAGGCCAGCGCCCCGATGCCGTTCCGGGCGGCGATCTTGATCGTGTCGCGGTTGGTGCAGGCCATCCACATCGGCGGATGCGGCTTCTGCATCGGCTTCGGCAGCACGTTGCGGCAGGGGAACGAGAAGCCGTTCCCCTCGTAGCCGGGGTAGGGCTCCATCACCATCATGTTGGCGATCTGCTCCGCCGCCTCCAGCGCCAGCGCCCGCTTCTCGCGTGCCGGAATGGCGAAGCCGCCCAGTTCCAGGCGTGTCGCCCCCTCGCCGATGCCGAAGTCGAGGCGGCCGCGGCTGACGATGTCCAGCGTCCCCAGCCCCTCGGCCGTGCGGGCCGGGTGGTTGTAGTGCGGGATCACCTGGCGGATGCCGTGACCGACACGGATGGTCTTCGTCAGCGCCGCGCAGGCGGCCAGGAAGACCTCGGGCGCCGAGGAGTGCGAATACTCCTCCAGGAAATGGTGCTCCACCTCCCAGGCGTAGTCGTAGCCGAGGCGGTCGGCGAGCACGACCTGCTCCAGGGCGTCGTGGAACAGCCTGGCCTCGTCGCCCTCGTTCCACGGCTTCGGCAGTTGGTGCTCGTAGAAGATTCCAAAGCGCATCGGAATTCCCTGGTCGCCCGGCTCTAGCGGCGGGCTGCGCCTCAGCTTCACGCAGAGTGGCCGCCATCGGCAAGCCCGCAGGTCGGGCAGACCCCCTTTCGGGGGAGGGCGTCCCGGCACGCCGCCGCTAACCTTGCGCCGTCCGGGGTGCCCGGCGTCTTTCACCGGGAGCTCCTGATGCGCGTCACCATCCTATCCGCAGCCCTTGCCGGCAGCCTGTTCCTCGGGGCCAGCACGCCTGCCTCCGCAGCCGGTGTCCTGGTCGCCTCAGGCGACGAGTGGCAGCTCTCGTCGTTTGCCTTCGAGGGTGACTACGCCGCCGGGACCAACGGCTTCGTCGCGGCGCTGGCGGCGACGTTCGGGGGCTCCAACTACCTCTTCCTCAACGGCAACCCGGGCTTGAGCGGCCAGCTCGGGGCCGCCGCTGCGCAGTTCGCACTCCACGGCAAGACCGTCAGCTACTCGGCCAGCTTCAACCTCGCCACGGCGCAGAACTACGACGCGGTCTTCCACTTCGGCCAGATCATCGACCACGCCGCCCTCATCGACTACGTGAACGGAGGCGGCGACGCCTATGTTTCGCTGGGATCCGGCCAATATGGATCGCCGGCCGGCGAGGCTGCGGCGTGGAACCCGACGCTGGCACAGTTCGGGCTGGTGGCCGGATCGACCTGGTTCACCGACGCCGGGTTCGTGAAGGCCACGGTCACTTCGGGTCCGGCTGGCGCAACATCGCTGCTCTGGGGCTTCGGCCAGTCGATCGACAAGCTGACGCCCAACGCCAGCAGCCAGTCATACATCCGCGGCAGCTTCGCGAACGGGCTCACAGACATCGGCCTGGTCGGCGCAAGCGCGCCACTGGCGGCCGGCGTACCTGAGCCGGGCGCCTGGACCCTGATGATCCTGGGCTTCGGGGCCGTCGGCGCGATGGTCCGGCGCTCGCGGCGAACGGCGGCCTGCTAGTCACAAGCTCCGTCGAGGACGCACACCGAAGGGGCAGGCGTCACTCGCGACGCCTGCAACCCTGCGGCCTGATCGGCGCCCGTGCATCGCGCTTCCGAGGGAGCGGCCGATCCGAGTCTACCGGCCGGCCCGTAGCCTCGCCTCTCGCTGCAGTCATGGCGGGAATTTACAATCCGGCGCCGAAAGGCCGGCGCACGATGCCGCATCGGGTCCTCCGGGGCACGACGCAGTCCGGGGCGGCGGATCCGCGCCCACCGCTCCGGACTCACCAACTTGGCCGCCCGCCCGACTCGGCGGCCTCATCCTCGGCCCATGGCCGTCCATCCCTATGCCGAACTCCTGAAGGACCGGACGCTGCGCGCGTTCTGGGCCGGGATCACGCTGTCGGCGGTGGGGAGCGAGCTGTACCGCGTCGGCGCGATCTGGATCGCCGCGACCCTGGCGGGGCCGAACGCGGCGCTACTGGTGACCGCGCAGTCGGCGGCGATCGTGGCGGTCAGCCTCTTCGCCGGACCGGCGGTCGAAGCCTGGCCGCGCCGCACTTTCCTGGTGGCCACCGAGGCCGTCTGTGCGCTGATCGCGGCGGGCGTCGTCGTGGCCGGACTCGGTTCGGGGCTGACCTTCCCGCTGCTGGTCGCGGCAGGTGTCGCGCTGGCGGCGATCCAGGCGATGGCGCGGCCGGTGTTCCTCTCGGGCCTGCCGAAGCTGGCGCCGGGCAAGGTGCGCGAGGTGAACGGCCTCTTCGATTCCAGCGTCCGCATCGCCCAGGCCGCCGGGCCGTTCCTCGCCGCCGCCCTGCTGAAGGTGATGCCTGCCATTCACCTCCTGACCGCCAACGCCCTCACCTTCATCGCCTCCGCCGCCGCCTGCTTCGCGGTGGGGAACAGGCTGGACGACGGCCGCGTCCCGCCGGGCCGCCAGCCGGTCCTGCGCCGCCTCGGCCGCGGGATCCGCGCCGCCAACGGCTGCCCGGGGGTCTGGAGCGTGCTGATCGCGACCGGCGTCCGCGGCGGCGCCTATGCGCTCGGCTACACGGTGGCCGTCCCGCTGCTGTTCGCCCAGCGCGGCGGGCTCCCGGACCTCGCGATCGTGATCGGCGTCGGCGCCACCGCCGAGATCGTGTCGACGCCGCTCCTCGTGCTCACCAACCCGGCCCGGCCGCTACGCCGCCTGTTCGCGGGCTACGTCATGATCGGCGCCAGCCTGGCCCTGCTGGGCGTCACCGCCCTCCTGGCGCCGGTCGAGTGGCGCGTGCCGGCCATGGCCGGGGCCGCCCTGCTGATCGGCGTCGGCAACAGCGTCGCCACCCTGCAGATCACGACCTTCCTCGCCACGCGCCTCGCCGGCGACGACTACGCCGCGCTGCTGCGCCTGCGCCTCGTCACGATCATCGGCTCGATGATGCTGGCGACCGCCGCGGGCCCGCTGGTCCTGTCCGCCCTCGGCCCCGCGGCCACGATCCTCGCCTGCGGGATCGCGGCGACCGCCTCGGCTCTCGCGGGCCTCGCGATCGCGCCGACGCGCCGCTACCGCCACGGCTTCGAAACCGCCTAGCCGCCGCCGCGGGAAGCTGGTTTCGTGGGCGCCACGGAGGTCCCGCCATGGACGACGCCAGTCACGATCTCGCCAACCGGACCGACATGTCGGCCTTCTGGATGCCCTTCACGGCGAACCGCCAGTTCAAGGCCGCGCCGCGCATGGTCGTCTCGGCCAGCGGCATGTACTACCGCAGCGACGACGGCCGCGAGATCCTGGACGGCACGGCCGGCCTCTGGTGCGTCAACGCCGGCCACGGCCGGCCCGAGATCGCCGCGGCGGTGAACCACCAGCTCATGAGCCTGGACTATGCGTCCTCGTTCAACGCCGGCCACCCGCTGGCCTTCGACTTCGCCAGCCGCCTGGCGAAGGTCGCGCCGCCGGGCCTCGACCGCGTGTTCTTCGTCAACTCGGGCTCGGAAGCCGCCGACACGGCGCTGAAGATGGCCATCGCCTACCACCGCGCCCGCGGCGAGGGGCAGCGGATCCGGCTGGTCGGGCGCGAGCGCGGCTACCATGGCGTGGGCTTCGGCGGCATCTCCGTCGGCGGCCTGGTCAACAACCGCCGCGTCTACCCGCTGCTGGCCTCGGACCACCTGCGCCACACCCACGATCCGGCCCGCAACGCCTTCTCCCGCGGTCTGCCCGACCACGGCGCGGAATGGGCCGACGAGCTCGAACAACTGGTGGCGCTGCACGGCGCCGAGACCATCGCGGCGGTGATGGTCGAGCCGGTGGCCGGCGCGGGCGGCGTGCTGCCGCCGCCCAAGGGCTACCTCGAACGCTTGCGCGCCATCTGCGACAGGCACGGCATCCTGCTGATCTTCGACGAGGTGATCACCGGCTTCGGACGCACCGGCTCGGCCTTCGCCTCGACGCGGTTCGGGGTGACGCCGGACATCATGACCACGGCCAAGGGCATCACCAACGCCTCGATCCCCTGCGGCGCCGTCTTCGCCAGCCGCAGTGTCCACGACACCGTCATCGCGGGCGGGGCCGAGGGCGCGGTGGAATTCTTCCACGGCTACACCTACTCGGGCCACCCGGTGGCGATGGCCGCGGGCCTTGCGACACTCGGCATCTATGAGCGTGAAGGCCTATTCGCCCACGCCGCGGCCATGTCGCCGGTCTGGGAGGACGCGCTTCATGGCCTGCGCGACATTCCCGTCATCACCGACATCCGCAACCTCGGCCTGATGGGCGCGATCGACCTGGCGCCCCGCCCCGGCGCGCCCGGCGCGCGCGGCTACGAGGCGATGGTGAAGTGCTTCGAGCAGGGCCTGACCGTGCGCATGGCGGGCGACTTCGTGGCGCTGTCGCCGCCGCTGATCATCAACCCAGCGCAGATCGGCCAGATCGCCGACACCCTGCGCCGCGTCATCGCATCTCTGGATTGACCATCCGGGCCAGCCGATCGACCAGCGGGTGAACCGGCACGGCCCGGCCGTCCAGCCGCGCCACGCGCCGCACGCCGGTCAGGCTGTTGGTCAGGAACACCGGCGCGTCCTCCAGCACGACCGGCCGCGCGCCGCGCACGATCCGCACCTTCACCCCCGACCGCCGCGCGGCCCTGAGCACCTCGGCGCGCATAATGCCTTCCAGCACGCCGGCCTCGGGCGCGGGCGTGTAGAGCACCCCCTCGACGATCCAGAAGACGTTGGCGGCCGCCGCGCAGGCGATCTTGCCGCGGCTGTTCAGCATCAGCGCCTCGTCCGCGCCGGCCTTCTTCGCCTCGCCGCGGGCGATGACGTTGTCGAGGCAGCTCAGCGTCTTCAGCCGCGAGGCCGGTGAGCGGTCGTTGCGCCGCGTCACCGCGGTCACCATCGTCGCCGGGCCCGCCGTCGGGCCCAGCTTCGCCGCGCTCGCGCTCAGCACCGGCTCGAACCGCGCGGGCGGGTCTAGGCCGCTGTCACCGGCGCCGGCGCTCCAGTTCAGCCGCACGGCGGCGCGGTGGGGACGGTCGGCGAGTTCGAGCGCCTCCTCCACCACGTTGCGGCAGGCCACCCGGTCCGGGGCCGGCAGGCCCAGCACCTTGCAGCCGCGCGCCAGGCGGTCGAGGTGGGTGTCCCAGTGGCCGGGATGGTGGTCGTTCCAGAGGATCGTCTCGAAGAGCCCGTGGCCCAGCGCGAAGCCGCGGTCGTCGGGCGCGATCGGCTTCACGCCGCCGCCCCCGCTTCGCCCCAGAAGCCGCGCTGCGGCGGATAGAGCACGCCGCGCTCGATCCGGCAGCCTCCGGCGCGGTCTTCCTCCAGCCACCAGGGCCCGTCCAGGTCGACCGCATCGGCCAGGGCGCCGACCCACATGGCGGGCGCGATCGAAAGCGAGCTCGACACCATGCAGCCGGCCAGCACGCCCAGGCCCAGGTCGCGCGCCTGCTGCACCATCCCGAGCGCGGCGGTCAGCCCGCCGGCCTTGTCCAGCTTGACGTTGACGCTCTGGTAGCGCCCGAGCAACCGGCCCACGTCGCCCGCCACATGGGCGGATTCGTCGGCGCAGATCGGCGCCGGGTACTTCAGGCCCTTCAGCGCCATGTCGTCGTCGGCCGGCAACGGCTGTTCCACCAGGATCACATGCAGCCGCTCCACCACATCGGCCATCAGGTCCAGGGTGGCGACGGTCCACCCCTCGTTGGGATCGACGATCAGCCGCGCCTCTGGCGCCGCGTCCGCCACCGCCAGCAGCCGCTCGCGCGGGCCCACGTCGTCCAGCTTCACCTTCAGCAGCGGCGCGTCGGCGACGGCCGCAGCGGCGGCTTGCATCGCTTCGGGCGTATCGAGGCTGATCGTGACGGCCGTCGCCATCCGGCCGGGCCGGGGCCGCTGCAGCCGGTCCGCCACCGAGCGCCCGTCGCGCCGCGCCGTCAGGTCCCAGAGCGCGCAGTCGAGCGCGTTCCTCGCCGCCCCCGCCGACATCGCGGCCATCACGTCGGCCGCGGTCCGGCCGTCCGCGAGCGCCTGCGCCGCCAGCGCCAACTCGGCCTGCACCGACGAGGTCGTCTCGCCGTAGCGGGGATAGGGCGCGCATTCGCCGCGGCCCACGGCGCCGTCGCCGTCGCGCAGCTCGACGGTCACCACCTCGGCGTGGGTCTTCACCCCGCGCGAGATGCGGAAGGGCGCCGAAAGCGCGAGGCGTTCAGCCCGGATGTTCAGATCGAGGCTCACCTTGACCGTTGTCCCGCAAACCGCGCGCCGCGTCGACTGTCTGTGAGTTGCGCGCCTACCCCTTGTCGAACTTGTCCTTCCGGCGGCGGCCGAACAGCATCTGGCTCTCCAGCCGGCCGCGCAGGCCCGCGTAGTAGGCGTTCAGGAACGTGCGGTCGGCGATGTCGGCGGGACCGTCCCAGCCGATCTTGGTGCGGATGCGCGCCGCCACCTCGGCCATCGCCTTGCGGTCGCCGACACGGATCACGTCCTCCAGGACGTGCAGTTCCTTGATGCCGTAGGCGTCGAGCTGGGCCGGGGCGAAGACGACGCCGCGGCTGGCGCTGCGCTCGGTGTCGGCGAGGTCGACCTGCAGCAGCTTCCTTGGCGCCTTCACGACCATGGTGCCGGCGGCCAGGTCGCCCAGGCGCCGCCGGTCGCGGTTGAACAGCGGGAAGATCACGAACACGCCGCTCCAGATCGCCCCCAGACCGATCAGCGCCGCATCCACGCCCTCGCCCTGCGAGAACAGGAAGGCCAGCGGCAGGAACACCTCCACCTCGCGCATGGCGTTGCGAGCGAAGACAGCGTCCGAGGTCAGCGGCCCGCCGTCGGCGGCGATCACGCGCAGGCCCATGGCCCGCTTGCCCGGCGTCGCCCCGCCCGGGCGCGCCTCGAAGAGGAAGAAGTAGAAGTTGCGGCCAACGAAGGTGACCAGCAGCCAGAGCACGCCCAGCGCCTCGTTCAGCCACGCCGCCTTGGTGGCGGCGTAGACGCCGAAGACGACCAGGCTGAACACCGCCATCGACCCGAACAGGATCAGGAAGTCGAGCAGCAGCGCCACGAAGCGCTCGGTGTAGGCGCCCACCTTCAGCCGCAGGTCGACGCCCTCGGGGGTGACGAACTCTCGCCAGCCCTTGTCGGGCTCGGCCGCGCGCCTGGGCGCCGACGCCCTGCGCCGCGCGAGATCCTGGACGCTCACGGCGCGCGCCTCCGCGGCCAGTAGAAGTAGCCGAGCCAGCCGGTCAGCAGGGCCGCGCCGATGGCGTAGCGGGCGAGGTCCACGGTCACGAGCTGGCGCGCAAAGCCCTCGAGCAGGCCGGCCACGAACAGCATCACCACCACGCCCGCCATCACTGTCGCGGCCCGCCGGCCGGCCTCGGCCGCCGCGTCGACACGGCTGCGCTCGCCAGGGAAGGTCACCGCCCAGCCGATCGAGAAGCCGGCGGCGCCCGCCAGGATGATCGCGAACACCTCCGTCGAGCCGTGGACGAAGAGCCAGCCGGTCGACTCGTAGGCCAGGCCCCGCATCGCAAAGAGCGCGATGAAGGCCCCCATCATCCCGCCGTTCAGCACCATCAGCGCCGCCGTCGGCAGGCAGAGGGCGAAGCCCAGCGCAAACGCGAAGAGTGCGATCTGGGCATTGTGGGTGAAGAGGAACGCCGAGAGCCCGGACAGCCCCTGGACCACGTCGGGCTGGCTGTAGAGCGTGTCGCGGAGGGACGCGGTCGTCGCCATCGGGTCGCGGCCGTTCGCGAGTTCCGGATCGACGAAACTGTAGAACCAGTCGGCGTCGCGCCGCACCAGGATGTAGGCCGTCACGACCGAGGCCACGGTCAGCAGGAACGACACCGCCGTCTCGCGCCACAGGGCCTGCACCGCCGCCGGCCAGTCCCGCACAAAGAACCGCGCCACCCGCTCGCCCCAGCGCGAGCGCTGGCCGTAGACGAAGAAATATCCGCGCGTGCAGAGGCTCTCGAGATAGTCCGTCAGGCTCTGGTCGAGCGAGATCGAGCGCGCCACCGAGAGCGACGACAGCGCCTGGCGGTAGAGCAGCGGGATCTCCAGCAGGTCGTCGCGCTTCAGGCCCGCGGCGCCCACCTTCTCGGCCCTGGTCAGCAGGGCGTCCAGCTTGCGCCAGTCGCCTTCGCGCTCGGCCCGGAACCGGGCGCTCTTCAGCATCAGCTCGGCCATCAGACGAGCCCCCGCCGCTTCACGTCGAGGTAGCCGTTGAGCAGCGCCGTCCCGAGGCTCTCGGCCGGCGCATCGACGATCTGCGCGCCCATCCGCTTGAGCCGCGCGGACACCGCCTCGCGCTGTCGTAGCATCCGCTCGGCGATCACGGCGCGGGAGACGTCGTCGGCGGTCTGCGGCTCGCGGTCGACAAGGCTCTCCAGCTCCTCGTCGCGGAACACGACGAACAGCACCAGGTGCGTGCGCATCAGCCGCGCCACGTTCTCGATCATCAGTTCGGCCGAGGTCGCGTCGGCGAAGTCGGTGAAGACCACGACCACCGCCCGCCGGTCCAGACGCCCCGACAGCGCCGTCAGCCCCAGGGTGAAGTTGGTCTCCTCGGGGGAATAGTCGATGGACGCCGCCAGCTTCTGCAGCAGCGGGAACGCCTGCGACCCGGCCGCCAGCCCGCTGGCCAGCCGCGGCCGCGCGTCGAACGCGAACAGGCCCACCCGGTCGCCCAGCCTGAGCGACACGAACGCCAGCAGCAGCGCCGCGTTGATCGCCCGGTCCAGCTTCGGCAACCCCGCCGCCGGCGCGCTCATCAGCCGCCCGGTGTCGATCGCCAGCAGGACATGATGGTTCCGCTCGGTCCGGTACTCGCGGCCGATCAGCTTGCCGTGGCGGGCCGACTGCTTCCAGTCGATGTCGCCCAGGTCCATGCCGGTCTGGAATTCCTTCAGCGCGTGGAAGTCCGAGCCCTCGCCGCGGTCCAGCAGCGGCTTCGCCCCCAGCGGCGCGTCGCGGGCGAAGAGGCGCAGCGCCTCCTCCTTCACCGCCGCCACGTCGGGCGTCACCGCCAGCACCGGCGCCTCCGGCGCCTGGCGCTGCAGCCAGACCAGCCCGAGGGGGCCGCGCCAGCGCGCCCACACGCCCTCGATCCGCCCCTCGCCGCGGCGCAGGGGCGAGAGCGTCACCGCCGCCTCGGCCGCCCCGCCCTCGGTCCGCGCGATCAGCCGCCCGGGCTCGGCGGCGAGCCGCTCGTTGACGCCCACCGCCAGCTCCACCTGCAATGGCGCCCGTCCCTCGAACCGCGCCGAGATCCGCGCCGTCTCGGGCCGGCCGATCCCCATGACGCGCGGCGCCGCGGCCTCGATCGTCACGCTGCGCGGCGGCGCGGCCAGCGCGAGATCCGCCAGCATCAGCCCCACCGCCAGCACGATCCACGCCGCCGCCGCGGTCCACAGTCCGGGCGCGGCGACGGCCACCGCGAGCGCCGGCGCGGCGCCCACGGCCATCAGCGCGATCGCCCGGCGTGTGGGGTAGACCCTCATGTCAGCGCGGGGCAGCCGCCACGTCGACCAGCGCCTGCAGGATCTGGTCGGGCCGCCGCCCGTCGATCTCCGCCGCCGGAGACAGGATCACCCGGTGCCGCAGGGCCGGCAGCGCCAGGGCCTTCACGTCGTCCGGGATGACGTAGTCGCGCCCGTCCAGCGCCGCGCGCGACCGCGCCGCCAGCGCCAGTTGCGCCGCCGCCCGCGGGCTGGCCCCGCTGGCCAGGTCCGGCGTCTCCCGCGTCGAACGCACGAGGTCCAGCACATAGCCCACGATGTCGTCGGTCAGCCGCACGCCCGCCACGGCGGCATGCGCCTGGGTCAGCAGCTCGGCGGTCACCACCCGGGACACGCCGCGCGCGGCGGGGTCGGCGTGGCCGCTCTGCATGCCGTATTCGGCGACGATCTTCCGCTCCTCCTCGTAGGTCGGATAGCCCAGCGTCTGCTTGAACAGGAACCGGTCGAGCTGCGCCTCCGGCAGCGGATAGGTGCCCTGCTGCTCCAGCGGGTTCTGTGTCGCCACCACCATGAAGTGCTCCGAGAGCTGGCGCGCCTTGCCGTCGATGGTGACCCGGCGCTCCTGCATCGCCTCCAGCAGCGCGGCCTGCGTCTTCGGCGGCGTGCGGTTGATCTCGTCCGCCAGCAGCAGCTCGCAGAACAGCGGCCCCTCGGTCAGCGAGAAGGTCGAGGTCTGGAAGTTGAAGACGTTGGACCCGATGATGTCGGCGGGCATCAGGTCGGGCGTGAACTGGATGCGCCCGAAATCCAGCCCCAGGGTGCGCGCGAAGCACTGCGCCAGATAGGTCTTCGCCACGCCGGGCGGCCCCTCCAGCAGCACGTGGCCGCGGGCGAACAGCGCCGTCAGCAGCAAGTCGACGGTGTCGCCCTGCCCCACGATGGCCTTGCCGACCTCGTTCCGGACTCCGGCGGCCAGCGCTTTCACCTCAGCGACGTTCACGCGTCATCTCCCCTCGCCACTCGTAGATCCTGCGCGCGAACGACAGGAGGTCGTCGCGCGTCTTCGTCCCTTCGGCCTCGGCGGCCAGTTCGGACGGCGGAGCCACCCCGCGCCGCGCCGCCAGGTCGTCCAGCCAGCGCACCTCGTGGGCGTGGCCGCCGGCCGCCCGCGCCACCAGCGCACGCATCAGCGCGGCGTAGGCGGGCGCCAGCTCGTGTTCCTTGCGCGCCGTGCGCACCAGCTCGGCCGAATTGTCCACCAGCGCGCGTGCGCCCAGCGCGATCGCTCGCCCCTTGCGCCGCGGCTGGCCGAACCGCGCCAGCGCGTGCAGGCCCATCAGCAC